>CAVPTY010000101.1:0-26286 GCA_963708655.1 uncultured beta proteobacterium
ATGTAACCTACTGGTACCGTCGCTGCTCGCGGGTCGACATGACCATCGCGCAGGAGCTGGAGGCGCGGCAGAACCTGGACTACACCAGGCGCCAGCTGCAGGTGATGGTCAACGCGCCGATCGCCAGGCTGGCGCCGGTGGACCCCGACAAGCTGCGCGCGATGGCGCCCGACCCCGGCGCGCTGCTGCAGTGGACCGACCGGGCCGAGCAGGCCAGCCCCGAATTGCGCGCGCTGCGGGCGCAACTGGAAGCCGCCCGCTTCGAGATCGAAAAGGCCGGCGCCGGGCACAAGCCCACGGTGGACGCCATCGCGCAGTGGTCGATCAGCGACAGCGACAACGTGACGCGCGTCAATTCGCGCTACGACAGCAAGTCGATCGGGGTGCAGCTGAACGTGCCGATCTTCGCCGGCGGCTATGTCAATTCGCAGGTGCGGCAGGCGGTGGCCGAACAGGAACGGGTCGGGCTGGCGCTGGAGGCCACCCGCCGCGACCTGGCGCTGCGCGTGGAGAAGGAATACCGGGGCCTGACCGAAGGCGCCTTGCGCATCCGCGCCCTGGAGCAGGCCGTGCGCTCGGCCGAGACGATGGTGCATTCCAACCGCCGCTCGTTCGAGGCCGGCAGCCGCACGCTGGTCGACGTGCTGAATGCGGAGGAACAGCGGGTCACTGCCTTGCGCGACCTGGCGAATGCACGCTACCTGTACATGATCTCGCGCATCCGGCTGCGTGCGCTGGCCGGCGAGGCCGACGAGCAGGCGGTGGCGGAAATCAATGGCTGGCTGCAGCCGTGAGCGAGGCGGGCTGGCCGACGCGCCCGCCTCGCCACCGCGTCACACGTAGGTGATGCCGGTCTGGGCCAGACCCACCAGGTCGATCTGCGCGGCGTTCTCCGCCATTTCGGCGGCCATGACGCCCAGGCTGGCCTGCGTGGTGCCGTCGTGCAGCAGCCCCAGGTAAGGCGCAGCCTGCTGCGCCGTCGGCGCCACCCCGGCGATGTTCGTGTACAGCAGGTCGACCAGCTGCTCGTCGGACGGTGCACCGCCGCCGAATCGGATGTCCAGTGCCAGCGTGAGCAGATCGGTGTAGCTCATGCCGGCGTCGACCTTGGACAGCGCGAAGCCGACCGAGGCGGGGTCCCTGTGCAGGATCGATTCATCGAACACCGCGCCCAGGATTTTGGCGGCGATGCCCGCGTTGCCGCCCAGATCGAGTGCCAGTTTGCTGTCCGAGAATGCCAGCCGCTCGACGTTCGTGAGGGTCTTGTTGTCCACGGAGCTGCCGAGCGTCCTCACCTGGATGACGCCGCCGCCGATGCCGCCACCCGTGTAACTCGCGCGGCCACCGACGAACTGCACCAGATCGATGCCAGCGCCGCCGTCGGTCACGACGTCGTTGCCCAGGCCGAGCACGAACACGTTGCTGGCGTCGTTGCCGATGACCTGATCGGCGTGGTTCGTGCCGATGAATCCCTCGATGGCAGTGAAGTAATCGATGGAAAGGTTGTTCACCGCCTTGACGCCGATCGAGCTGAAGGTGCCAGGCCGCATGTCGACGACGCGGTTGCCGGCCGGGCTCACGCCCGAGATGTCGATGGTGTCGAAGCCCGAGCCGTCGTCGATGATCTTCAGCACACGGCCGTCCGCGTCGGTGTACCTGTAGACCGTGTCGCCGGCGTTGTAGTTGCGGCTGCCGTAGAGCGTCTTGAGCGCCAGCAGGTCGTACATGCCATACCAGTCTCGGGGGGGCAGCGGCTGGCTGTAGAGGTCATACGTCATGACCGTGTAATTGCTGTTGTCCTCGGCAGATGCCAAATAGTTGCCAGGTGCACCGGATGTGGCCGACCCGGCGTTGTAGTCGCCCGGGTGCTTGAGGCCAAGGGCGTGGCCGATTTCATGCAGCAGCGTGCCGTAGCCTTCGCTGCCCGGCGACAGATCGCGCAGATTGGGGTTGACCGGGTAGGTGGCGCTTTCCGGCGTGATGTCGATCCACACGTCCCCGCCACGGTCACCCGCCTGGTACGGCAGCCAGGAGTAACCGGTCGAGTACTGCTGGTAGTTGTTGCCGAAACGAATTTGGCCGTAGCTGGAGGCGCTGTCGGCCTTTTCCACCAGGGCGATGCCCAGTTCCAGCGAGAGCTGGCCCATGATCTGGTCGACGGCTGCCTTCTGCTGGTCGGTGAAGGGTTGGAAGCCACTGTCGCCAGTGGATGCGTCGACGTTGCCGCCGTAGACCGGGGCAGCCGTCGCGAAGCTGTAGGTGACATTCACGGAACTGCCGAGCGCACGGCCGGCGTTCCATTGGTAAATCAGGGCTCCGGGGCCGCTCTGGCCGTCCGCGCCCTGGAGCAGCGTGTCGATGCGATAGTTGCCCGTGTACGGGAAGCTCACCTGGGTCGGGTAGCGTCGGATAGTGCATACGCGCCGCCAGCGCGTTCGGGAGAATGGTCGGAGAGGCCCATCCCCGCCAGGGATGAGTCCTCGGAAACGAGCATGGTCATCGGATTCTCAGTCGAAGAATTCGGCGCCGCTCCAGGACGGGGCGGCCGCATCCCTGGCTGAGAGTGCCGGTGCCTGGCGGAGTTCCCGCAGCGGCCACTCGATGCCCACATGGGCATCGTTCCAGGCGAGCGCCCGCTCGAACTGCGGCGCGTAGTAGTCCGTGGTCTTGTAGAGGAAGTCGGCGCTGTCGGAGAGCACGACGAAGCCGTGCGCGAATCCGGGCGGCACCCACAACTGGCGGTGGTTGGCCGCACTCAGCTCGACGCCGACCCACTGGCCCAGCCGTGGGGAGGACCGGCGCATGTCGACGGCCACGTCGAACACCCGGCCGCTCACGACCCGCACCAGCTTGCCCTGCGGCTGGCGGATCTGGTAGTGCAGGCCGCGCAGCACGCCGTGCGCCGAGCGCGAATGGTTGTCCTGGACGAAGTCCAGCGTCACGCCGGTGGCGGCGCGGAAGGCGGCCTGGTTGAAGCTCTCGAGGAAGAACCCGCGCTCGTCGCCGAACACCTTCGGCTCGACGACCAGGACTTCCGGCAGGCGGGTCGCGCTGACGGCGAGGCTCACACCGTGCCCTGCGCGATGGCCTGCAGGTAGCGCCCGTAGCTGCTCTTGGCCAGCGGCTCGGCCAGGGCCAGCAACTGGTCGTCCGAGATCCAGCCGTAGCGCCACGCGATCTCCTCCGGGCAGGCCACCTTCAGGCCCTGGCGCTGTTCGAGGGTGTGGATGAACTGGGTGGCTTCGAGCATGCTCTCGTGCGTGCCGGTGTCCAGCCAGGCGAAGCCGCGGCCCATGGTCTGCACGTTGAGGTGGCGGCGTTCCAGGTAGACCTGGTTCACGGTCGGTGATCTCGAGCTCGCCGCGGCTCGAAGGCCGCACGCTCGCCGCGATCTCGCAGACCCGCTGGTCGTAGAAGTACAGGCCGGTGACGGCGAAGTGGCTCTGCGGGTTGCGCGGCTTTTCCTGCACCGACAGCGCGCGCCCCTGGTCGTCGAACGACACCACGCCGTAGCGCTCGGGGTCCTTGACGTGGTAGGCGAAGATGGTCGCGCCGGCGGGCTGGGCATCGGCCTCGCGCAGCATCCGCACCAGGTCGTGGCCGTAGAAGATGTTGTCCCCCAGCACCAGCGCGCTGGGCCGGTCGCCGATGAACCGGCGGCCGATGACGAAGGCCTGCGCCACGCCGTCCGGCCGGTCCTGTACCGCATAGCTGATGTTCATGCCCCAGGCGCTGCCGTCGCCCAGCAGCTGCTGGAAACGGGGCGTGTCCTGCGGCGTGCTGATCACCAGCACCTCGCGGATGCCCGCCAGCATCAGCGTCGCCAGCGGGTAATAGATCATCGGCTTGTCGTAGATCGGCAACAGCTGCTTGGACATCGCCAGCGTGGCCGGGTGCAGCCGGGTACCGGCGCCGCCGGCCAGGATGATGCCCCGGCGGGGCGTTTGCTTCACTGGCAATGGGCTCATGGGAATTGACGTGACAAGTTGAAAGAAGCCAGTTCGGCGACGACTGCGCTCACACCGTCC
Source organism: uncultured beta proteobacterium (assembly GCA_963708655.1). Lineage (GTDB taxonomy): Bacteria > Pseudomonadota > Gammaproteobacteria > Burkholderiales > Burkholderiaceae_C > Ramlibacter. The sequence goes on from CAVPTY010000101.1 coordinate 4,029, forward strand.
TGCCAGGGCGGCAGCACCAGGCCGAAGCTCGATTGCAGCTTGTGCGTGTCGAGCCGCGAATTCGCGGGGCGCGCCGCCGCGACCGGGTACTCCCCCGATGGTATGGCGCGTATGTTTCCAGCTTGTATCTTGAGTGGCAGGCCTCGTTGCGCCGCCTGCTCGATCGCGAGGCTGGCGTAGGCGTGCCAATTGGTCGCGCCGGCGGCGGCCACATGGTAGATGCCGGCCAGTTCCGGCCGCAGCCGCGCGACCACATGCGCCGTCACGTCCGCGATCAGCGCCGCGCGGGTCGGCGCACCCCACTGGTCGCCGACGATGGCCAGGCTGTCGCGCTGGGCCGCCGCGCGCAGGATGGACTTGAGGAAGTTCTGGCCCCAGGTGTCGAAGACCCAGCTGGTGCGCAGGATGAGGTGGCGCTCGTGGCGCGCGACGGCTTGCTCGCCGGCGAGCTTGCTTTCGCCATACGCGTTGATCGGCGCGGTCGCGTCCGACTCGCGCCACGGGCGCTGGCCGGTGCCGTCGTAGACGTAGTCGGTGGAGTAGTGCACCAGCCAGGCGCCGAGCCGGGCCGCTTCAGCGGCCAGCACTTCGCAGGCGGTGCCATTGACGGCGAAGGCCGCCTCGCGCTCGCTCTCGGCGCGATCCACCGCGGTGTACGCGGCGGCGTTGACGATCACGTCGGGTGCCACGGCGCGGATCGCGTCCGCCAGCGCATCCGGCCGCGTGAGGTCGCCGCACAAGGGCGAGCTGCCCCGATGCAGGGCCGTGACGTCGCCCAGGACGGACAGGCTGCGCCGCAGTTGCCATCCCACCTGGCCGTTGGCGCCGAGCAGCAGGATCTTCATGCGGCGCGGGCGCGGCCCCCGTAATTCTGCTCGACCCAGTGGCGGTAGGCGCCGCTGGTCACCGACTCGACCCAGGCCTGGTTGTCCAGGTACCAGCGGATCGTCTGCCGCAGGCCCTCCTCGAACCCGAGGGCGGGAGCCCAGCCGAGCTCGCCGGCGATCTTGCCGTCGTCGATGGCGTAGCGTCGGTCGTGGCCGGGCCGGTCCTCGACGTGCGTGATCAGCCCGGCGTACTTGCTGCCGCCCGCGCGCGGCACCAGTTCGTCGAGCGCGCTGCAGATCGCATGGACCACCTGCATGTTGGTGCGCTCGGAGCGGCCGCCGATGTTGTAGGTCTCGCCCACCCGGCCGCCATCGAGCACCGCCCGCAAGCCGGCGCAGTGGTCGTCCACATGGAGCCAGTCGCGCACCTGCTGGCCGTCGCCGTAGACCGGCAGCGGCAGGCCCTTCAGCGCGTTGTGGATCATCAGCGGAATGAGCTTTTCCGGGAACTGGCGCGGACCGTAGTTGTTGGAGCAGTTGGTGGTGACGACCGGCAGGCCATAGGTATGGTGCCAGGCCCGCACGAAGTGATCGGATGCGGCCTTCGAAGCGGAATACGGGCTGTTCGGCTCATAAGCATCCGTTTCGCGAAACGGGGGGTCGTCGGCCGCCAGCGATCCGTACACCTCGTCGGTCGACACATGCAGGAACCGGAAGCGCTGCGCTTGTTCCCCGGACAGCCCCTGCCACCAGGCGTGCGCGGCCTGCAGCAGTTTCACGGTGCCGACGACATTGGTCTCGACGAACGCCTGCGGCGCGGCGATCGAGCGGTCCACGTGGCTCTCCGCGGCGAAGTTCAGGATGGCCCGCGGCCGGTGCCGCGCGAGCAGCTGCCTCACCAGCGGCAGATCGCCGATGTCGCCGCGCACGAACAGGTAGCGCGGGTCCCCGGCCACGGGCGCGAGGTTGCCGGGGTGGCCGGCGTAGGTGAGCAGATCGAGGTTGAGAATCGGCTCATCCTGGTCCTGCAGCCAGCCCAGCACGAAGGCCGAGCCGATGAAGCCGCAGCCGCCGGTCACTAGAATCATGTGTTTTCCTGCTTTTTCCCGCCCTACTTGATCCCCCAGATTGTAAGTGCCCCCTCAGGGAGCCCACCCGCCCCAGGCTGCGGCATCACGGTCTCGGTGGTGAGCCATGGCCAGGGCGACATGGTGCAGCAGCTCCTGCTGCGGCTCGCCGACTCCGACCACAACGGCTGGATCGAGCGCGTCGTGGTGACCCACAACCTGCCGGCGCTGGCGCTCGAGGCGCCCGGGGTCGGCTGGTCGTTCACCGTCTCGGAGCTGTTCAACACCCAGCCGACGGGCTTCGGCGCCAACCACAACCGCGCCTTTGCCCACTGCAACTCCGAGTTCTTCTGCGTGCTGAATCCGGACATCGAGGTCGCCAGCCCCGAGCTGTGGCAGAACCTGGTGCAGCAGGCCAGCATTCCCGGCACCGGGCTCGCGTACCCGCGCGTGCTCAATCCGGACGGCACCGTGCAGGACAACGAGCGGGAGGCCGTGACGCCGGCCGCGCTGCTGCGCCGCCACCTCCTGAAGCGCGAGTCCGGCCGCGTCGACTGGATCAGCGCCGCCTTCTGGCTGGTGCCCACGTCGGTCTACCGGCGGCTGGGCGGCTTCGACGAGCGCTTCTTCATGTACTGCGAAGACGTCGATTTCTGCCTGCGGCTGCGCCTGCAGGGGTGGACCCTGAGGCGGGCGGACGCGACGGTGATCCACGATGCCTCGCGCAGCAGCCGCCGGCAGCTGCGGCACCTGGCGTGGCATGTCCGCAGCCTGCTGCGCCTGTGGTGCGGGCCCGCCCTGTGGCGCTACCAGGCCGCCAGCAGCTGATCGTTCCATGCTGGTGCTGTTGATCCTGTGCTTCGTGAGCGCGTTCGTCGCCACGGCACTGGTGGTCCGGTACGGCCGCGGCCACGCGCGCCGCTATGCGGCCGGCGTGCCGCAACGCTTTCACGTCGGGCATGTGCCGCGGCTGGGGGGCATCGCGATGCTCGCCGCGTGCAGCATCGGCTGGGGCTGGATGGCCGTGTCGCAGCGGCTGGGGATTCCCAACCAGGTCCGCGGCGACGTCTGGCTGGCGGGCACGCTGTGCGCGGTGTCCTGCCTCGGGGTGGCGGCAGGAACCGTGGAGGATCTCAGCCAGCGGCTGCCGGTGCGCTTGCGGCTGCTGCTCACCGTCGCGGCTTCAGCCCTGGCGATCTGGATGCTGCGCCTGTCGGTGTCGCGGCTGGGCCTGCCATGGCTGGACGGCGCCTGGGCGGCGACGCCGTGGCTGGGCCTTGGCCTGGCGCTGCTGGCGATCACGGGCCTGCCGCATGCCTTCAACCTGATCGACGGCTACAACGGCCTCGCCGGCACGGTGGCCGTGGTCTGCTGCTTCGCGCTCGCCTACGTGGCGCTGCAGGTCGGCGACCGGCAGCTCGCCGCCGTCGTCCTGGTGCTGGCCGGCGCCACCGCGGGGTTCCTGGTCTGGAACTACCCGCGCGGGCTGATCTTCGCGGGCGACGGCGGGGCCTACCTGTGGGGCGTCGTGATCGCGATCGCGAGCATCCTGCTGGTGCAGCGGCACCCGCAGGTGTCGCCCTGGTTTCCGCTGCTGCTGCTGATCTACCCGGTGCTCGAGACGCTGTTCTCGATCTACCGCAAGGCGGCGCGCGGTCAGTCGCCCGGCGTCGCCGACGCCTTGCATTTCCACCAGCTGATCTACCGCCGCATCGTGCGCGAGGTGTTCGAGGACGACGAGGCGCGCCGCGTGCTGATGCGCAACAACCGCACCTCCCCTTACCTGTGGGGGTTCGCCGTGATGACGGTGCTGCCGGCCGTGCTGTTCTGGGACCGCACGGCGCTTCTGATGGTGTTCATCGCCGTGTCGGTGGTGGTCTATGTCCGGGCCTACGTCAGCATCGTGCGCTTCAAGGTGCCGCGCTGGCTGCGCCGCTGACCGGCCGGCCCGATTGCGGCACAATTTGAAATCAGCCGCGGCCGAGCAGCGCTGCCGCCTCCTTCCGGCCTCTAGCCACCAAGCGTCCAGCTCAGAGCACATGACCGACATCTCGAACATCGCACCGCGCGACAAGGCCGAAATCCTCGCCCAGGCGCTGCCGTACATCCGCCAGTTCCACGGCAAGACCATGGTGATCAAGTACGGCGGCAACGCCATGACCGACCCCGAGCTGCAGGCGGACTTCGCCGAGGACGTGGTGCTCCTCAAGCTGGTCGGCATGAACCCGGTGGTGGTGCACGGCGGCGGCCCGCAGATCGAGGCCGCCCTCGGCCGCCTGGGCAAGAAGGGCGAGTTCATCCAGGGCATGCGGGTCACCGACGCCGAGACCATGGAAGTCGTGGAGTGGGTGCTGGCGGGCGAAGTGCAGCAGGACATCGTGGGCCTGATCAACCAGGCCGGCGGCAAGGCGGTGGGCCTCACGGGCCGCGACGGCGGCCTGATCCGGGCGCAGAAGCTCAAGATGGTCGACAACGCCGATCCGAACAAGCAGCACGACGTCGGCCAGGTCGGCGACATCGTGGCGATCGATCCCTCGGTCGTGAAGGCGCTGCAGGACGACCAGTTCATCCCGGTGATCTCGCCGATCGGCTTCGGCGCCGAGAACGAGAGCTACAACATCAATGCCGACGTGGTGGCCGGCAAGCTGGCGACGGTGCTGCGGGCCGAGAAGCTGGTGCTGCTCACCAACACGCCGGGCGTGCTGGACAAGAACGGCAAGCTGCTGACGGACCTGACGGCGCGCGAGATCGACGAGCTGTTCGCCGACGGCACCATCTCCGGCGGCATGCTGCCCAAGATCGCCGGCGCGCTCGACGCGGCCAAGAGCGGCGTCAATTCCGTGCACATCATCGACGGCCGCGTGCCGCACGCGATGCTGCTGGAGATCCTGACCGACCAGGCGTACGGGACGATGATCCGGTCGCACTGAATGTTCATGCCCTCCCCCTTCGGGGGAGGGAGACAAAACCCGAGAGGCACCTGCGAATGCGTCTGCTGCTGGTCGAAGACGATGTGATGGTGGCCAGCGGCATCAAGCTGGGGCTGACCGACGCCGGCTACGCCGTCGACTGGGTGGGCAGCGGGGAGCGCGCCGAGGAGGTGCTGGCGGCGGAGCCGTTCGACGCCGCGATCATCGACATCGGGCTGCCGAAGATGGACGGGCTGGAGCTGACGCGGCGCCTGCGCCGCCCCGAGATGCCCAGCCACGCGATGCCGGTGTTGATCCTGACGGCCCGCGACGCGCTGCAGGACCGGGTGCAGGGGCTCGACCTCGGCGCCGACGACTACATGATCAAGCCCTTCGAGCTGCCGGAGCTGCTGGCGCGCCTGCGCGCGCTGCTGCGCCGCTCGCAGGCGGCCAAGACGGCGGTGCTGGGCTTCGGTCCGATCGAACTCGACACCGCGACGCGCCGGGCGACCGGGCATGGCCGCGGCCAGGTGGTGAACATCGAGCTCGGGCCGCGCGAGTGGACGGTGCTGGAATACCTCCTGATCCACGCGCCCAAGCCCGCCAGCAAGGACAAGCTGCTGCAGGCCCTCACCGGCTGGGACAAGGAGATCACGCCCAATGCCGTGGAGGTCTACGTGTCGCGCCTGCGCGGCAAGCTGGAGCCGCACGGGGTGGCCCTGCGCTCGATCCGCGGCTTCGGCTACCGGCTGGAGCTGAGCGAAGTGCCGCCTGCGTGAAGCACGAACCGGCGGCCCCCGCGTTGCCGGAGCACCCGCGCACCGGCGAGCCCGGCATCACGCTGGGCCTGCGGCGGCGGCTGCTGGTGATGCTGATCGTGCCGCTGCTGCTGCTGGCGGTGGTCAACGCCTGGTACGAGTACCGTTCGGCCGACAACGTGGCGCTGCGGCAGGACCAGGGACTGCTGGCGCTGGTGCCGCTGATGGCCGATTCGATCGTCGCCGAGGGCCCGCCGCCGGTGCTGCTGCTGGCGCCGGCCATGCAGCAGTTCCTGAAGGACGGCCCCGGGCACGCGGCCTACGCGATCTGCGATGCGGACGGCAAGGTGCTGCATGGCGAGCCGTGGCTCGCCGCGCTGCCGCCGACCACGCGCGAGCCGGAATTCCACACCGAGGAGCACGGCGGCGTGGCCTGGCGCATCGTGCGGCAGCGCCAGCACACGGTCCTGGGCGACGTCGTCGTCGCCTTGGCCGACGGCTCCGATCCGCGCCAGCAGTGGGCCCGCTCCGTGCTGTTCCGGGTGCTGCTGCCCAACGTGGTGCTGGTCATCGCCGCCGCCTTCGCGGTGCGTTGGGCGGTCGAGCGGGCGCTCAAGCCCTTGCTGGACCTGCGCGATGCGCTCGAGCGGCGCTCGCCGCGCGACCTGAGCTCGATCGACGAGACGGCTTCGCCCGACGAGGTGCGGCCGCTGGTGCAGTCGCTCAATCGCCTGTTCGGCCTGGTCGACGCGCAGGCGCAGAGCCAGCGCCGCTTCATCGCCGACGCGTCGCACCAGTTGCGCACCCCGCTGGCCGGGTTGCAGGCGCAGGTGGAGGCCTGGGCCCAGGCCGCGAATGCGTCCGGCCAGCCCGGCGGGACCTTGCAGCTGCCGGCGCAGGAGGTCAACAAGCTGCGCGGCGCGGCGCGGCGCACGTCGCAGCTGGCCAACCAGTTGCTCGCGCTGTCGCGCGCCGACGCCCGCACGATGCAGACGCAGCCGATGCAGCCGGTGCAGCTGAAGGCGCTGTGCGAGACGATGCTGGAAACGCACCTGGACGCGGCCGCGGCCAAGCGCATCGACCTCGGCCTCGACGCGCAACCGGTGCAGGTGACCGGCCATGGCTGGCTGCTGCGCGAGCTGCTGGGCAACCTGGTGGACAACGCCGTCAAGTACACGCCGGCCGGCGGCTGCGTGACGATCCGCTGCGGACGGCGAGACGGACAGGCGTTCGTCGAGGTGGAGGACGATGGCCCGGGCATCGCCCCCGAGGAGCGGCAGCGCGTGCTGGAGCGGTTCTATCGCGTGCGCGGCACGCAGGGCGAGGGCAACGGGCTGGGCCTGGCGATCGCCGACGAGATCGCGCGGGTGCACCACGCCCAATTGCAACTGCAGCCGGGCGCGGGCGGCCGCGGCTTGCGGGTGGGCTTGTCGTTCCCCGGCCCGGAAAAACCCTGAGTGGGCGTGTGCGAGAATCAACTCAACACATCTGTTGCACCTCATGTCCGACTCGCAGCTGAGCACCCCGGATCCGACTCTCGAAGCGCCAGCGACGACGCCGGCGCGCAAGCGCCCCAAGCCCGGCGAACGGCGGGTGCAGATCCTGCAGGCGCTGGCCACGATGCTGGAACAGCCCGGTGCCGAGCGCATCACGACGGCGGCGCTCGCCGCGCGCCTGGACGTCAGCGAAGCCGCCTTGTACCGCCACTTCGCCAGCAAGGCGCAGATGTTCGAGGGGTTGATCGAATTCATCGAGCAGAGCGTGTTCACGCTGGTCAACCAGATCGGCGAGCGCGAGCCGGCCGGCGGCGCGCAGGCCGGCAAGGTGGTGGCGATGCTGATGCACTTCGCCGAGAAGAATCCCGGCATGACCCGGGTCATGGTCGGCGACGCGCTGGTGTTCGAGAACGACCGCCTGCAGCAGCGCATGAACCAGTTCTTCGACAAGATCGAATCCACGCTCAAGCAGAGCCTGCGCAACGGCGTCGACGGCGACGGCTCCGCCACGCCGGGGCTGGACGCGCAGGTGCGCGCCTCGATGCTCACCGCCTTCGCCGTGGGGCGCCTGCAGCGCTTTGCCCGCTCCGGCTTCAAGCGGCTGCCTTCCGAGCACCTGGAAGCCAGCCTGGGCTTCATGCTCTGATCGCCTGATGGTCGAGCCCGCGCCGGGCGGGACGCTCCGGCCCGCAGGGCGAGCCGGGCCTGATCCGTCATGCGCCGAAGGCATCCAAAGAGGCTCGCGCGGGTGCGAGGAATTTGTTCACAGGCTCTCAGCGCCCCGCCAGTTCCCGCCAGCCCAAGACCTGGCAGCCTTCTCGCTCGAACCGGCCACGGCCGCCGTAAACGATGGCGGGCACGAATCATGGCCTTTACAAATCCAAGTTTCAAGTTTTGATTTGTATTGCAGGCTTTGGACTCGCGGGAGACGTGTCGCGGGCGATCCCGGCGGTGCCGGTCGGGTGAAACCGAAGCCGGACACCCGTACGCAGAGGCGGCGAAGCCGGACATCCGTACGCAGAGGTCGCAAAGGACGCGCAGAAGACGCAGAAGAATTCGAAGAAAGAGAAGACTTCCCCTCGGCTTTCCTTCTTCTGTCTTTTCTGCGTCCTCTGCGGATCCTTTGCGACCTCTGCGTACGGAGGTCCGCTTTCCCTGTCTCAGACCGGCAGGTCGGTCAGGCCCACCTTCTTGCCGGCCGCGAGGATCTCCGCCCAGGTCTGCTCGTCCACCAGGATGCCGTCGCGCTCGCGCTTGATGCGAGCTTCGCGCTCCGGGTCGCCGGCAATGCGCACCGCGTCGAAGCCCTGCGCCGGCGGACTCTGCTTGAGCCAATCCATGAACGCGGCGGCTTCCTGCTCGAAGCTCTCGCCGGTGCCCAGTCGCCTCGGGTCGATCAGGATCGCCACCATGCCATTGAGCACCTCGCGCCGCATGTCGGGCTTGCGGTGCCAGGTGCCGCCGCCGGAGAGCGCGCCGCCGAGCAGTTCGCACGCGATCGCCATGCCGTACCCCTTGTGCTCGCCGAAGGGCAGCAGCGCGCCCAGCAAACCGTTGGACTGGGGCACCACCACCACGCCGGGGTCGGTCGTCGGTCGTCCATGTTCGTCGATCAGGTAGCCCTCCGGCACCTCGCGCCCCTCGTTGTGGGCGACGCGCATCTTGCCTTGCGCCACCCGGCTGGTCGCGAAGTCCAGCACGAACGGCTCGCGCCCCTCGAGCGGAATGCCGATGCAGCACGGGTTGGTGCCGAAACGGCCGTCCGAGCCGCCCCAGGCCGCCACCACCGGCCGCGACAGGACGTTGACGAAGTGGATCGACACCAGCCCGCGAGCCACCGCCATCTCGGCGAAGTGGCCGATGCGCCCCAGGTGGTGCGCCTGGCCCAGCGCCATGATGCAGCTGCCGTGCTGCGCCGCGCGCTCCATCGCCAGCTCCATCGCCTGCACGCCGACGACCTGGCCGTAGCCGTGCTGGCCGTCGATGGCGAGCATCGCGCCGCCGTCGACGTTCACCTTGATGGCGGCGTTGGGCTGCAGGCCGCCTTCCTGGATCGACTCGATGTAGCGCGGGATCATGCCGATGCCGTGCGAGTCGTGGCCGCTCAGGTTGGCCATCACGAGGTTGTCGGCCACCTGTCGCGCTTCGGCGGCGCTGCTGCCGGCGGCTTCGAGGATGCGGGCCATCTGCCGGCGCAGGGCGCCGGCCTGGAAGTTTCTTGCCATCGTTCGCAACTCCTGTTTGCTACATCACCGCGCCCACTTGCCAGGGCACGAATTCGTTCTGGCCGTAGCCGTGCCGCTCGCTCTTGGTCGGCTCGCCGGAGGCGGTCGCGAGCACCTGGCGGAAGATGCGCTCGCCCATCTCCTGGATCGAGGCCTTGCCGTCGATGATCTCGCCGCAGTTGATGTCCATGTCTTCTTCCTGCCGCTGCCACAGCGCCGAGTTGGTGGCGAGCTTGAGCGAGGGCGACGGCGCGCAGCCGTAGGCCGAGCCGCGGCCGGTCGTGAAGCAGATGAGGTTGGCGCCGCCCGCGACCTGGCCGGTGGCGCTCACCGGGTCGTAGCCGGGCGTGTCCATGTAGACGAAGCCGTGTTCCTTGACGGCTTCCGCGTATTCGTACACCGCCTGCAGGTTGGTGGTGCCGCCCTTGGCGACGGCGCCCAGCGACTTCTCCAGGATCGTGGTGAGGCCGCCGGCCTTGTTGCCGGGCGAGGGATTGTTGTTCATCTCGCCGTCGTTGCGCCCGGTGTATTGCTCCCACCAGTGGATGCGCGCGATCAGCTTCTCGCCGACCTCGCGCCGCACCGCGCGCCGCGTCAGCAGGTGCTCGGCGCCGTAGATCTCGGGCGTCTCCGACAGGATCGCCGTGCCGCCGTGCGCCACCAGCAGGTCCACCGCGGCGCCCAGCGCCGGGTTGGCGCTGATGCCGGAGTAGCCGTCGGAACCGCCGCATTGCAGGCCGATCGTGATGTGCGAGGCGCTGCAGGGTTCGCGCTTGACGGCGTTGGCCCGCGGCAGCATCGCCTCGACGAGCGCAATGCCCTTCTGCACGGTCTTGCGCGTGCCGCCGGTGTCCTGGATGTTGAAGACCTTCAGCGTCTCGCCTTCGCGCAGGCTCGAGTGGGCCAGCCAGGCGTTGATCTGGTTGGCCTCGCAGCCCAGCCCGACCACCAGCACGCCCCAGAAATTCGCGTGGGTCGCATAGCCGGCCAGCGTGCGCTCCAGGATCTGGATGCCGAGCCCTTCGCTGGCCATCCCGCAGCCGGTGCCGTGCGTCAGGGCCACCACGCCGTCGACGTTGGGAAAGGCCGCCAGCGCTGCCGGGTTGGTCTGGCGCGAAAAGTGGTCGGCGATCGCGCGCGCTGCGGTCGCCGAGCAGTTCACGCTCGACAGGATGCCGATGTAGTTGCGCGTGGCGACGCGGCCGTCGGCGCGCTTGATGCCCATGAAGGTGGCCTCGCGCCGGGGCGGCTGCGGCTTGACGTCGGCACAGAAGGCGTAGTCGCGCTCGAAGGCGCCCCCTTCCGGCCCCATCCACAGGTTGTGCGTGTGCACGTGCTCGCCGGCGGCGATCGGCTTGCTGGCGAAGCCGATGATCTGGTTGTAGCGTCGCACCGGTTCGCCGGCCGCGATGGCGCGCGCCGCGACCTTGTGGCCGGCGGGAACCAGCCCCTTGACGGTGATGTTCTCGACGGCGGCGCCGCCCACGAGCTGGGCGCGGGCGATCAGGACGTCGTCCCGGGGGTGGAGGCGGATGAAGGGATTCATGGATTGACTTGGCGGGACAGATCGAGAAATTGCGGAGCAATTTTTGCTCTGTCCTCGACTGATTAAAAAAACATCTTCGGCAGCCACAGCACCAGCGCCGGGAAGTAGGTGATCACGCCCAGCGCGAGCAGCAGCGGGATCAGCCACGGCAGGATCGCCATGGTCGTGCGTTCCACCGACAGCTTGGCCACCCGCGCCAGCACGAACAGCACCATGCCCATCGGCGGATGCAGCAGGCCGATCATCAGGTTCAGCACCATCACCAGGCCGAAGTGCACCAGGTCGATGCCCAGCTTCTGGCAGATCGGCACCAGGATCGGCACCAGGATCGTGATGGCCGCGGTCGGCTCCAGGAAGCAGCCGACGAACAGCATCAGCACGTTGGCCAGCAGCAGGAACATCCAGGGTTGCGTGGTGAAGGCCAGCACCCACTCGGCGATGGCGGCCGTGACGCCGGTGGCGGTGAGCATCCAGCCGAAGATGCTGGCGGCGGCCACGATGAACAGCACCGTCGCCGTGGTTTCCACGGTGTCGAGGCAGACCTTCAGGAACATCTTCCAGGTGAGGGTGCCGTACCAGGCGAAGCCCAGCACCATGGCCCACAGGCAGGCGGCGATCGCGCCCTCGGTCGGCGTGAAGATGCCGGTGGTCATCCCGCCGATCAGCAGCACGGGGGTCATGATCGGCAGCACGGCCTGGAACTTGAACAGCTTGTCGGCGGCGAACAGCACCACGATGCCGGCGAACACCGTCGGCTGGGCCGGCAGGCCGGCCTTCACGATCAGCAGCCACAACGCCACCGGCCAGCCGGCCACCACCGCGGTTTCGGCCAGCGCCTTGACCAGGCGCGGCCACTCGAATTTGATGTCCGAGCCCCAGCCGTTCTTGTGCGCGAAGTACGCCACCGTGATCATCATCAGCGCGCCCAGCAGGAGGCCCGGCAGGATCCCGGCAAGGAACAGCGCGCCGACGCTGACGTTGGCCATCATCCCGTAGATCACGAACGGCAGGCTCGGCGGAATGATCGGCCCGAGCGTCGCCGAGGCCGCGGTGACGCCGACGGCGAACTCCGAGCTGTAGCCATGGTCCTTCATGGCCTTGATCTCGATCGTGCCGAGGCCGGCGGCGTCGGCGATGGCGGTGCCGCTCATGCCGGCGAACACGACCGAGCCGACCACGTTGACATGGCCCAGGCCGCCCTTGAGCCAGCCCACCAGCGCCAGCGCGTAGTTGTAGATGCGGTTGGTGATGCCGGCGTTGTTCATCAGGTTGCCGGCGAGGATGAAGAACGGGACGGCGAGCAGCGGGAAGCTGTCGATGCCGCTCACCATGCGGTGGATCACCACGAACGGCGGCGAGCTCTGGGTCCAGAACAGGTAGATCAGCGACGCGCCGGCCATCGCGATGGCGACCGGCAGGCCGAGGGCCATCAGGCCGAGGAAAACGATCTTGAGCATGGGTCAGGTCTTCTGCAGGGCTTGCCGTGGCGGGCCGGAGGGGCCGTCGTCCATGGTCGACTCCACGCGCTCCAGCACCGTGTAGCCGCGGCGCAGGTGCAGCCGCGCGACCCACAGCGAGCGCAGCAACATGCATACGAAGCCGGCCAGGCAGACGCCGTAGACGACGTTCATCGGCAGGTCGACCAGCGTCATGCGCGCGCTCTGGCCCAGCTTCGCCATCATCTGGATCGTCAGCACCACGGCCGCGGCGAAGAAGGCGATGCGCAGCACGTCGACGGCGGTGGCCAGCACGCGGCCCACGGCGGGGGGCATGTAGCGGTAGAAGAAGTCGACCTGGATATGGTTGTTCTTGGCGACGCCGATCGAGGCGCCGATGAACACGGTGGCGATCAGCAGGTAGCGGGCGATCTCCTCGGTCCAGGCGGCCGAGTCGTTCAGCACGTAGCGGGTGAAGAACTGGTAGAAGACCGTGAGGCCGAGCAGCCAGAAGAAGGCGAGGGCCAGCCACGCCTCGCGGGGCGTGCCGGACAGGTCCACCGGCTCGTCCTGCGCATGGAACTGCCCGTCGTCTCCCATGAGGTGCGGCATGTCGTCGATCGAATGCATGTCTTCTCCTGTTGGCCGTGGTCCCGAAACGGGACCGCCCCTGTCGCGGCGGCGGCAGGGGCGGTGCGTCGCGCAGTTACTTGATGTTGACGATGCGGTCGTAGTCGGCCTGGCGGTACCCATGGTCGGCCGGCTTGGTGTTCTTCAGCACCTCGGCGCGGAAGGCGTTCTTGTCGACCACGATCACGTTCTTGCCCTTCTTCTTGAACTCTTCCACCAGGCGGGCTTCGGAGGCGATGATCTCGCGGCCGGTCTTTTCGGCGGCTTCCTGCATCACGTCGGTGAAGATCTTCTTCTCGTCGGCCGACAGCTTGCCCCAGAGCTGCCCGGAGACCACCGTGAGCAGCGAGTCGACGATGTGGCCGGTCAGCGAGATGTTCTTCTGCACTTCATAGAACTTCTTCGCCTCGATCGTCGGCAGCGGGTTTTCCTGCGCTTCCACGGTGCCGTTCTGCAGCGCCAGGTAGACCTCGGCGAAGGCGATCGGCGTCGGGTTGGCGCCCAGCGATTTCGGGAAGGCGACATAGGCCGGCGCGTCCGGCACGCGGATCTTCAGGCCCTTCATGTCCTCGGGCCTGGTGATCGGCTTGTTGGACGTGACGTGGCGGGCGCCGTAGTAGTTCAGGGCCACGATGTGGTTGCCGGTCTTGTCGTCGTAGCCCTTGGCCAGTTCCCTGAACACGTCGCTCTTGGCGTACTTCAGCTGGTGCTCGGCGTCGCGGAAGATGAACGGGAAGTAGGTGATGGCCAGCGGCTTGTAGCTGTTGCCGGCGAAGCTGGCGCCGGTCAGGATGATGTCCACCGTGCCCAGGGTCAGGCCCTGGTTGATGTCCGATTCCTTGCCCAGCGACGACGCCGGGAACACCTGGATCTCGTACTTGCCGTTGGTGCGCTTCTTGATCTCCTCGCCGGCCCACACGGAGTACTTGTGGAACGGCTCGGACGTCTCGTAGACGTGCGCCCACTTGAGCTTGGTCTGGGCCTGGGCGAGGCCCACGGTGCCCATGGCGCCGGCGGCGACCGCGCACGCGGCGATGAGTTTGATGGCGAAGCGTTTCTGCATGCGGAGGTCTCCTACGGGTTGAACATGCTGGCGGTCAGGAAGAATGGGCGCGGCGCCAGCTCGCGCTGAATCGGGAATTGGTCTTGTCCATGTGCTGCTGCATGGCGCTGCGCGCGCCTTGCGCGTCCCGCACCCGGATCGCTGCCAGCACCGCTTCGTGCTCGGCGATCGCCAGGCGCCAGACCGGCGCGCTCTCGAAGTGGCCGCCCAGCCGCTCGAACAGCGGACCGTGGCGGGCGTCCCAGAAGGTCTGCACGGTCTCGAGCAGCACCACGTTGTCGCAGGCCTGCGCCACCGCGGTGTGGAACGCTCGATCGCCTTCCAGCGGCGACACGCCGCGCTCGACGTCGGCCTGCATCGAGTCGATCGCCTCGCGAATGGCCTGCAGGTGGCGGCGCTTGGCCTGGCTGGCGGCCAGCGCCGCGATCTCGCCTTCGATCACCCGGCGCGCGCGCAGCAGCTCCAGCGGGCCCCACTCGTTGGCGGGCACCTGGGCCGCGCGCGCGCTGGCGCCGTTGCGGGCCAGCACGTACACGCCCGATCCGGTGCGCACCTCCACCCAGCCTTCGACTTCGAGCGCGATCAGCGCCTCGCGCACCGAGGGCCGGCTCACGCCGAGCTGCCTGGCCAGGTCGCGTTCCGCCGGCAGCCGGCTGCCGGCCTGGAACTCGCCGCCGGCGATCAGCGAACGCAGTTGCTCGGCGATCTGGCGGTACAGGCGTTTCGGTTCGACGGTTTGGAGTGGCACGATGGGTGAGGGTTCACCGCAAGTGGCCAAGCGGTAAGACCAATTAATATGCGGGCAAAGCAGGGGCCGGGCATCGGGCAAAACCCTGAACACGCACGCGACGAGGAGAAGCAATGCGACTGCAAGGCAAGACAGCGCTGGTCACCGCGGCCGGCCAGGGGATCGGACGGGCCACCGCGCTCGCGATGGCGGCCGAGGGCGCGCAGGTGTGGGCGACGGACGTCGATCCGGCCTTGCTCGCGTCGTACGAGGGCGTGGCCAACGTGCGGGCGCAGCCGCTGGACGTGCTCGATCGCGCCGCGATCGGCAAGGTGGTGGCGGCGATGCCGGCCGTCGACGTGCTGTTCAACTGCGCCGGCTTCGTGCACAGCGGCAGCGTGCTGCAGGCGAGCGACGAGGAGTGGAACTTCGCGCTGAACCTCAACGTGCGCTCGCAGTTCTGGACCATCCAGGCGGTGCTGCCGCGCATGCTCGACGCCGGGCGCGGCAGCATCGTCAACATGGCCAGCGTGTGCAGCAGCATCAAGGGGCTGCCGAACCGCTTCATCTACGGCACGACCAAGGCCGCCGTGATCGGCCTGACCAAGAGCGTGGCGGCCGACTTCGTGGCCGAAGGCATCCGCTGCAACGCGATCTGCCCCGGCACCGTGGACACGCCGTCGCTGCAGGACCGCATCAACGCCCATGCCGACCCGATCGCCGCGCGCGAGGCCTTCGTCGCCCGCCAGCCGATGGGCCGGCTGGCGCAGGCCCACGAGATCGCGCCGCTGGTGCTGTTCCTCGCCAGCGACGAGTCGCAGTTCGTCACCGGCCAGGCCTACAACGTCGACGGCGGCATCACGATATGAACCGGCTCGACTTCGACGGCCGGCATGCGATCGTCACCGGTGGCGCCACCGGGCTCGGCTTCGCGATCGCGCAGCGGCTGATCGCCTCCGGCGGCAGCGTGACGCTGTGGGACCGCGACGCCGCCGCCATGCAGCGCGCCATGGCGCAGCTCGGCGAGCGCGTGGGCGCGGTGGAAGTGGACGTCGCGCAGCATGCGTCGGTGCAGGCCGCGGTGCAGGCCACGCTGCGGAGGTCGGCGCGCATCGACGCGCTCGTCAACAGCGCCGGCATCACGGGACCCAACGCGAAAGTGTGGGAGTACCCGGTCGAGGCGTGGCGCCAGGTGATCGACGTGAACCTCACCGGCCTGTTCCAGTGCTGCCGCGAGGTGGTGCCGGTCATGCGCGACGCCAAGTACGGGCGCATCGTCAACATCGCGTCGGTCGCGGGCAAGGACGGCAACCCGAACGCCAGCGCCTACAGCGCCAGCAAGGCGGCCGTGATCGCGCTGACCAAGTCGCTCGGCAAGGAGCTGGCCGACACCGGCGTGCGCGTCAACTGCGTGACGCCGGCGGCCGTGAAGACCGCGATCTTCGACCAGATGACCGAGCAGCACATCCGGTTCATGCTCTCGAAGATCCCCATGGGCCGCTTCGGCACGCCCGAGGAAGTGGCCGCGCTGGTGGCGTGGCTGTGCACCGAGGAATGCTCGTTCTCCACCGGGGCGGTGTTCGACCTCTCGGGCGGACGCTCCACCTACTGAAGAAACCCAAGAAAGGAAGAAACGATGAAACTGGTCCGCCATGGCAACCCGGGCAAGGAAAAGCCCGGCCTGGTCGACGCCGACGGCCGCATCCGCGACCTGAGCGGCGTGGTGCCCGACATCGGCCCGGCGCAGCTGGGCGCTGCCGTGCTGAACAAGCTGCGCAAGGTGAATCCGGCCAGGCTGCCGCTGGTGCGCGGCACGCCGCGCTACGGTTGCCCGGTCAACGGCGTCGGCAAGTTCGTCGCCATCGGCCTCAATTACGCCGACCACGCCGCCGAATCCGGCGTGCCGATCCCGAAGGAGCCGGTGGTCTTCATGAAGGCCACCACCTGCCTGCAGGGTCCGAACGACCCGGTGATGCTGCCCAAGGGATCGGTGAAGACCGACTGGGAAGTGGAACTCGGTGTCGTGATCGGCACCCGGGCCCGCTACGTGTCGCAGAAGGACGCGCTCACGTACGTGGCCGGCTACTGCGTCGTCAACGACGTGAGCGAACGCGAGTTCCAGCTGGAACGCGGCCCGCAGTGGGACAAGGGCAAGGGCTGCGACACGTTCGGCCCGGTCGGCCCGTGGCTGGTCACGGCCGACGAGATCGAGAACGTGCAGCGCCTCTCCATGTGGCTGGACGTCAACGGCCAGCGGATGCAGACCGGCAACACCCGCACCATGATCTTCAATGTCGCCAAGCTGGTGAGCTACGTCAGCCAGTTCATGACCCTGGTGCCCGGCGACATCATCACCACCGGCACGCCGCCCGGCGTCGGCCTGGGCATGAAGCCGCCGGTCTACCTGAAGAAGGGCGACGTGATGACGCTGGGCATCGAGGGCCTGGGCGAGCAGCGCCAGGTCGTGGTGCCGTTCAAGGCCTGACGGGCGATGCTTCGGCCGGCCGCGGCCGCGGCCGGCCGTGGCCGCTCGGCGCAGGCCATGCAGATGGCGGCCAGCAGCGCGATGGACGCGGTCTTTTCCTCGTTGTGCAACCCGAGATCGGTAGTCAGGCTGGGCCCGACAGCAACAAGCGTCAAAACCGGCCAGTGCCGTCCCTGGCGCCAGAAGCGCGCGACCAGCCGAAGCAGTGCCAGCCAGAACAGCAGGTAGGCGAGGAGACTCGGCAGTCCCCAGGTGAAGAAGACCTGGACCAAGTCGTTGTGACTGTGATGCAAGTGTTGGTAACCGGGCACCAGCATCGTGGGGTCGGGCCACTCGGTATAGCCGCGTCCCGTCCAGAGCCACTCGACATCGAACGAGCGCTGCAGGTACAGCGCCAGGTAAGCGATCCGCAGGCCAGGACTGCTCTTGTTCTCCGCGAACATGTACCAGAATAGCGCCAATCCCACCGTTACCACTCCGACGCCAACAAGCCAGAGATACGCCGCCCGCGCCCGCGCGACCATTAGCCAGCCGAGCACGCTTGCGGCGAGCGCACCAGCGAAGGCGCTGCGCGATTGCAGACAGGCCACTGCTGCGGTCCAAACGATGCTGCCAAACAGCCAAGTCCGCGGCCCCATCTGCCAATCGCCAAAAACGCCCTCCTCGCCGACAGCGCCTGCCGCGAGGTAGAACAGCGACAGGAACACACCGGGAAAGTAATAGACCTGCCAAGCCAGTCCCCTGGCTTGGTATTGCAACGGACCTAGGTTTCTCGGCAGCAGGTCCTCGCCTTGCGCGTCCAGCATCACACCGGTCATCGCTTCGATCGGCAAGGCGAATGCGTGGAGAAGGGAGATGCCTGCGAACACGACAGTTGCGATCTGCAGGCGCTTGCGGTCCTTGAGAATGACGGCCAGGGGCGTCAGACAGAGCAGCAACCCGATCTGGGCAGGCAAGGGCGGCCCTAATCGGTCCGGAACACGCAAGTGCAGCATCCAGCCCGCCACGGAGATGGCGACGACCACGAGGAGCGCGGCAAACAGCAGCAAGCCCTGACTGCGCACCATGGCGAAATACTCCTTGCGGTCGAAGAAGGCGCAATAGAGTAGGCCCGAGAGCGCCAGCCCCGCAAATGCGCCCGGCTGAAGTTGCCGCACGGAGCCGAAGCACAGAATGAAAAACAGGAACACAGCGAGCCAAGTTACCGCGATCGCACGGACCACGGCGCGTTCGGCGGTGACGCCGGGCGTGGACGAGGACTGGCTGTTCATGGGGAGGTGGCTCGGCGGGCGAAGGTGCGGAGTGTACTGGGTGCAGGTGGAGCTTTGACGCACAATACCGAACGCCATGAATGTTCTCGACTTGCCCGGCACGAGCGTGTCTGCAACTGCGCCAGGCAGTACCGACCACGTCCAGGTGCTGCTTTCCGTCGTCGTTCCCGTGTACAACGAGGCGGCGGTTCTCCCGGAATTCCATCGGCGTCTCACGGGTGCCCTGAGCATCTTGCAGGGCCGTATCGAGGTCGTGTACGTTGACGACGGCAGCCGTGACGAGAGTGGGCGGATGCTGCACGAACTGGCATTACACGACCAGCGCGTGGTAGTGATTGAGCTGAGTCGCAACTTCGGGAAGGAAGCTGCAATGACGGCGGGGCTGGACCGGGCGCGCGGTAACGCAGTAGTGGTGATCGATGCTGACCTGCAAGATCCACCGGAGCAGATCAGCGCGATGGTCGATGAATGGCAACGCGGCGCCGACGTCGTGCTGATGCAACGCCTGTCTCGCGCCGGCGAGTCGTGGTTCAAACAATGGACTTCAACCCAGTTCTATCGCGTGCTGGGCCGAATGAGCGACATCGAGGTTCTTCCGGATGTTGGCGACTTCCGGCTGCTCAGCAGGCGCGCAGTTGACGCGCTCGGCGCCTGCCGTGAGCGGACGCGTTTCATGAAGGGTCTCTACAACTGGGTGGGCTTCCGGCAAGTCCTGCTGCGCTACGACCGTGACCCGCGGTTTGCAGGAGAGACCAAGTGGAACTATTGGCGGCTTTGGAACCTGGCGCTGGAGGGCATCACCTCTTTCAGTACTGTGCCGTTGAAGATCGCCAGCTATGCCGGCTTCGTGGTCGCGCTCAGCGCCTTTGCCTTCGGAGTCCACGTCGTGGTGAAGACCTTGCTGTTTGGCGAGTCGGTCCAGGGCTTTCCAACACTCGTCACCGTAGTCCTGTTCCTCGGCGGCGTGCAGCTGATGGCGCTCGGCGTCATTGGTGAATACCTCGGTCGCGTGTTCGTAGAAGTCAAGCAAAGACCACTCTACATAGTGAACTCCGTGACTCGCGCGTACACCGCTGCGGTGGCCGACGGAACGGTTCGCGGGGAATGATGCCGATGTACGCCGAACCGCTTGCGACGCGGGTGATTCGCATCGGCTGGTTCATGGCTGTGGGCCTGGCCTCCACGTCAATCCATTTGATCGTGGTGATCGCGCTGGTGCGCTGGCAGGGCTGGAGTCCCATCCCGGCCAACATTGCCGGATGGCTCACGGCTTTCACGTGCTCGTTGTGGGGCCACTTGCTGAAGACCTTCCGACGTTCCGCGCTGCATCCTGCCGTTTCCGCCCATCGGTTCTTCGTCATCTCCGCTCTCGGCTTTATTGCCAACCAGTCCGCGTACGGCTTGCTGGTGGAATACACATCGTTGCGTTATGAGCTCGCGGTCGTCGTCGTGTCGGTGCTGGTCGCAGGCGCCACTTACCTCCTTTCGCTGCACTGGGCCTTCCGTGCCGCAGCCAACCGCGTGTGAAAGGCACAGCTGTCCCAGCTTGGTATCGTCTTACATGCGTTTCCCGCCCCGACGGCTGCCTTCCTTCTTGCGCCTAAGCTGGCCGACCGGCGGTTTGATCACCGCATTCCTCTTGGCTGGACACGTCGTGGCCTCGTGGGCGTTCGGGCTGTATGGCTGGCAGCATCCGCTGCCAAACTGGGACTTGATCCCGTACGCTGCGCTCGTGCGAACCCAGGCCGGCATGAGCCCGGAGGCGCTCTCACGCGAGACATACGCGGAAGTCCGGCAGTACGTTGGCGAGCAGAAGTTTCGTCCGATGGTGGAGGGCGGAGAGGCCGACGCCGGGTACCGCGCGACCTTGTACGCCAATCCCGCCGCGCTTGCCGACAACCTCAAGTTCTATTCCGTCAAACCCTTGTACGTTTGGCTCGCAAGAATGGCCCGGCCCCTCGTCGGCAACAGCGCCTCCGCCGCCGTGCTGGTGTCGGCGTCCGCGCTCGCGCTACTGTTGACTCTAGCGCCCTTCTTCTTTCGGCGGCGACTCGTGGCGGTAGCCGGCCTCTGGTTGCTGATGTTCGCGGGCGAGCCGGACATTTGGATCATGGCCAGCTGCGCCACGCCAGATACGCTCAGCCTGCTGCTGGTCATGTGCAGTTCCTTGGTTGCGATCCGGCATGGGCACTGGGTAGTGGTGGGATCGCTCTCGCTTCTGGCGGTAACCGCCAGGCCTGACGCCGCGGTGTTCCTCGTCCCGCTGCTCGCTGGGTTGACCTTGTTCGAAGCGAGCTCCGGCCA
Source organism: uncultured beta proteobacterium (assembly GCA_963708655.1). Taxonomy (GTDB): domain Bacteria; phylum Pseudomonadota; class Gammaproteobacteria; order Burkholderiales; family Burkholderiaceae_C; genus Ramlibacter. The sequence continues at coordinate 24,773 of CAVPTY010000101.1, forward strand.
GCGGCTGCCGTTCGCCGGTTGCACGACGGCAGTACTGGCCTTCTTCGTTTTTCTTGGCAAGCAGGCGCTGCCATGGTCCACTCTGTTCTGGCACACGTTCGTCCGGCGCGAGCCGTTCCCGTCCGAGGTTTCGTACGTCGTCACGCCCGAGGCGTACCTCCAGGTGGTCACGCGAACCTTGCCGCACGTGCTGAGTCCCCGTCCGCTCGTATTCCTGGTCGCCGCTGTACTCCTGGCTCTGTTGCCCTTGCTGCTGCGCCGCCAAATTCTCGCCTTTCATTGGATGGCTGCCGTGGCCTCGGGCAACATGGTGCTGCACTACCTGATTTTTCCGATTGACGAGTTCGGCCACGAGCGCATGTTCTTGGCCAGCTATTTCGTGGTGTCGGCCGCCGCGCTGCTGGCGCTGGAGCACGTGGAGCATCCGGTGCACAGGGTACGGCCGCTGGCGTGAAATGAACATGGATCGGCACGGCCCCATCTTCCTCCTGCGACATGTTCACCGGCTGTGACCGGGGCTCGTGCTGCTGCTGGCGGTGTTCGCTGTTGCGTTCGCTGCCGTGAATGCGGCAGGGCCACGGCCTGCTGTTGAGCTCCAGCGCGACCCTTGAGGTACCGCAACGACGGCCGCCGCGAGCGCTGTTACTCTGAATCTGCTGATGAGTCGGGCCGACTGATCGGCGCGCCGCGCCCCTGGCGCGGCGGCCCGCGGCCCGCCAATCGCACCGCAGCCCGCGCTGCCGGGTACCTCCATGAGCACCATCGAAACCACGAAAGCAGCTGCCGCCGCCGGGCCCAGCCTTTCGCCGGCGCCCGTCCCCGCGCCGTTCGCCGCCGACATGCTGCTTGGTGGTGCCATGTTCGAACCAGCCGCGCCCGCGCCGCACGACCAGCCGCCGCCGCTGGGCGCCGGGCCCGCGGCCGCGCCCGTGCTGCGCTTGGCCGTCAAGGGCCTGAGGCCGGTGGAACGGCAATTGCTGGACGGACTGGTGAAGGTGTCGCAGCGCCGCACTCCGCGGCTGGCCCTGCTCGACCCGGCGGTCGCCCGCGACGCCGACGTGATCCTGGTCGACACGCGCGACCCGGCCGCCATGGCCTGGGCGCAGGAGCGCCCATGGCTGGCGCACCGCGCGGTGATCTGGATCGACGCGAACGACGCCGCACCGGGCCATACCCTGCTGCGACGGCCGGTGCAGTGGCCGATCCTGCCGATGGTGCTGGCGCGCGCGCTGGAGCGGGCACCGGGCGCGGTGGCCGGCGTACCCGTGGCCGCCTCGAGCCGGCCGCCATCGCGCGCGGTCCGCGTCCTGGTCGTCGACGACGACCTCGCCGTGCGAGTGCACCTTCGCTCGGTGCTGGAAGCGCGCAGCTACCAGGTCACCGAGGCCGACGGCGTGCCTGCCGCCATGGCCAGGCTCGAGGGTGACCGCTTCGACTGCGTGTTGATGGACGTCGTGATGCCGCAACTCGACGGCTACGAGGGCTGTCACCTGATCAAGGCAGCAATACGTTGG
>CAVPTY010000102.1:0-13101 GCA_963708655.1 uncultured beta proteobacterium
GCTCAAGCGCCTGGGCGTCGTGCTGCACCTGGGCTGCACGGTGGAAGGACTCTCGCCGAGCGGCGCCGTGCGCGTGCGCACCCCCGCGGCCGACGAATTCGCGCTGCCGGCCGACCAGGTGCTGGTCGCCGTCGGACGGCAACCGAAGACGCAGGGCTTCGGCCTGGAGTCGCTGCGCCTGGACATGGCGGGGCGCGCGCTGCGCGTGGACGACCAGTGCCGCACGTCGATGCGCAACGTGTGGGCCATCGGCGACCTCACCGGCGAGCCGATGCTGGCCCACCGCGCCATGGCGCAAGGCGAGCTGGTGGCCGAGGTGATCGCCGGCCGGCGGCGCCATTTCACGCCGGCCGCCATTCCCGCGATCTGCTTCACCGATCCGGAAGTCGTGACCGTCGGCCTGTCGCCCGGCGCCGCCGAGGAGGCCGGTCACGACTGCATCGTGTCGGCGTTCCCGTTCTCCGCCAACGGCCGCGCCATGACGCTGGAGTCCAGCGAGGGCTTCGTGCGCGTGGTCGCCCGCCGCGACAACCACCTGATCCTCGGCTGGCAGGCCGTGGGCAAGTCGGTGTCCGAATTGAGCAGCGCCTTTTCGCAGTCGATCGAGCTCGGCGCCACGCTGGAAGACATCGCCGGCACGATCCACGCGCATCCGACGCTGGGCGAGGCGGTGCAGGAAGCGGCGCTGCGGGCGTTGGGGCACGCGGTGCATATCTGAGGGCGCGTTCGGCAGCTGTGATCGAACCACGATGGCGCTTCGAACGAAGCCGGTGGCGCTCACGGAATCTTTGAACGCAGAGGCCGCAGAGGTGACGCAGAGAACGCAGAGAGCTACCTGAACATCGTCTTCCTGTTTTCCTCTCTTTCCTCTGCGTCCTCTGCGAATCCTTTGCGTTCTCTGCGTTCAGGAATTGGACGCGCGCAAGGCACCCTCCAGCATCGCCCCCGCCGCCAGGCACAGCGCGTCCTGGCCGAACGGCGCGATCATCTGCAGCCCCATCGGTCGTCCGTTCACGCCAACGGCGCCCGGTACGCTGACGCACGGCGTGCCGAGCAGCGTCCAGGCACGGTTGAAGGTCGACACGCCGGTGCTGGCGTAGCCTTCGGGCGGTTCGTCGGGGGCGCTGGGCGTGAGCAGCACGTCGATGCCGTCGAACCAATGGCGCGCGTCGGCCTGCGCGTGTGCCGCTTTGGCCTGCGCGATCGCGTACTCGGCATCGGTGATCTTCGAGTAGCCCGCCAGCGTCTCGCGCAGCAGCCTGGACAACCGGTCACTGGCCGTTTCCATTTCGTGGGCCAGCGCGCGGACCGCTTCCCAGCCCTGGATGGTGTCGTGGATGGCGAAGGCTTGCGCCGCCCACGGCGGCAGCGGGCAGGACACCACTCGGGCGCCGGCCGCGCGCAACGCGGCGGCGCCGCGCTCCATCGCCTGGCGAGCGCTGGGCGTGAGCTCGCCCCACGGATAGGCATGGGGCACGCCCACCACCCACGGCCCGGTCGCGCGGGCCGGCGCTTCGGCGATGCGCGTTCCCGACGTGACCCTGGCGAACGCGGCGACCTCCATGACCGAGCGGGCGAACAGCCCCACGGTGTCCAGCGACCACGAGAAGCACTTCATGCCGGCGGTGGGCAGCAGCGCGAAGCTCGGCTTGAAGCCGACGATGCCGCAGTACGACGCCGGCCGGATGGTCGAGCCGCCGGTCTGCGAGCCGACGGCCAGCGGCACCATGCCGGCCGCGACCGCGGCGGCCGAGCCGGCGGAGGATCCGCCCGGCGTGCAGCCGGGCGCGGCCGGATTGAGCGTCGGCGCCGGCTGCAGGAAGGCGAACTCGGTCGTCTCCGACTTGCCGATCACGAGCCCGCCGGCACGGCGCACGATGCCGACGATCGCCGCGTCGCTCGCCGGCTGGTGGCCGGCGTAGATCGGCGAGCCGTAGCCCGTGGGCAGGTCGGCCGTGTCGAAGATGTCCTTGACGGCGACCCGTTGGCCGGCCAATGGGCCTTGCAGGCGCGCGGCCTGGGCGGCGGCGGCCGCGTCGTCGAGCAGGGAGGCGAACGCGTGCAGTGCGGCGTCCGCGGCGCGCAGATCGGCCAGGCCTGGAGCCGGCGAAGATGGCAAGGTCATGGGTTCCCCTTCAATGGCGGCGCCACGCCGCCAGCGCCGGATTGTGCGCGATCCCTGGCGGGCACCGCGTCCGCCGGCGCAGTGCCCCGAGATCGCGAGATCGCGTCCCCCGGCGGATTTGCGCTTTGCCGGCCTGCAGTGCTACCCACGGGCCGGCCCGGCACGTGCGCACGCCGCAAGGCCCGCGCCGACCCGATCGCCGGCGCCGCTGTCAGCGCCGCCGCACAGCCATCCGCGGACATGGCCGACGCGGCGCGGCCCAGCCGGTGCGACCATCAGCGATTGCCGTCCACCTCCGCAGGCCAACCATGAAACCGAAGACCGACCATGAACTGCTGTGGAACATGATCAAGGACATCCGCTTCGGGATGCTGACGCATCGCCATCCCGACGGGACTTTGCATGCGCACCCGCTGACGACCCGGAACAAGACGCTGGGCGAAGACGGCGTGCTGCACTTCTTCGTGTCGCGCCAGACCGAGCTGGGCCAGCGCCTGCGGCTCGACGGCAACGTCAACATCGTCTATGTCGACCCATCCAGGGACATCTACGTGTCGCTGGCGGCCCAGGCCACCGTCAAGGAAGACGCGGCGCTCAAGCAGCGGCTGTTCAACGCGCTCGACAAGGCCTGGTTCCCGGGGGGCGCCGACGACCCGAACCTCGAACTGGTCGAGGTGCAGATCCGGCACGCCGAATACTGGAACGCCAAGGAAAGCAAATTGACCCAGTTGCTCAAGGTCGCCACCGCCGCGGCGACGCATCAGCAGGCGCACGTCGGCGAGCACCGTGAGCTCCACGTCGGAGAGCAGCGCCCGTAACGCGTCCGTCGAGCAGCTGCCCGGTACGCCTGGATCTTCTGAACGCAGAGGACGCAAAGGTTGCGCAGAGAACGCAGAGGAACATCCATTTTTCTCTTGTCTTCTCTGCGTCCTCTGCGTCCTCTGCGAGCCCTCTGCGTTCAAAAAATGGTCCTGCCGCGAGGATCTCACTCGGAGACCGAAGGAGGCTTGTTCACGAACCCGATCACCAGCCCGGTCTCGGTCACGGTGATGTCCCCGGGCTGCAGGCCCATGGCATCCGTCAGCGCGAGATCGCGCGGGTCCAACCGGTGCAGCACCACCTCCAGCAGCGCCTGCTCGGCCAGGTCGCTGCCGGCCTGCTGCAGCAGCGCGGCGGCCTGCCCCGTGAGCTGCGGCACATCCAGGGACCGCACCCGCAGGCCGTGCGCCCGGATCGTGCGATCGGATGCTTCGTAGCGCAGGCCGAAGTCCAGCCCCAGTTCGCCGCCGTACCTGCGGCGCAGCGCCGGCCCCGCCACCTGCACCGGCAGGTCGCCGGCCACCCGGTTCACTTCGGGCAGCAGCCGCAGGCGCGGCACGGCCAGCACGACGTCGAACAGGCCGGCGACCGGGTAGCGCAAGGGAAAGCGCTCCTGCAGCGCCTGTTCGAGCTGCCGCAGCGAGACCCGGTAGGCCGGCCCGGCTGCCCACGTGCGGCCGGCCGCGACCGCGCCGGCGAGGAGGCTCGCGAGGATCGTGAGGGACGTTCGGCGCTGCACCGTGGGTTGGAGCCGGACCGCTGCGGCGAGTTCTACCCTCTTGCCGCGTACTGCTCGCGCAGCTCGCGCTTGAGCACCCTGCGTCGGCCGGCCGCTGGGTCTTCCCAGCTGCTGGTTGGCCCGGGCCGCCCGATCACCGATGCTTTCAGAGCGTCAGAGCTTCGAGAAATCCGGCTTGCGCTTCTCCATGAACGCGCCGAAGGCCTCGCGCGCCGCCGGCTCGCCGAGCATGCGCCGGAACACCTCGCCTTCGTCGGCCATCTGCTGCAACACGCGCTGCTGCAGGCCCTGTTTCATCAGGCGCTTGGTTTCCATCAGCGAATTGATCGGCTTGGCGGCCAGCTTCTGCGCGGCGGCCTGTGCCACGGCGTTCGCCTCCGTCGGCGGCACCACGCGGTTGACCAGCCCGACTTCCAGCGCCGCCTCGGCCATGAACGGCTCGCCCAGCAGCAGCGCCTCGGCGGCGCGGTGGTAGCCGAGCATCTGCGGCACCAGCAGGCTGGACGCCGCCTCGGGGCACACGCCCAGGTTCACGAACGGCATCGAGAACGCCGCGTTGTCGCCGGCGTAGACCAGGTCGCAGTGGAACAGCATGGTCGTGCCTATGCCCACCGCGGGTCCGCACACCGCCGCCAGCATCGGCTTGGGGAAGGTCGCCAGCGCCCGCAGGAAGCGCCACGTGGGCGAATCCTCGCTGGACGGCGGATGGTGCAGAAAATCCGTGATGTCGTTGCCCGCGCTGAACACCGTCTCGTGGCCCTGGAACACCAGCACGCGCACGGACTCGTCGGTCGCCGCGGCCGCCAGCGTATCGGCGAGCGCGGCGTACATCGCGAGCGTGATCGAGTTCTTCCGGTCCAGCCGGTTCAGGGTGACGGTCGTCACGCCGCGTTCGGCGTGGGTGAGGATTTCATTGCTCATGGTGTGTCTGCTTCCAGTGCTTCCTTGACGAAATCGAGCCGGTCCTGGCCCCAGTACATCTCACCGCCGACAAAGAAGGTCGGCGCCCCGAATACGCCGCGCGCCACGGCCTCCTGGGTGTCGTCCTTCAGCCGCTGCTTGCCTGCGCGTCGCCAGTGCAGCGTGGCGTCCGCGGCTTCGCACAGCGCCGGCAGCCGCCGGAACGCGAGCCAGGCAGCCGGGCTGCCCAGGTCGAAGAAGAATTCCAGCGTCTTGCCCATGCGTGCCTCCGTTCAGAATTTCTCGATCCACGGCCGCAGGTCCAGCTCGTGCGTCCAGGCGTCGCGCGGCTGCCGGTGCAGCATCCAGTAGGTCTCGGCGATGTGTTCGGGATCGACGATGCCGTCGCGATCGCGCAGCGCGTACCGCTCGGGGAAATTGTCGCGGATGAAGGCGGTGTCGATCGCCGCGTCGACGATCAGGTGGGCCACGTGGATGCCGCGCGGCGCCAGCTCGCGCGCCATGCTCTGCGCCAGCGCGCGCAGCGCATGCTTGGCACCCGCGAACGCGGCGAAATTCGCGCCGCCACGCAGCGACGAGGTCGCGCCGGTGAAGATGATCGTGCCCTTGTGGCCTTCGCCGGGCCGCCCCACCATGCGGCGCGCCACTTCGCGGCCGTTCAGGAAGGCGGCGAAGCACCCCATCTCCCACAGCTTGAAGTAGCGTCGCGCCGTCTCGTCCAGGATGCTGCTGGGCGCGTTGGCGCCGATGTTGAACACCAGCACCTCGATCGGGCCGATGGTGGTTTCGATCCGCTCCACCAGTGCGACGACTTCCTCTTCCTTCCTGGCATCCGAGGCGAAGCCGTGCGCGACGCCGCCCTCGGCCCGGATGCCCTCGACCAGCGGCTGCAGTTTGTCCAGGTTGCGCCGGGTGGCGCAGACGGTGTAGCCGCCGCGCGCGAAACGGCGCGCCACGGCGCCGCCGGTGGCGTCGCCGGCGCCGACCACGAGCGCGACCGGTTTCGAGCTGGAAGCGGCGTCCATCCCTATTCCTTGTAGTAGACGATCTGGTGGGTGGTCGCCAGCAGGTTGCCGGCCTCGTTCCACAACTGCGCGGTCTGGTCGAAGTAGCCGTCGCGAAAGCCGTGCGCATGGGCCTGCCCCAGCAGGTGGCCGGTGCCGGTGCGCCGCAGCTGCGCCTCGCCGGCGTGGAAGTAGATCGTCATCGAGACGGTAGCGATCGGCGTGGGCGTCGCCCGGCGGCGCCAGATGCGCGGAAAGAACACGTCGGCCAGCGCGGTGAGCGAGGCGAAGTCCAGCGGCCGCGGCGGCTCGTCGCGCAGCCACAGCCGGGTGCGGCTGTCTTGCGAATGCGTGCCGTCCCAGACAGGCGGATAGCCGCCTTCGACGAAGCGCATCTCGTAGCGGTTGATCCACTCCACCTTGCCACGCGGCAGCGGGCGTGGCACGGCGAGCGGCGGTGGCACGTCCGGCAGCGGCAGTTCGGTCGCGCCCCAGGTGTCGCGGCGCACGGCCGTGACGGCGGTCGCCGTCACCACCGTGTGGTCCCCCTGGCGCAGCTCGACGATCCAGTGCTGGGTCGAGCGGTTGGTGCGGGCCGGCCGTGCCAGCGCCAGGAACGGCCCGTCGGCGACCGGCGCGGCGAAGTTGACGGTGTACGCCACCGGCTCGCCCAGCCGCTCGCGATGCAGCAGCACCGCGTTGAGCGCCTGGGCCGCGGTGATGCCGCCGAAGGGACCGATCATGTTGGCGTAGGCGGGGCTGGTCTGGCCCCGCCACGCGCCCTCGCCTTCGGGGCGCAGCGCGATCGCGATGTCGAAAGGATGCTGGTTCATGCAGCCCGCATTGTGGCCAATCCGGCGAGGGGCCGCCTGCCGTGGCCGCGGGCCGGCGGCGCGGCGCCAGCGCGTCAGACCCGCTCGAAGATCCCCGCCGCGCCCTGGCCCATGCCGACGCACATGGTCACCATGCCGTACTTCAGGTTGTTGCGGCGCAGGGCGTGCACCACGGTGGCGGAGCGGATCGCGCCGGTGGCGCCGAGCGGGTGGCCCAGCGCGATGGCGCCGCCCATCGGGTTCACCTTGTCCGCGTCCAGGCCCAGCGTCTCGATCACGGCCAGCGACTGCGCGGCAAAGGCTTCGTTGAGCTCGATCCAGTCCATGTCGTCCTGCTTCAGGCCGGCGTGGCGCAGCGCCGCGGGAATGGCCTCGATCGGGCCGATGCCCATGATGTGCGGCGGCACGCCACGGGCGGCGAAGCTGACGAAGCGGGCCAGCGGCTGCAGGCCGAAGCGCTTGACCGCCGCCTCGCTGGCCAGGATCAGCGCGCCGGCGCCGTCCGAGGTCTGCGAACTGTTGCCGGCGGTGACCGTGCCGCGTGCCGCGAAGACAGTCTTCAGCTTGGCCAGGCCCTCCACCGTCGTGTCGGGCCGGGCGCCTTCGTCGAGGCCGACGGTGCGGGTGGAGACCGTGACCGTGGCCGTGTCGAGGTCCACCGACCGCTCGGCCACTTCCACCGACGTGATCTCGTCCGAGAACTGGCCGGCCTTCATCGCCGCCAGCGCCTTCATGTGCGAGCGGCAGGCGAACTCGTCCTGCGCCTGGCGGCTCACCTTCCACTGCCGCGCGACCTTCTCGGCCGTGAGGCCCATGCCGTAGGCGATGCCGTAGCTCTCGAGATCCTGCGGGTTGGCGAAAATGGCCGGCGACAGCGACGGCGCATTGCCCATCATCGGCACCATGCTCATGCTCTCGGTGCCCGCGGCGATCATCACGTCGGCCTCGCCGACGCGGATGCGGTCGGCGGCCATCTGCACCGCCGACAGGCCGGACGCGCAGAAGCGGTTGACGGTGATCCCGCCCACGCGCTTGGGCAGGCCGGCCAGTACCGCGCCGATCCGTGCCACGTTCAGGCCCTGCTGCGCCTCGGGAATCGCGCAGCCGCAGATCACGTCTTCGACGGCCTGCGGATCGAGCCCCGGCAGCTGCGCCAGCGCCGAGCGCAGCACGGTGGCCAGCAGGTCGTCGGGCCGCGTGTGGCGGAAATAGCCGCGGTGCGAGCGCCCGATGGGCGTGCGGGTGGCGGCGACGATGTAGGCGTCTTGGATCTGTTTCATCGGAAGCTCCTGGTATTTACTCCTTCCCCTTCCGGGGGAAGGTTGAGATGGGGCTGGCTCCTTCCCCCTCCGGGGGAAGGTTGGGATGGGGGCCACGCCCGACGATCCTCTTCAGTTCTTCGACGATCACGGTCCGCACGTTCCACGACCAGCCTCGGATCGAGGCACGCAAAGTCGGCGATGTAGTTCCCGATGGGATGTTGCCGCCTGAACTTGACGCCGAGTTGCTCACGCCGCAGCGCCGACCAGAGCTTGCGCTCCGAATCGGTCATGTCGCGGCGCAATTCGCGCGCGTTCGCTTGCGCGTTCGGTGTCGGGTCGTTTCGCATCACGTGCCCCCTCCCCTGCCCTCCCCCGGAGGGGAGGGAGCAAGGCAGTTCAATTCCGCAGCGGCTTGCCCGTCGACAGCATGGCCAGGATCCGGTCCTGGGTCTTCGGATGGCTGACCAGCTCGCAGAAGGCCTTGCGTTCGAGGGCCATCAGGTATTCCTCGGTCACCAGCGTGCCGCCGTCGACGTCGCCGCCCGTGAGCACGTTCGCGATCAGCGACGCGATGTGGAAGTCGTGCTGGCTGATGAAGCCGCCGTCGCGCATGTTCACCAGCTGGCCCTGGATGGTCGCCTTGCCGCTGCGCCCCGCCACCGCGAACTGGCGCTTGTGCGGCGGCCGCCAGCCGGCCGCGAACATCGCCTTGGCCTCGTTGATCGCGACGTACAGCAGTTCGTCCTTGTTCGGCACGATGACGTCGCTGTCCAGCAGGTAGCCGAGCTTGCGCGACTCCAGCGCGCTGGTGCCGACCTTGGCCATCGCGGCGGCCGTGAAGCCTTCGGTGAGGAAGGGCAGCAGGTCCTTGTGCGTGGTGCGGGCCTGCTGTTCGGCGGCGCGGCGGGCAATGCAGGTCAGCCCGCCGGCGCCCGGCACCAGGCCGACGCCCACTTCGACCAGCCCGATGTAGCTTTCCATTGCGGCCACCCGCTTGGACGCGTGCAGCGCGATCTCGCAGCCGCCGCCCAGCGCCATCCCGCGGATCGCGGCGACGACCGGCACGCTGGCATAGCGCATGCGCAGCATCGTCTGCTGCAGGAATTGCTCGGCATCGTCGATCGCGCTCACGCCCACGGCGATGAAGGCCGGCATCAGCGCCTGCAGGTCGGCGCCGACGCTGAACGGGTCGTCGCCGGACCAGACCACCAGCCCCTGGTACTTCTGCTCGGCCAGGGCGATCCCTTGCTGCAGCCCCTCGGCGACTTCGGGGCTGATCGCGTGCATCTTGCTCTTGATGCTGGCGATCAGCACCTCGCCGTCCAGGGTCCACAGCCGGATGCCGCCGTCCTCGTGGATCGTGGTGCCGGCCGTCTTGTAGCTGGGCGCGTTCGCGCCCGACACGTTCTCGGGGAACAGCTGCCGCGCATGCACCGGCAGCAGGCGGCGCGGCTCGAACTTGCCGGTCGTCGGATTGAACGAACCCTCCGGCGTGTGCACGCCGCCGGCCTGCGCCACCGGTCCCTCGAACACCCAGTCGGGCAGCGGCGCCTTCGACAGCGCCTTGCCCGACTCGATGTCCTCCTGGATCCACCGCGCGACCTGCAGCCAGCCAGCCTCCTGCCAGGCTTCGAACGGCCCCTGCTTCATGCCGAAGCCCCAGCGCAGCGCGAAGTCGACGTCGCGCGCCGTCTCGGCGATGGACGCCAGGTGCACGGCCGCATAGTGGAAGCCGTTGCGCAGGATGGCCCACAGGAACTGGCCTTGCGGGCCCTTCGATTCGCGCAGCAGCTTCAGCCGCTCGGCCGGCGGGCGCTGCAGCATCCGGGCATAGACCTCGTCGCCCTTCTCGCCGGCCGGCACGTAGTCGCCCGACGCCAGATCGAAGCGGTACACCTCGCGCCCGACCTTCTTGTAGAAGCCGGCCTTGGTCTTCTGCCCCAGGTGGCCTTTCTCCAGCAGCACTTTCAGCACTTCGGGCGTGGCGAAGCTCTCGTAGAACGGGTCGGTATGCGCCGAGAGCGTGTCCTGCAGCGTCTTGATCACGTGCGCCATCGTGTCCAGGCCCACGATGTCGGCGGTACGGAACGTGCCCGAACTCGCCCGGCCCATCTTCTTGCCGGTCAGGTCGTCCACCACGTCGTAGGTGAGCCCGAACTTCTCCACTTCGCGCATGGTCGACAACATGCCGGCGATGCCGACCCGGTTGGCGATGAAGTTGGGCGTGTCCTTGGCGCGGACCACGCCCTTGCCCAGCGCGCTGGTGACGAAGGTCTCCAGGTCGTCCAGGATGCGCGGCTCGGTCGACGGCGTGCCGATCAACTCCACCAGGACCATGTAGCGCGGCGGATTGAAGAAATGGATGCCGCAAAAGCGCGGCTTCATCGCGTCGGGCAGCGCCTCGCTCAGCTTCGTGATCGACAGGCCGGAGGTGTTGGACGCGAGGATCGCGTGCGGCGCCACGAACGGCGCGATCTTCCTGTAGAGATCCAGCTTCCAGTCCATGCGCTCGGCGATGGCCTCGATGACGAGGTCGCACTCGCGCAGTTGCTCCAGGTGCTCGTCGTAGTTCGCCTGGCCGATCAGCGCGGCGTCGTCGGCCACCCCCAGCGGCGAGGGCTTGAGTTTCTTCAGGCCCTCGACGGCCCGGGAGACAACGCCGTTCTTCGGCCCTTCCTTCGCCGCCAGGTCGAACAGCACCACCGGCACCTTGACGTTGACCAGGTGCGCCGCGATCTGCGCCCCCATCACGCCGGCGCCGAGCACGGCGACCTTCCTCACCGGGAATCGGTTCATGGCAGTCCCCTTTGCGCCGGACCGGCCCGGACGCGCTTCAAGTTCCTGGTACATGCGCTTTCCCCCTCAGGCCAGCGCCAGGTCGGTGTCCATCAGCGGCCTGGCGCCGGCGCGCGCGGTGCGCATCAGCATCGCCGTCTCCGGGAACAGCTTGGCGAAATAGAAGCGCGCCGTCTGCAGCTTGGCCTGGTAGAACGGGTCGGTGTTGCCGGCCGCGATCTGGCGCAGCGCCACCTGCGCCATGCGGGCCCAGAAGTACCCGTGCACCAGGTGGCCCGCCACGCGCAGGTAGTCCGCCGCCGCCGCGCCAACCTCGTCCGGGTTCTGGAAGCCGCGGAAACCGATCTCGGTGGTGAACTTGGTCATCTGCTCGCCGAGGGAGGCGACCGGATTGACGAATTCCGCCATGTCCTCGTTGACGCCTTCTTCCTGCACCAGTTGCGCGACCAGCTTGCCGAACTTCTTCAGCGTGGCGCCGTTGTTGCCCAGGATCTTGCGGCCCAGCAGGTCCAGCGACTGGATCGTGTTGGTGCCTTCGTAGATCATGTTGATGCGGTTGTCGCGCGCGAACTGCTCCATGCCCCATTCGTGGATGTAGCCGTGGCCGCCGAACACCTGCAGGCAGGCGTTGGTCGCGATGTGCCCGTTGTCGGTGGTGAAGGCCTTGACGATCGGCGTGAGCAGCGACAGCAGTTCGTCGCTGTCCTTGCGCACCTTCTCGTCGGGGTGGAAGTGCGACTTGTCCAGCAGCACCGAGCAGAACACCAGCAGCGCCCGGCCGCCTTCGGCGTAGGCCTTGGCCGTCAGCAGCATCTTGCGCACGTCGGGGTGCACGATGATCGGGTCGGCCGGCTTGTCCTTGGCCTTGGCGCCGGACAGGGAGCGCATCTGCAGGCGCTCCTTGGCGTAGGCCAGCGCGTTCTGGTACGCCACTTCGGTCAGGCCCAGCGACTGGTTGCCCACCCCCAGGCGCGCCGCGTTCATCATCACGAACATGGCCTGCATGCCCTTGTTCGGCTGCCCCACCATCCAGCCGGCCGCGCCGTCGAGGTTGATCTGCGCCGTCGCATTGCCGTGGATGCCCATCTTGTGTTCCAGGCCGCCGCAGAAGACCGGGTTGCGCTCGCCCAGGCTGCCGTCGGCCTTCACCAGGAACTTCGGCACGATGAACAGGCTGATGCCCTTGATGCCGGGCGGCGCGTCGGGCAGGCGCGCGAGCACCAGGTGCACGATGTTCTGCGCCATGTCGTGCTCGCCGGCGCTGATGAAGATCTTGTTGCCGGTGATGCGGTAGCTGCCGTCGGCCTGCGGTTGCGCCTTGGTGCGCATCAGGCCGAGGTCGGTGCCGCAATGCGCCTCGGTCAGGCACATGGTGCCGGTCCACTCGCCGCTGGTCATCTTCGGCAGCCAGGTCTTGCGCTGCTCCGGCGTGCCGTGCGTCGCCAGCGCCGCGTACGCGCCGTGCGTCAGGCCCGGGTACATGGTCCAGGCCTGGTTGGCGCTGTTCATCATCTCGTAGAAGCACTGGTTGACCACCAGCGGCAGGCCCTGGCCGCCGTACTCCGGGTCGCAGGACAGCGCCGGCCAGCCGGCTTCGACGAATTTCGCGTACGCCTCCTTGAATCCGGTGGGCGTGTTCACCTCGTGGGTGGCCGGGTCCAGCTTGCAGCCTTCGACGTCGCCCGCCGCGTTGAGCGGAAAGGTCACTTCGGCGGCGAACTTGCCGGCCTCCTCGAGGACCGCGTCGATGGTGTCGGCGTCGGCCTCGGCATAGCGCGGAATCGCCTTGAATTCGTCGGTGACCTTGAACACTTCGTGCATGACGAATTGCATGTCGCGCAAGGGCGGCGTGTACGTGGGCATGGGGGGCTCCTTAGGCCTTGGGTGATCTGGTGGATGGCGTGGATCGGTCCGCCGGCGCGTGGCGCGCGCCGTACAGCTTCAGCAGGTTCTCGAAGGCGGTCGTCGCCCGGTCGATCGAGCCGGGGCTGTGCAGCAGCCGCGCCTCGTAGTGCAGGGCGAGGATCAGCCCGTGGATTTCGAAGGCCAGTTGCTGCTCGTCGATGTTGGAGCGCAGGTGCCCTTCTTCCCGGGCCTGGCCGATGGCGCGCTGCAGGGCGGCCAGCCAGGACTTGACCGAGTCCACCAGCGCGTCGCGCACCGGGCCGGCGCGGTCGTCGAATTCGACCGCGCCGCTGATGTAGAGGCAGCCGGAATCGATCTCGACGGAAGTGCGGTTCATCCAGTGGCGAAACAGCGCGCGCAGCCGCGGCAGGCCGCGCGCCTCCTGCATCGCCGGATAGAACACCTCCTCCTCGAAGCGCGCGTGGTACTCGTTGATCACGGAGATCTGGAGTTCCTCGCGCGAGCCGAAGTGGGCGAACACGCCCGACTTGCTCATGCCGGTCGCTTCGGCCAGCGCGCCGATCGACAAGCCTTCCAGGCCGATCTGCGTCGCCAGCGCCAGTGCGGCATCGACGATGGCGGCCTTGGTCTGCTGCCCCTTGTGCAAGGCGCGGCCGCGCCGCGGCGGGCGCGGCGCTGGAACTGGCGTTTCCGGGGCGGACATGGGCAACGAATAAAACGAACGGTCGTTCTATTT
>CAVPTY010000103.1:0-19403 GCA_963708655.1 uncultured beta proteobacterium
GCGATGTATTGCTAGCACGGCGCCGGCGCGCTGCAGGAGGTCCGGCGCGACCTGGAGCGGCGCGAGGTGGAACTGGCGCGCGCCGGCATCATGGTGGAGGACAAGGGTCTTTCGCTGGCGCTGCACTACCGGCTGTCGCGGCGCCCCGACGAGGCGCTGGCCCTGATCCGGGACGTGCTGCGGCCGGCGCAGCAGCGGTGCCGCACCTTCCCCGGAAAGATGGTGGAGAACGTGGTGCCCGCCGATGCGCCCGACAAGGCGCTGGCCGTGCAGCGGCTGGTGGCCCACTGCAAGGTTTCGTGCGCGATCTTCGTGGGCGATGACGTCAACGACGAGCCGGTCTTCGCATCGGCACCGCCCGACTGGCTGACCATCCGCGTCGGCAGGGCTCCCGATTCCCGCGCCGGATACTTCCTCGACAGCACCGCCGACGTGGGGCTGCTGCTCGATCGCATGCTCGTTCACCTGGGCCAGCCTGCCTGACCGCGCCCGCCGCGGCCACCGACTGGCGTCCTGCCGCTGCGGGTCGACTTCGCCCTCCATGGGATCTCCGCAGGGTACGCCGGCGGGCACGGTGGGACAATGGCCTTCGACTGTCCAGCAACGGACCACCACCGACCGTGCCCAAGACCGAACTCAATGCGACCGTACTGGCCCTGGCGGCGGCCTTGGCCGTGGGCCTCGTCGTCGGGCTGGAACGCGGCTGGCGCAACCGTGAGCTGCCCGAAGGCGGGCGCGTGGCCGGGCTGCGCACCTTCGCGCTGATCGGACTGCTCGGCGGCGCCCTCGCCGTGCCGGGCTTGCCCGACCTGTGGGCCGGGGTCGGACTGGCCGGCGTGGCGCTGCTGTTCGCCGTGTCATGGCAGCCCTCGGCCAGCGCGGCCGGCAGCCTGAGCATCACCACGGCCATCGCGGCGCTGACGACCTTCGCACTCGGCGCGCTCGCCGCGCGGGGCCACGCGGTGATGGCGCTCGCCGCCGCCGTGGTCGTGGCCCTGCTGCTGGACCTGAAGGAGGAACTGCACGGCTGGCTGCGCCTGGTGCAGCCCGAGGAACTCAACGCTGTCCTGCAGCTGGGGGTGCTTTCGGCGGTGATCCTGCCCTTGCTTCCCAACGAAGGGTTGGGCCCCTATCAGGCCATCAATCCTTTCAAGCTGTGGCTCGCGGTGATCCTGGTGGCGGCGCTGTCGCTGCTGGGCCGGGTGGCTTCGCGGCTGCGCGGCGAGCACCAGGGGCTGCTGTGGGTGGGCCTGCTCGGGGGGCTCGCCTCCTCGACCGCCGCCTCGCTTTCGCTGTCCCGCATCGCGCGCACCGAGCCGCGCCTGGAGGTGCCCGCCGCAGCCGCGATCGTGGCCGCCTCCGGCGTGATGTTCCTGCGCATGGCGGTGGTGATCAGCGCGTTGGAGCCAACGCTGGCGCAGCGCCTGGGCGGCTACCTCGTGGTCCTGGCGATCGCCACCTTCGCCGCCGCTGGCCTGCTGTGGCGTCGCCGCGAGCGCGGCGAGGAGCCAACCGTGCCGGCGCAGGCCAGGCTCTTCGACCTGGGCACCGCCGTGGGCTTCGGCGTGGCCCTGGGCATCATCGCCGTACTGGTTCGCGCCGGCAAGGACAGCATGGGCGACGCCGGCATCTTCGCAGTGGCGTTCCTGTCGGGGCTGGCCGACGTCGACGCGATCGTCATCTCCACCGTGCAGATGCATGCGCAGGAAGAACTCGGCGCCGCGACGACGGCCGCGGCGATCCTGGTCGCCGCGCTGGCCAACATGATGGTCAAGGGCGGCATCGCCTGGACCATCGCCGGCCGGGGCGTGGGCGCCCGCGTGGCGGCCGCGTTCGGCGCGGTGGCCTTGGCCGGCGTGGCGGCCGCGGCGCTCGCCTCCTTCACCGCCCGCTGAGCGGGGCACGGCGTATTGCACGACGCGCGCAGCGGCCTATCATGAAGGCACGCATAGCCTTGGGAGTTGCGCAATGAGCAGCATGCACGAATCCGCAGAGTCGCCCTACGAAGCCGCGCTGGCCGAGGAACGAGTGAAGTGGAAGCGGCTCGACCTGCCGCGGCCGAACGTCAACGAGCAGCTCAAGGCCTGCGCGGAGTGGACCGCGGCGGCCGAACGCGCGCGCGCCGTTGCGCGCCGGATGCAAGAGACCGGGGGCGCTTCGGCTTCGTCGTAGCAGCCGTCGGGGCAAGCACGCGCCGCAGCGCGCTGGCTGCGCCAGTCCACGATTGACACACGGCCTCACCCAGGGAGAGCGCCAGCGCTTCCGGGCGGCCGGTCGGTTGACGCCTCCCCCCGGTGGCGAGGGCCAGAGTTATTCGGCACCGCTGGCGGCAATGGCGCCGGCGCTCAGCGGGCCTGCTGCTGGCTGGCGGCCACCGCCGCGTGCAGCGCGCGCAAGGCCTGCTCCGACTGGCGCTGCAACTTGGTGACCTGCGACTGCAGGATGGCGCGTGCCTTCTCGTCCGAGGCCCCGCAGCGGCCGGCGATCGCGAGCCGCTGTTGCGCGGCGCCGAGCTGGCTGTAGAGGCGATTCCACTCGGTCATCTTTCCACGTGCTGGCTGCATTTCACACTCCGGAGGCTACCTCGTTTGCAGATTGCAAAGATACTCTGCCGGGGGGTGGGGCGGCGCCTCCTTCGGACCGACGAGCCAACGTCCTACGCGTGCTTACGGCTTCGTCCTACGGCGACCACGGCGGCCGGCTGCGGCCGCCCGTGAATTTGCCTGCAGTGGGCTGCGCGGCGCACCAGGAGAAAGAAAAGGAGGCCGCAGCTCCCCTTCATTCCCCTCTCCATGCGGCCTCGCGGTCGCCCGTTCCGCCGCTGTTCAGTGCACGCGCACGTCGAAGCGGTGCTTCAGTTCCTCGAGGTCGGTGATCCGGATGTGGCGCTTGTCGACTTCCAGCAGGCCCTGCTGCTGGAAGGCGGAGAACGCGCGGCTCACGGTTTCGAGCTTCATGCCGAGGTAGCTGCCGATCTCGGCGCGGCTCATGCGCAGATGAAACTCGCGGTCCGAGTAGCCGCGCGCCGCGTAGCGCTGCGACAGGTTCAGCAGGAACGCGGCCAGGCGCTCCTCGGCGTTCATGCTGCCCAGCAGCATCATCAGGCTGTGCTCGCGCAGGATCTCGCGGCTCATCATGCGGCTGACGATGTGCTGCATGCCGGCGGTGCTGATCGCCAGGTCGGCCAGCGCCGTGTACGAGATGGCGCACACCTCGGTGTCCTCCAGCGCCATCGTGGCGCTGGCATGGCGGCCTTGCGCCACGCCGTCCAGGCCCACCAGCTCGGCGGCGATGTGGAAGCCGCTGACCTGCTCGCGCCCGTCCGACAGGATCAGGCTCGACTTGAGCGTGCCGAAGCGCACCGCGTACAGGTGCGTGAACTTGTCGCCTTCGCGGTACAGCGTCTCGCCGGCCTTGATCTTGCGGCGCGTGAAGCCCAGGTTGTCCAGCCGGCTCAGGTCCACGTCGTTCATGCCGCAGGGCAGGCACAGCTCGCGCAGGTGGCAGGTGGAACACTGGGTCTTCGTCTGCGCCACGGGAGCGCGAACGCCGGCGCTGGCGGCGGCGGGGATGAACTGGATCGAGCGGGCTTCCAAGGCGGCGGTGGACATCGTTGTTCTCCTGGGGGTGTTCTCTAGTGAATCTGCGAGGCGCGCACGACGGCGGCGGCCAGCTGGTCGAATTCGGTGGTCTTGTCCAGGAAGCGCAGGGCGCCTTCGCCCAGGTAGCGCTTGCGGTAGGCCGGCGCGGCGTTGTTGCTGAAGACCACGAAGGCGATGCCCGGCTCGGCCTGGCGCACCGCGCGCAGCACCTCGAGGCCGGAGCCGCCTTGCAACTGGACGTCGAGCACCACCACGTCGGGGCGCGCGGCGAGGATGCCGGCGATGGAATCCTGCGGGGTCGGGGCATGGCCGACGACGTCCATGGCCTGCGCCTCGAGCATTTCCGCCACCCGCTCGCGGATCATCGCCGAATCCTCGGCGATGAACACTTTCACCGGGCTGCTGCTTGCTGCTGTCATGGCGTGACTGTCGCAGGTGCGGCGGGCCGGGACCATCGGTCGTGGCTGAATCGGGGGCTCGGACTCGGCCTGAACGTGCCCCCTCCTGCGGACCGGGGTGCGTCTAGGAATATTCCGAGGCCGACCCCGGCCGCCGGTGCCTCGCCCGGCGGCTGCAGCCGCGGCCGGGCGGGTGACCCACGGGGGGAGCAGCGCCGGGCCGGGTGCCGCGCCGTCGCCTGGGAATATTCCGAGTCGGTCGGACGGCCGGCCCAACAGATGCCCGCCGCCATGCCAGTCCCGGACCGTTGCACCGCAGCAAAATGTCTGCTTGTAGGACACAGACGATCCGACAGGTAGGACGATGCGCACAGCCATGGTGGAAAATGCTGTGGATAAGGGGGGCTTCACTCTCCGAGAAGCGGCGTGGAATCTGCGTTTCGACAGAGTGCGCAAAAAAACGGCAAGAACGGCTGCATCGGATGAGGTGAGGACTGATCCACCGGTGCCGTGCGCTGCGGCGACAATGCGCCCGACATGGCGCACATCCTGATCCTTTACTCCACCACCGACGGCCACACGCTCAAGATCTGCCAGCGACTGCAGCAGGTCATCGAGCAGGAAGGGCACCGGGTGACGCTGAAGTCCCTCGACGAGGACCCCGGCCTGGACATCGCCGGTTACGACAAGGTGGTGGTCGGCGCGCGCATCCGCTACGGCAAGCACACGCCGCAACTGTTCGAGTTCGGCCGCGCGCAGCGGGTGGCGCTGGATGCCAAACCCAATGCGTTCTTCACGGTGAACGTGGTGGCCCGCAAGCCGGAAAAGAACACGCCGGCGACGAACCCCTACATGCGCAAGTTCCTCGCGCGCAGCGCGTGGCAGCCGCGCACGCTCGGCGTCTTCGCCGGCCGCATCCACTACGCGCGCTACCGCTTCTGGGACCGGCAGGTGATCCGCTTCATCATGTGGTTGACCAAGGGTCCGACGGATCCGTCGACCGACGTCGAGTTCACCGACTGGGCGCAGGTGGACGCCTTCGGCCGCACGGTCGCGCGCATGTAGCGCAAACGCGCCGCTGGCGCAGGCCGACGGCCGGCGCCGGACTTCCCCATCGATTCGGCGCCAGAGGTTAGAGTCGCGCTGTCGACGAAGGGAGACCCACGATGCGAACGAATCCGATGACGTTCCTGGCGCTGGCGGCGCCGGCGATGCTGGCGCTGGCCGGCTGTGCCACGCCCGCCGGACCTGCGGCAACCGCCGTGCTGCAGCCGACCACCGGCAACCCAACCAGCGGGACGGTGCGCTTCGTGCAGCGCGGGTCGGTGGTCCGCGTGACGGGAGAAGTGCGCGGCCTGAAGCCAAACGCCGAGCACGGCTTCCACGTCCATGAAAAAGGCGACTGCACCAGCGGCGACGGCATGAGCGCCGGCGGCCACTTCAATCCCGACGGCAGGCCGCATGGGCGGCCCGGCCTGGGCGCGCACCACGTCGGCGACCTGCCGAGCCTGAAGGCCGACGCCCGCGGCGTGGCGAAGGTCGATTTCGAATCGGCCGCGCTGCGCGTGCGGGAAGGCGCGGCCAGCATCGTCGGCCGTGGCCTGATCGTGCACCGCGATCCGGATGACTACACGAGCCAGCCGGCCGGCAACGCCGGGCCGCGCCTGGCTTGCGCCGTGATCACGAACGGCTGATCATCTGCTCGGCGCGCGCGAGGTCGGCCGTGGTGTCGACGTCGGTCACGATGCCGGGATCGTCCAGTTCGAGGGCGAGCACCCGGCCGGCCGCCGCCCGGGCCCGCACGATGGCGGCGGCGCCCTGCTCGCCCGACAGCGCCGCCAGTGCCTCGCCGCAATCGGCGGCAAACCCCACCGGATGGCCGCGTTGGCCGCGGTAATGCGGAACGACGACGGCATGCGTCGCCAGCGCGGCGGCGACGCCCTGCAGCGTCTCGGGCAGGACCAGCGGCAGGTCGCCCGGCAGCACGAGCCAGCCGCCCGCGCCGCGGGTGGCGCGCACGGCTGCGGCGATGGAGTCGCCCATGCCGGGGTGCGGCGCCGATTCGAGATGCCAGGCGAGGCCGCTCGCCCGCACCGCGTCGAGGGTGCGCTGCAGCACCGGCACGCCGCCGAGCAGCGCCTGCAGCTTGGAGCCGCCGCCTGAGGCCGCGAAGCGCTCGCCGCGGCCGGAGGCAAGCACCAGGACGATCGGCGCGCTCATTTTCAGCGGCCGGCACCGGCAACGAAAGCCCGGTACCGCTCACAAAAAATTTGAACGCAGAGCCTCGCGACCACCTGCCCACGAAGGCTGGCTCGGGCACGTGCAGCGGATTCGTTCACGGGCTCTCAGGCGACGCTGCAGCCCGGCGTGGTGGCGGTCTGCGCCACGGCGTTCTTGCACTCGATGATCTGCGCCAGGATGGAAACGGCGATCTCGGCGGGGGTCTTCGCGCCGATGCGCAATCCGACCGGCCCGTGCAGGCGCGCGAGCTCGGCCCCGGTGAGGCCGAAGTGCTCGGCCAGGCGCTCCTTGCGCCTGGCCTGGTTGCGCGATGAGCCCAGCGCGCCGACATAGAACGCGCCGGAGCGCAGCGCCTCCAGCAGCGCCATGTCGTCCAGCTTCGGGTCGTGCGTGAGCGCGACGATGGCGGTGTGGACGTCCGGCTGCAGGTCGCGCACCGCGTCGTCGGGCATGCCGGCGACGCGCACGGCGCCGGGCACGTCGAGCGTCGTCGCGTATTCCTCGCGCGGATCGCAGACCAGCACCTCGAAGTCCAGCAACTGGGCCATCTGGGCCACCGCCTGCGAGAGCTGCCCGGCGCCCACCAGCAGCATCCGCCAGCGCGGTCCGAACAAGGTGGTGAGCCTGCTGCCGTCGAAGGCCATGCGTGCGTCGCGGCTCGCGCCGGACAGTTGCACTTCGCCGGTGGCCAGCGTCAGCGTGCGCGCGACCAGCTCGTGCGCGGCGGTGCGGGCCAGCAGTTGCTCGACCCACGCCGTGTCGACCAGGGGTTCCTGCACCAGCCGCAAGGTGCCGCCGCACGGCAGGCCGAAGCGCGCGGCTTCTTCCTTGCTGACCCCGTACGCGATCATCGACGGCAGCCGGGTGCGCTCGCCGGCCTTGACGCGGGCGATCAGGTCGTCCTCGACGCATCCGCCCGAGACCGAACCGCTGACCACGCCGTCGTCGCGCACCGCCAGCAGCGCGCCCGGCGGGCGCGGCGCGCTGCCCCAGGTCTCGACCACCGTCACCAGCGTCACGCCGTGGTCGCTGCGCCGCCACGCGAGGGCGTCGGTCAGCACGCGAAGGTCCAGGCTTTCCATGCGGGCGCACTCCTTGAACAACTCGTCCACTGTAAGCCATCCGGGTCGCGGATGCGAGAATCGCCCCATGGCCACCACCTCCAGGCAACTCGCGCAATTGCGCAAAAGCTACGAGCGCGCGGAATTGAGCGAGGAAGCATCGCAGGCCGACCCGCTGCTGCAGTTCGAGCAGTGGCTCGGCGAGGCGATCTCGGCGCAGATCCCGGAGCCGAACGCCATGACCGTCGCCACCGTGGGCAGCGACCTGCGCCCCAGCACGCGCGTCGTGCTGATCAAGGGCTGCGACCAGCGCGGCATCGTCTGGTACACGAACTACGAGAGCCGCAAGGGCCAGGAGCTGGCCGGCAATCCGTACGCGGCGCTGCAGTTCCACTGGGTCGAGCTCGAGCGGGTGGTGCGCATCGAGGGCCGCGTCGACAAGACCAGCGCCGAGGAAAGCGACGCCTATTACGCCAGCCGGCCGCTCGACTCGCGCATCGGGGCCTGGGCCAGCCCGCAGAGCCAGGTGATCGCTGGCCGCAGCGTGCTGGTGACGAACGCGGCGCGTTACGGCGCGCAATACCTGCTCGATCCGCCGCGCCCGCCCCATTGGGGGGGCTACCGGCTGGTGCCGGACCGCTGGGAGTTCTGGCAGGGCCGCAAGAGCCGCTTGCACGACCGGTTGCGCTACCGGCGCGAGGGCGGCGCCTGGGTGCGCGAGCGGCTCGCGCCCTGATCCGGTTTCCTCAGAACCGCGGGGCGAGCGACGGCGGCAGTGCCATGGTGGCCAGCGCGAGCACCGCCGAACGCCGGCGGCAGTCGAGATCCTGCACCTGCACCCGGCTCGTGGTCCGGGAACAGCAGGGCCGGCGTGAGCACCAGGAAGACCAGGGAAGGACGGGGTTCAGCGCAGCACGCTGGCCTGCAGCGAAGACAGCACGATCGCGACCACCTGCAGCGCGACCAGGAACGCCAGCGGCGACAGGTCGATGCCGCCCACCAGCGGGATCAGACGGCGCCACGGTCGCAGCAGCGGCGCGGCCAGCCGATCGACGACGTCGGCCATCGGCGAGTCGGCGTTCACCCACGACAGCACGGCGTAGACGATCACCAGCGCCGTCAGCGCGGAAACCGCCAGACGCAGCAGTTCGAACACCGCCAGTACCGGGACCACGAGGCCGGCGCCCGCGCCCCCGGCCACCAGCCAGAGGATCGCCACCTGCGCCAGCTGCGACAGGTAGGCCGCGACCAGGCTGGCGGTGTCGACGCGGCGCACCGCCGGCAGCACGCGGCGCAGCGGCAGCACGATCCAGTCGGTGAGCGCGAAGACGAAACGGCCGACCGGATTGCCGAAGGGCACGCGCTGGTACTGCATGTACAGCCGCAGCAGGCAGGTTCCGCCGAGCAGGCCCGCGGCGACGTCCAGCAGGAAGGAGAGGATTTGATAGCCCATACGGTTCCGGAAAGTGGCCCGTGGGATGATAGCGGGCCAGTCCACCCGCGAACCCGATGCCTTCAGTCCTCACCCTGCGGTCGCTGCCGCTGTTTCCCCTGGGCACGGTGCTCTTTCCGGACGGGATGCTGCCGCTGCGGATCTTCGAAGTGCGCTACCTCGACATGATCGGCCGGTGCCAGCGCGCCGGCGCACCGTTCGGCGTCGTCTGCCTCACGCGGGGCAGCGAAGTGCGGCAGCCGGGAGCGACCGAGGCCTTCCATTCCGTGGGCACGCTGGCCAGCGTCACGCGACTGGAAACCCCGCAGCCGGGGCTGATGGTGATCCGCGCCAGCGGCACGCAGCGCTTCCGCATCACGTCGCGCGAGCAACTGAAACATGGGCTCTGGATCGGCGACGTGGAGCGCCTGCCGGCCGACCAGCCGGTGCCGGTGCCGCCCGACCTGCAACCGAGCGCCGACGCCCTGGGCAAGCTGATCGAGTCGCTGAAGGAGCGCGAAGGTCCCGAGCGCGAGTTGCCGTTGCAGGAGCCATGGCGGCTCCAGGACTGCGGCTGGGTCGCCAACCGCTGGTGCGAGCTGCTGCCGCTGCCGATGGAGGTGAAGCAGCGGCTGATGGAGCTGGACAACCCGCTGCTGCGGCTGGAACTGGTCGGCGACGTGCTCGCGCGCAGCGGCATCGCCACTTGATGGCGGTCAGCGCGGCGAGTACTCCGGCACCTGCCCGCGCAGCCACTCGCGCACGGCGTGTGCCTCCGGCGCCGGCCCGGCCTGCTCGATCCAGCGGCTGACGCCGGCCACGTCCGGCAATCCGCCATTGGTCTTGGCCACGCGCAGCTTCGGATGCGGCGTCGGCTCGGTCGTCTCGTCGTCCGCCAGCAACTCCTCGAACAGCTTCTCGCCCGGTCGCAGGCCGGTGTAGGTGATCGGGATCTCCTCCTCGGTCTTGCCCGACAGCCGGATCAACATGCGCGCGAGTTCCACGATCTTCACCGGCTCGCCCATCTCCAGCACGAAGATCTGGCCCGAGCTGCCCATCAGGCCGGCCTGCAGCACCAGTTGCGCGGCCTCGGGGATGGTCATGAAGTAGCGGACGATCTCCGGGTGCGTCACGGTGACCGGGCCGCCGCGGGCGATCTGCGCGGCGAACAGCGGCACCACCGAGCCGCTGGACCCGAGCACGTTGCCGAAGCGCACCGACACGTACTGCGTCGCCGGATGTCCGGCGGCGACGCCTTGCACCATCAGCTCGGCCAGGCGCTTGCTCGCCCCCATCACATTGGTGGGATTCACCGCCTTGTCGGTCGAGATCATCACGAAGCGGCGCGCGCCGCATTCGCCGGCGACACGGGCGGCATTGAGCGTGCCAAGCACGTTGGTGCGCAGCGCCTCGATCTCGTTGAGCTCCTCCATGAGGGGCACGTGCTTGTACGCCGCCGCGTGCAGCACCACCGCCGGCCGGTGCCTGGTGGCGATGGCGCGCAGCCGCTCCACTTCGCGCACGTTGGCCGTGTAATAAGCGCCCTGCATCTGCGGATGCGCCGCCCGCAGCTCCTGCTCCAGCTGGTAGATCGCGTATTCGGAGACGTCCACGCACACCAGCCGGCCGACGCCGAAGCGCGCCACCTGCCGGCACAGCTCCGAACCGATCGAGCCGCCGGCCCCGGTGACCAGCACGGTCTGGCCGGAAAAGAGGTCGGCCAGCCCCGCCGCATCGAGCTGCACCGGGCTGCGTCCGAGCAGGTCCTCCAGCTCGATCTTGCGCGGGCCGGGACTGTCGGTCTTGAGCCACTCGTCCGGCCGCGGCATCGTGAGCAGCGTCAGGTGCGAGCCGGTCGCGCGCATCAGGGCCTGCTGCCGCTCGGGCGAACCGGGCGGGCTGGCGATCAGCGCGGCATCGGCCTGCGCCGACTCGCAGATGTCCGCCAGCGAGCCGATCTGCCCCAGCACCGGCACGTTCTGGATCGAGCGGCCCACCTCGGCGCGCACCGGCGACACGATGCCGACCGGCCGCCACTGGTGCGAGCCCTTCAGGGCACGCAACGCGTCCGATGCGTCGTGCAGGTAGCCGACGATGACCAGCCGGCGTCCGCCCTGCGCCAGCGTGCGCCGCTCGGAGAGGGTGCGCCAGCCGGCGCGCGCGGCGCCCAGCATCAGGAGCGCCAGCAGCGGCTGCAGCAGCAGCACCGAGCGCGGAAAGTCCGGGATGCGCTGCATCAGCACCAGGGCCGCCGTCATGGCCCCGCCGAGCACGATGCTGCTGGCGAGCTGGCGCAGCTCCGGCAGGCCGGTGTAGCGCCACACCTGCCGGTAGACGCGCGACACCAGCAAGGCGGCGGTGTAGCCGGCGATGCTCCACGGCGTCGCCAGCAGTGCCATCCGGGCGTACTCCGGCGGCACCTCGAAATTGAAGCGCAGCCAGAACGCGGCCCAGCCGGCGAGGACCACCAGGACCAGATCGGCGAGCAGCAGCAGGAAGATGTTTCGCGACAGGCGCACCGGTGATCTCAATCGAGCGCGAGGGCGCGACTCAGTTGCTCGATCACGCGGGCCTGTTGCGCCGTCGTCAGGTTGGAACCTGACGGCAGGCACACCCCGGCCTCGAACAGCGCCGCCGACACGTCGCCCGTGTCGTGCGCGAAGTACGGCGCGCCGGCGAACAGCGGCTGCAGGTGCATCGGCTTCCAGACCGGCCGCGCCTCGATCGCGTGCCGCTCCAGCGCGCGCAGCACCAGGTCGCGCCGGCGCGCAGCATGGGCGCCGCGCAGCACGAAGCACGTCAGCCAGCGGGTGGAACGCGAGCCCGCCGGCTCCGGCATCCACTCCATCTGCCCCGCCGCATCGGCCAACGCTGCGCGGTACGTCTCGAAGACGCGGCGGCGCTGGTCGACGCGCTGCTCCAGCACCTTCAGCTGTCCGCGGCCGATCCCGGCCAGCACGTTGCTCATGCGGTAGTTGAAGCCGACCTCCACGTGTTCGTAGTGCGGCGCCGGCTCGCGCGCCTGCGTCGCGAGCTTGCGCGCGCGCTCGACCAGCGCCGCGTCGTCGGCGACCAGCATGCCGCCGCCGGAGGTGGTGATGATCTTGTTGCCGTTGAACGAGTAGACGCCGATGCGGCCAAAGCTGCCGCTGGCCCGGCCGCGATAGCGCGCGCCCAGCGATTCGGCGGCGTCCTCCAGCAGCGGGACGCCGTAGCGCTCGCACAGCGGGCCGATCGCGTCCATGTCGGCGCTCTGGCCGTACAGGTTGACGACGATCACGCAGCGCGGCAGCCGCCCTTCGCGCCTGGCCCACTCGAACGCCCGCTCCAGCGCGGCCGGCGACATGTTCCAGCTTTGCGGCTCCGAGTCGATGAACACCGGCCGCGCGCCGCAATACAGGATCGGGTTGCAACTGGCCACGAAGGTGAGCGAGGAGCAGAACACGGTGTCGCCGGGCTCGACGCCCAGCAGCAGCAGGGCCAGGTGGATCGCCGCCGTGCCGGAGCTCACCGCCGCGGCGTGCCCCACGCCGACGTGGGCCGCGAGTTCGCGCTCGAAGCCGTCCACGTGCGGGCCCAGCGGCGCGATCCAGTTGGTGCGGAACGCGTCCTCGACGAACGCCGTCTCCTCCTCGCCCAGGTGCGGCGACGACAGCCAGATGCGCTGCGTGAGGTCGCGCCGGAACATGACGTCGACCGGCCGGCCGCCGGCGTCCAGCACCGGCACGTGGTCGATCTGGTGCCGGTCCAGCAGGGCCACGCCGGCGGCCATGCTGTCGGCGCTGGTGATCGTGATCGGCAGCTGCTGCGGCAGTTCGGCGATGGCGGCGGTCTCGCTCACGTGGTCCAGGGCCGCGCGGCGCAGGTCGCCGTCGGTGAGCGTGCGCCGCAGCCGGCCGTCGGGATGCAGCACCAGCAGGACGCCGCGCGCGGTCCGGTCGAGGGTGGCCAGCGCCTCGCGCAAGGTCGCCGTCGCCGGGATGCACAAGGCCCTGAATTCGTCGGCCGTCATGCGAGTCTCCGCGCCGGCACGCCGGCGTAGCGGCCGGGTCCGGCCAGGTCGCCGCACACGGCCGCGCCGGCGCCGATGGTGACGTCGCCGGCGACGCGCAGGTTCGGCAGCACGCTCGCGCCGCTGCCCACCAGCACGTTCGCTTCCAGGTTCGCGCCGCCACCCAGGGCGGCGAGCGGCGCGATGTGGCAGAAGTCGCCGACCTGTACGTCGTGGTCGACCACGGCGCCGTGGTTCACGATGACGCAGCGGCCCAGGCGCGCGCCGGGCGCCACCACGGACTGAGCGGCGACGAAGCAGCCGGCGGCTATCGTGGCGTGGACGGACACGCTGGCACGGGAATGGACGACGGTCGCCAGCGGCTTGCCCGCGAGCGCAGCCGCCTCCTTGCGCCGGCTCACCGCGTCGCCGATGGCGATGTGGACGGCATCCGCCTGGGCCATGGCGGCGTCGACCGACAGCAGCGCGACGCCCGGCAGCAGTTCGCCGTGGCAACGCTGCGGATCGCGGTCGGTGGCGATCACGCGCGACCAGCCGCCGGCGCCCAGCGCCGCATCGGCCACGACGCGGCCGTGGCCGCCGGCCCCGAAAATCAGCAAGGTAGCCACCGGATGCAGCCTCTTCGGTTCAATAGACGTTGATCTTTTCCAGCAGGTGCGGTCCGGCCGGCAGCGTCGCCAGCAGCGCAGCGATGCGCTCGCCCGCCCGGCCGTCGCCCCAGAGATTGTCACACGGCCATGGCCCGTGGCCGATCGCGCAACGCAGCGCCGCCTCGATCGCACCGGCTTCGGCGGGCACGTCGGCGACGTTCGGGTTGCGTTCGCGCAGGCGCTGCCGATCGCCGATGTTGACGACCGGCGTGCCCAGGCTCGCGGCCTCGATGATGCCGGCGGAGGAGTTGCCGGCCAGCACGGCGCAGTGGCGCATGGCGGACGCGAACAGCTCGCGCGGCACGTGCGTGAGGCGCTGCGATCCCGGCGGCAGGCCGGCTTCATGAAGCGCGGCCAGGATGTCGCGCGAGCCGGCATCGGCGTTCGGCTCGAGCCAGGCGAGCGGCCGGCCGACCCGCCGCAACGCTTCGAGCAGCGCCAGCGTCTGCTCGCGCGCCTGCCCGGCCTGCTGCACGACCGGATGGAACAGGACCAGCACGAACTCGGCGCCCGCCGGCAGGCCGAGCCCGCGCAGGCATTCGTCGCGCGGCATGGCGGCCAGTTCGGCCAGGCCGTCGAGTCCGGGCGCGCCGGTCACGAAGATGCGGCCCGGTTCCTCGCCCATGCGGACCAGCCGCTCGCGCGAGCCCTGCGTCGCGACGAAGTGGTACGCGCTCAATTTGCTGATGGCGTGGCGCACCGGCTCGTCGACGGTGCCGGAACGCTCGCCGCCGTGGATGTGGACCGCCGGCACACCGACGTGCAGCGCGGCGATCGCGCCGGCCAGCATCTCGCCGCGGTCGCCGAGCAGCAGGAGGAAGTCCGGCTGCTCGCGGGCCAGCAGTTCGGTCACGCCGCGCAGGCAGTCGGCGATTCCAAGCGCCATGCTGGCGGGCGTCCGCGTGGCCATGTCCAGCGGAATCTCGGCACAGATCGGCAGCCCGCTCGCGCGGATGTCCTGCACCGTGTCGCCGTGGGCGGCGCTCAGGTGCATGCCGGTCACCGCGACCTGCAGGGCCAGGCCCGGGGTTGCGGCGATGCGCTGCAAGGTGCTCGCCATCAGTCCGAAGTCGGCCCGGGTGCCGCTGAGGTAGATCAGCCGGCGCGGACGCTGTGCGTCAGCCATGGCGCACTCCCCCTTGCAGCTGATCCCACTGCAGCACCGTGCCGGCCGGTATCTCCTTCCCGGCCCGGCGGCCCACTACGCGCTCCAGCTCGCGCGGCGCGATGCCGGTCGCCGGGCGGCGGCAGGCCAGCATGGCGGCCGTGATCACCGCGCCGGCCGGAATGTCCACCGCCGCGACAATGCTGCGGCGGGCGACGCGTGCGGTGTCGCGCTCTTCGGCCGTCGGCGCCTTCACGCCGTCGCCCAGCATCGCGCTCACGCGCCGGATGCCCTCGACCATGGCCTTGAACGGCGCCGGCTCCAGCGACGCGCTGTGGTCCGGGCCGGGCAGCGTGCGATCGAGGGTGAGGTGCTTCTCGATGACCGAAGCGCCCAGCGCCACGGCCGCCAGTGCGGCCTCGATGCCCAGGCTGTGGTCGGAATACCCGACGGCGATGCCGAGATCCGAGGCCATGGACACCATCGCCTTCAGGTTCAACGCCTCGTCCGGCGCCGGATAGGCTGACGTGCAGTGCAGGACCGTGACGCCGTCGAGGCCGCCGCGCACGCCGGCGATCCACTGCAGCGCCTCCCGGATCTCGTCCATCGTCGCCATGCCGGTGGACACCAGCAGCGGCAGGCGCGCTGCCGCGGCCCGCTCCACCAGCGCCCGGTGCGTGAGCTCGCCCGAGGACAGCTTGATCCGGCGCACGCCCAGGTGCACCAGCATGTCGACCGCCTCCAACGAGAACGGCGTGGAGAAGAACTCGATGCCGATCGCGTCGCAGTGGCGCTTGATGGCCTGGTGCTGCGGCAACGAGAGTTCGAGCTGCTGAAGCATCGCGAACTGGTCCTGCTGCCCGGTCTGCCGTGCCTGGTAGTGCGCCGTCGGCGCGCCGGGCAACACCAGGTCTTCGGCACGGAAGGTCTGGAACTTGACGGCGTCGGCGCCGGCGGCTCGCGCCGCATCGCACAGCCGCAGCGCGAGGTCCAGCTCGCCGTTGTGGTTGACGCCGGCTTCGGCGATGACGAACACATGGTCAGCCATGGGAGCCTCCGGCAACGCGCCGCTCGTGCAGCCACTGCGCGTACTCGAAGTCCTCCAGCGTGTCGATGTCCACCGATTTCCAGCGCGGCATCACGTACACGGCGGCCCTCACGCTCCACATGCCGTTCAAGGCGGCGCGGGCGAGCGCCGCGCGCTGCCAGACGTAGATCGAACCGTTGAGGGCATAGACCGCCGGCACGTCCTGGCGGCGCGCGCTGCCCTGCCCCTTGGACAGGTGGACCCAGCCATCCGGGCCGGGCTCGACCAGCTTGAAGTACGGGTTGTCCGCGGCCTCGCAGACGCTGAAGACGAGGTCGGCTTCGGGCCGCTCGCGCAGCGCCGCGGCGATGTCGGCGCTCTCGCGCAAGGGCGACGTGGGTTGCAGGTCGACGATCCGCGCGATCCGCTCGCCCCGGGCTTCGAGGTGGGCGACCAGGTGCTCGATCGCCGGCAACTTGCCGGCCTGGTCGGTCGCAAGGTGAGCGGGCCGCAGGTACGGCACCGTGGCGCCGGCACGTCGCGCGACCTCCGCGATCCCCTCGTCGTCGGTGGAGACATACACGCCGTCGAGGTCGGAACAAGCCAGCGCCTGTTCGTATCGTGTGCGCGATCAGCGGCCGGCCGGCGAACGGACGGATGTTCTTGCCGGGCAGGCCCTTGCTGCCGCCGCGGGCGCAGATGGTGGCGATGGTGCGGCCGGTCATGGGTCCTTCACAACGCCAGGAAGCGCCTGAGCACGTTCAGGCCGGTTTGCGCGCTGCGCTCCGGATGGAACTGGCAGCCGTGCAGGTTGTCGCGGTGCACGGCGGCGCACACCGGCCGGCCGTCGTAATCGACGTCGGCCAGCCGCACGCCGTCGTCGGCCGGCTGCGCGGAAAACGAATGGACGAAATAGACGCGCTCGCCGGGCTGCACGTCGGCCAGGATCGTGCCGTCCCAGGCAGCGCGCGGCTCGAGCGGTCGCCATCCGATGTGCGGGATGCGGTGCGGCCGGCCGTCGGCGCCGGTGGCCGGGACGGCCCGCACTTGGCCGCGCAGCAGGCCGAGCCCCTCGTGCTGTCCCATTTCCTCGCTGCCCTCGAACATCACCTGCATGCCGACGCAGATGCCGAGGAAAGGACGGCCGGTGGCGACGAAGCGCTCGACGAGGTCGTCGAAACCGCGCGTCCGCAGTTCGGCCATGGCGTCGCCGAAAGCGCCGACGCCGGGGAGCACCAGGCGGTCGATCGCCGCCTCGGCGTCGCCCGCCTGCTGCACCACCTTCACCGTGGCGCCGCAGTGCTCCAGCGCCCGCAGCACGTTGAGCTGGTTGCCGATGCCGTAGTCCAGGACGGTGACCGCAAGGCTCATGGACGCACCTGTACGTGCGCCGCGGGCCGCACGTCGAGTCCGGCCGCGGCGGCGTGCGACTTGATCTCGGCCAGCGTCATGCGCTTCCAGTGCAGCGCGTCGGCGATGGCGATGCCCGATACGCCGGTGGCGGCGATCGCCGCCAGGTCCTCGGCGCGGCCGAAGCCACCGCTGGCGGTGACGGGCACGTTCACGGCGTCGCACACCTGCTGCACCAGCGGAATGTCGAAGCCCTTGCGGGTGCCTTCCTGGTCGACCGAGGTCAGCAGGATCTCGCCGGCGCCGAGCGCCACGCCGCGCCTGGCCCATTCGACCACGTCCTGGCCGGTGCGCTCGCGCCCGTTGTCGGTGTAGGCCTCCCAGCGTCCAGGCGCCACTCGCTTCGCCTCGATCCCCAGCACCATGCACTGGGAGCCGTAGCGCCGCGCCACTTCACCGATCAGTTCGGGCCGGGCGATCGCCGCGGTGTTGATCGCGACCTTGTCGGCGCCCGAATGCATCATGCGGCTCACGTCGTCGAGGGAACGCAGGCCGCCGCCGACGGTGATCGGGACGTACACCCGGTCGGCCGCGCGCTTGATGATGTCCGAGAGGTTGTTGCGCTGGTACAGGCTGGCGACGATGTCGATGAACAGCAGTTCGTCGGCGCCTTCCTCGTAATAGCGCAGCGCGTGTTCATGCGGATCGCCGACGACGCGCAACCCCTCCAGGTGCACGCCCTTGATCAGGTTCGGCCCCTTGATGTCCAGCCTGGCGATGATGCGGACGTGGGTCATGCGGGGTTCAGTCCTCCCACACCGTGTGGCGCAGTTTCCACTGGCCGGCTTCGCGCCGCCACAGGTGCGGCGAGCGGAAGTTGTCCGCCAGGCGCATGAAGTAGTCGCGGTCCATCAGCGGCGACTCGAACATCTTCGAGGCCTGCGGGAACTCGCGCTGGGGGATGCTGAGGTAGCGGAAGATCTCCTCGGCGAACCGCTCGGGGAACTCGCCGTCGTAGCGGCGCACCAGCGCCACGCCTTCCTCGCGCGTGATGTCGCCCGAGCGGATTTCCTGCGCCGCGTCGTAGGTGGCGCGGCCGATGCCGAACTTGGTGTACGTCGTGTAGTAGTGGAAGTCGTCGATGCGGTCGTCGATGCTGTTGTACTTGCTGTAGGTGCCGGGCGTGCGCTCGGGCGAGGCCTCGAAGCCGCCGTGCTCCACCGCGTAGTAGTAGCAGCTCTGCGGGTGCCACTTCAGGTAATAGCCGAGGTAGTGCACCTCGACCTGCTTTTTCTCGATCTGTACCGGATCGGCCGGCAGATAGGGCAGCAGGTCCTGCTCCTGCACGCCGAAGTCGTCGTACAGGCTCTGGATCGAGGTGCCGCCGAGATAAATCTGCGACTTGTCGGTGGACGTGAAGTAAGACCAGTCGCGCTTCGCGCTGTTGGTGTCGCCTATCGGGTTGCCGTATTCCGCCTCGTTCTCGCCGTAGACGACGAACGGAATGTCGTGCAGCAGCGCCATCTTGGGCGCCAGCGACTTCTGGCCGAAGATGAACGGCTGGAACGGATGGAACAGGTTCTCCACCGCCAGGCGCGTCAGCAGCCGGTGCACCCGCCCGTTGGGCGTCATCAGATAGTTGTCGAAACCGGCGTGCAGCCACGACTGGAAGTTCTTCCAGCCCCACTCGGTGTAGACGTGCGGCGCCCAGGTGCAGGTGAGCGGATGCATGCCGAAGCGGGTCTTGAGGATGTGCGATGCATAGAAACTGTCCTTGCCGCCCGATCCGGGCACCAGGCAGTCGTAGCCGGAGGTGCTGCGGAAGCGGTCGCACAGCGCCGCGAGCTGGTCCTCGCGCTGCTTCCAGTCGATCGTGGCCTGCTTCTGCTCGGCGTAGCGGCAGGCGTCGCAGATGCCTTCGTCGTCGAAGGCGATCGTGGCCTTGCGGCTGTCCTTGGTGTGCTGGTACTCCACGGCGGAATTGGGCCGCTGGTTCGAGATCACGCAGCGCTTGCAGAAATGCACGTAGCGCGGCAGGCCGTACTTGACGCCGGCGCTTTCCTGCGGTGCGTCGAACGCGGACGGATCGACGGGCTTCGGTTGGGGGATCAGTGGCATCGGGAGGGGGTGGTGCGGGCCCCCGGACGGCGGCCGCGTGAAAGGTCGGATTATAGAAATTCGGCCAGCACGGCGAGGACCCGCTCGGCGGCGCTGCCCGCCTGCTCGCCGGCCTGGCGCCGCGGCTCGCGCCTCAAAGCGGATGCCTTCCAGCAATACAACCAGGCGGCCGTCATCGAAATGATGATCCGCGTCCTGCCGGAAGTGGCGGGCAAGATCAGCGAACCGCTGTCCAAGACCGAACGGATGGTCATCATCAGCAACGGCAACGGGTCCGGCGGCGGGGCCAGCAAGCTCACCGGCGATGTCGCCTCGATCATCAGCCAGTTGCCGCCTGTCTTGGAGAGTCTGACGGGGATAAAATTCGAGCGCTTGCTCGAGCAAGTGCCGGCGTTGCGCAATGCGAT
>CAVPTY010000104.1:0-32425 GCA_963708655.1 uncultured beta proteobacterium
TCGTGGCGATCGCTGCCTCTAGTGCGGGTTCGCCCAAACTGCGCATGGCGAATTTTGTAATGCTTGCGGCTACGTTGGGGGGGTACATCATTATTGCGAATCAGTTTAGCAACTTTTTGCTCGTGTGACAAATGTCTGCGCTGCGCCGCCGCCAGCCCGACCTCGCCGTCGCGATAACGGAGAAAATTTAATGCACGGACGGGAAATTTTCTCGCGCTCCAGATGAGCACTGCGCGCACTCACCTATTTGTTTTCGCTTTTTCCTCGAGCTGTTTTGAAAATACTCTGGCGCCTCACCTCCGGGGCTGATGGACTTATCGCAATAGGTATAAGATTCTGCCTGCTGAAGAATTTGGCGGGGGCGTGCGGCGAGAATGTCGCGATTCACCGCAACGTCTTTGTGTTTTCGCTAGAGAATATTGAGTTTGGCTCGAACGTTAGCGTGCATCCGATGGCCTACTTGGATGGTACGGGGCGGCATAAAGATCGGGAGTGATGTCAGCATAGCTCACGGTGTCACGATCATGTCCACTAGCCACACGTACGACGACATGGAGATTCCGATAAAGTATTCACCGCTCGTTCGGATGCGGGTCCATGTTGGCAACAACGTCTGGCTTGGCGCAAAGGCAGTAATCCTCTGCGGTGTCACCGTAAACGACGGGGTCGTGGTTGGCGCGTGTTCACTTGTTAACAAGGATGTCAGTTCGAACACGATCGTCGGCGGAGTTCCCGCAAAGACGCTGAAGCATCGAGGCTGAAGTCGTGTTGAAGGTCTTAGTGATTACACGGAGCGAATGGTCTGATGACAACAGCCTAGGGAACACCTTGTCAAACCTGCTCGGTGGTGATTCAGATCTTGATATAGCAAACTTGTATTTCCGCTCCGCAAAGCCGAAGAATAACGTTTGCCGTCGTTATTTTTCCTTGACCGAACTTAGTCAGCTATTCAGGAGGGGGCGCGCTTTCGAGATACATAAACAGCCACCCTTGAGGCGCCACGCTGACGTAGACCCTTCCGAGCCTGCCGCGCCGTCGTATGGGGCGCGAGGATCGTTGCCGTCTGCTCGTCAAATTGAGCGCGCGCTGCTTGCTCACCTACGAAGCCTTGATTCTGCGTTACCGCTTGTTCTGCAGGATCTATTTTGGCGAGTCGGTCTGTGGAGGGGAGGCGGTCTTTTGAGCTTTGTAGATGATTTCTGCCCCGATGTGATCTTCTTTCCTTCATTTCACACGCCGTATGTTCACCGTGTAGTCTCCTTCATTGCGAAAAGAACAGGATCAAAGATCGTTGCATTTCACACGGATGACTACGTGTCCGAGACATACACCCCGTTCTCGCCGCTCAGAAACTATTACAACAGACTGCGAAGAGAGCACGTACTCGCGACGGCGCGAGCGGCTTCACTAAACTATTGCATTACTTCTCTGCAGGCGGGCGCGTTGCGGAAGCTTGTGCCCGGAGAGTTTAAGGTACTCCATAAGGGGGCCGATTTGTCGGATAGCGATTACCTTGCCGACGAGAGTAATCGCTGCGACGAAGAGGCAGCGAGGACATTAAAGATTGTTTACGCTGGATTCCTCCTGCACGGCCGGTGGAAGACGCTGCAGCTTCTTGTGGAAAGTGTAGCGAAACTTACTGGCCCGCCGCCATTTGCGATCGATATCTACTCCCAATACTATCCGCCTGAGGCAGTGCTCAATGCAATTGTCAGGCCGGGGGTGTCATCGTTTCACGGGGCAGTCTCAAATGGACAAGTTAAAGAAATACTCCGAAAAGCTGATCTAGCTTTACATGTTGAATCTTTTCACCACGAAGACATCGCCTCCACGCAATGTTCGTTTTCCACGAAGATCGTGGATTGCCTAGCGAGCAGCGCGTGTGTGTTTGCTATCGGCCCCTCAAACATCGCAAGCATTGATTACTTGAAGTCCGGCGACATGGCCATAGTGATCGACGATCCCGCCCGTCTGCCTTCGGTACTTCGTGCGATAGCGTCTGGTTCGATACCGTTGAGTAAACTTAAAAGGCGCGCGCATAGCTTCGTGAAAGAGCATCACGACTTGGCAGTGATCCGGCGACTTTTGCGAGCGGACCTCTCAGCAGTGGCGAAGACTCCTGGCCATGCACGAAAGGAGACGGACATGGGTGTGGTGCCCTGACGAGGTGCCAACAAGAGAGACGTTCAGCGAGTGGCTGAACGGTCTTGGGACGATTTGTTTTGTGGCGAAGTGGCGCTCCGACGAGCGGCTGGCCGCCGAGAGCGAGCGTTTGGGGGCCGCGCTGCCCGTACTAGCCGGGTGCTGATCCGCCCCAGTGGCACCGAGCGGGAGCTGCGGGCGATTGTGGAGGCGGTCGACTAGCAACGGCGCCGATCGTGTGGCGAGGCGGCGCAGCCTGGCGTCGCGGCGCTGAGCGGGGCTGCCGGCCCCGCGTTGCTGCACCCCGCTTAGGCGCCCAGGCATCAACGTGGTGCGGTATAGGTGTACTGCCGGTACTTGTAGCCGCCGTACTTGTAGCCATAGCTGCCGTAGTGGCGGCGGCTCAGTCGATGGCGTTGAAGAGGACGCCGCTCACGGTCTTGCCCGCCTGCGCCAGACGCTTCGCGCTCTCGTGCAATTCGCCCATCTGCGTCTGGCCAGCGCGCGCCACCAACAGCACGGTGCCGGCCTGGGCGGCGATCCCCAGGGTGTCGGCCGCAACGAGCACCGGGGGCGTATCCATGATCACCAGGTCGTACTGTGGAAGAGAGTTCGTCCAGCACGTGCGCGAACGCGGCGCTCATCATCAGCTCGGCAGGGTTCGGTGGCAGCACGCCGGTGGTCAGCAAGTCGAGGTTCGGGAGCAGATCCATGCCGGATGGCCTGCGGATGGCTCGAGGCTGCCGGCAATCACCTCGGACAGGCCGCGCTCGCGCTCGCACGCCGAAGTAGTGGTTCAGGTGGCCCTTGCGCAGGTCGGCGTCGACCAGCAGCACGCGCTTGCCGGCGCTGGCCAGGATGGCCGCGAAGTTGGCCGAGACGAAGCTCTTGCCGACGCCCGGGGTGGCGCCGGTGATCAGCACACGGTTGTTGGGCGCTTCCAGCATCGCAAACTGCAGCGCGGTGCGCAGGCTGCGCAGGCTTTCGACGGCGGCGTCGTGCGGAGACAGGGCCGCGAGCAGGTGAACGCCCGGGTTGCTGCGCCAGCGGTCGCATGCCGAGCGAGCTCTGCTGGTCGGCGCTGAAGGGGATGGTGCTGTAGACGTTCAGGCCGGTGTGCGCCTCGATCTCCTGCGGGTCGCGGATACCGCGGTTCAGGGCATTTCGCACGAGCGCCACAACCACGCCGCCCAAGAGCCCAAGTACCGCCGCCAGCGCCAGCACCAGCGATCGCTTCGGTTTGACCGGCAGTTCCGGCGCCATCGCCTCGTCGATCAGTCGGACGTTGCCCACCTTGCCTTCGCGAATCAGCTGCAGTTGCAGTGCGTTGTTGCGCAGGTTCTGGTAGGCCTCGTTGTTCACCTTGACGTCACGCTCGAGACGCAGCGCGTCCTGTTGCACCGAAGGCATGGCACGTACGCGTACGTTGAGGCTGTCAATCTCCCGGCTCCATGCGGCAATCTGGGTATCCAAGGTCTTGATCGTCGGGTGCTCGGGTGTGAACCGGGCGACGAGTTCACGCCGTTTTTGCTGGGCCTCCAGCAGCTTGGTTTCGAGGTCGACGGTCCGCGCCAGGATCAGCTTGGCCTCTTCGTCGAGGGCGACGGTGCCTTGCTTGTTGCGATAGCGGTTGTACGCTTCCTCTGACTGATCGAGCTGCTTCTTGAACTGCGGCAGTTGCACGTCCAGGAAGGCCAGCATCTTCTGGGCCTCCGCCGCCTTGCGCTCGACGTTCTGCCGCACGTACTGGCGGCCGACCTCGTTGAGGATCGACGTGAGCCTTTCGGGATCGGTGCCTTGCAGCGTGGCGTCGATCACGCCCGACTGCCGGCCCTTCTCGGCGAGTCTCAGGTTGGTCTGCAGGTCTTCGATGGTCGCCAGCCGCGATCGGCGAACCAGTTCGAACTCAGCGCCGGGCTTGCCTTCGAGGGCCGTCACCAGCAGCGACACCGTGCCTGCCGGCGTGCTGCGCACCAGCGGCGCACCGACGGTGCCGGTCAGCTCTTCTGAAAGGTCCGGATGCGAAAGCGTGTAGGCGTTGGTGCCTCGTGCCGTGACGCGGAACGAGGTGCCTTCCAAGGCCTGGGGCACATTGAACGCAGTGACGGCAATCTTCTCGGTTCCGCTCACATAGCCGCCGAAGCCAAGAAAGCCTGGTTCCGACAGACTGTCGGCGCGGCGCGCCATCCAGTTGCCCACGAGCGGCAGGTAGCGCGGCCTGGCGTCGATGTACAGCAGCGTGTTGTCCACCGCCTGGCCCGACGATCATGCGCGAGCGGATGATCTCCATCTCCGCCGCGGCCGGCGTCTTGACGTCGAACAGGCTGGCGGCTTCGCCGAGGAAGCTCTTGGCCGAGCCGCCCGAATCCTCCACCTGGATCAGCAGGTTGGCTTCGTAGACCGGGCGGGCCAGGAAGGCGTAGGCGCCGCCGATGGCAATCGCCAGCGCCGTGACGGCCGCGACCAGCCAGCGGTTGTCGACGATGATGTCCCAGTATTCGAGCAGGTTGATCTCGTCGTCGTCTTCCAGTGGCGCCGGCGCAGGCAGCGCGGACTGGTTCAACTGGTTGTGCAAAGGCGTTCGTGCGTTCATGGCCTGGCCGGTCAGATCTTGTGGAGGCGTTGGAGCCATGCATGGACCCCGCTGTCGATGAGTTGGAGCGCCTCGCGGAAGGCAGCTTCCGGCTGGCGGTAGGGGTCGGGCACGTCGCGCTTGTCGAATTCGCCGATGCGGAACACCTTGCCGCAGGCAAAGGGGTACAGCTGCTCCAGGCGTTTGCGCTGGTCGGACGACATCACCAGCACCAGTTCGCTGCGCTTGCACATGTCGCCGGTGATCTGCACGGCCCGGTGCGGCGTGATGTCGATGCCGCGCGCGTCCATCAGGCGCACGGCAGCCTCGTCGGCCGGCATGCCCACCAAGGCGCCGAGGCCGGCGGAGCGCACGCTGGCTCCAGGCAGCGCGGCCTTCAGCAGGCCTTCGGCCATCGGGCTGCGGCAGATGTTGCCTTCGCAGACGACCAGGATGCTCTTCATCGATTGACGACGTTGCTGCCCAGGCTCAGCGTCTGGGCCGACGGCAGGATCAGGCTGATGATGCGGTTCCAGTTGACCAGCGGCACGGGGTCGATGTAGACGACGTCGCGCGGGCGCAGGGCGAAGGTGTCGGCCAGGGCCAGGGCGCTGGGTGCGCTGGCGTTGAGGTGAAAGACTGCGGGCGAGCCCTGGGCGGTGTTGCGCACGACGTAGACCTGCCCGGTGTTGGCCGTGGCCAGGTTGGGCCCGCCGGCTTCGCCGATGGCTTCGTTCAGGCTCAGGCGGCCGTTGCGCATCTGCAGGGCCGAGGGCTTGGCGATCTCGCCCATCACGTAGACCTTGCGCTCGTCGCGGTGCCGCACGGTGATCGCGTCGCCGTTGCGCAGCAGGATGCGGTTGGCGCTGGCGCCCAGCTCCTGCAGTTGCATCAGGTTGATGACGGTGGTCTGGTTGTTGCGGGTCAGGGTGACGAACGACCGGTCGCCATTGGGCGTGATGCCGCCGGCCCGGTTGATCGCCTCGGGCAGCGTCATCGGCACGTCGGTGAAGATCTGGGTGCCGGGGATGCGCACCTCACCTTCCACATAGGCGCGGCGGCTGCGGAAGGACTGGATGCGCACCGTCACTTGTGGGTCCTTGATCACGCGAGCCAGCCGGCGTGTCAGCAACTCGGCGGCCTCGATCTCGGTCAGGCCTTCCAGTTTGATGCGGCCCACGTGCGGAAAGGTCACTTCGCCGTCGGCGCTCGACGATGAAGCCGGGCGCGGCGCTGATGCCGGTGGGGTCGGCCTGCTGGCTGATGACGGCGCCGGCGTTCGGCAGCAGTTCGGGGTGGTCGTACACCACGATGCCGATGACGTCGCTGGGGCCGATGGTGTAGGGCGTGGGCTCCGCGAAGAGCGCCTGCACTTCGGCCGGGATGCCGCGCGGCTGGCTTTGTGCCTGTGCCTGCACCAGGGCCGGCGTGATCGGCGTGATGACGCCCTGCGGCGGGTTGTTGGCGTCGGCCGGCACGTACTGGCCCAGCGTCACGCTGGTGCGCTGCTTCGGGTCGGCATAGTCGAAGCCGGGCGCCGTCACCACGGCGCAGCCCTGCACCAGCAGCGCTGCCAGCAAGGGGCCGATCAGGCGGCGGACGACGATGGTTGCCGGTGTGTGCATGGAGTCTTTGGAAGTATGAGGCATTTGCACGGATGGCAAACTCTAGAGGGACTGTTCGGGCGTTTCCATGGTGCTTGCACTATGGAAATGCTGCAGCGTGTAAACCTGCGCAGCCGGTGCCGCCTCGTGTTGTCACCGGGCTGCATCCCGGATGCGGCGGATATTGTCCTCGAAGTAGACGAGGCCGGCGCGGTCGGAATTGAACGTCGCCTCCAGCGCAGGCACTGGCGGCACAAGGCCGAAGCCCGGCCGCACGCGGTTGTTGCTGTCCGGATCGCGCACCAGGCTCTCGACGGCGTGGCTGAATCGCGGCGTGCCGGTCACCTGCACGTGGCGGCCCAGTGCGACGTCGCGGCGCGGTCCGATCGGCAGCGACAGCTCCAGGCCGACGAACTGGCGTGTGGGCGCCCCTTCGAAACTGGAGCGGCGGTAGTACGCGCCCACCGCGACGTCGCTGAACCACTGCCGCATGCCCAACTGGAAACCCCGGTCATTGTGCAAGAACTGGCCGGCCGTGGCCTCCAGGTAGGTGCGCGTAGCCGTGACGTTGTAGCGGTAGCTGGCCAGGAAGGGCTTGGCCGTGCGCGGGCCGAACTGGGTGACGCTGGCGCTGTGGCGGTCATTGCGCAGCCAGCCCGTCTCGGCGCTGACGCGGTGGCGGCCTTCGCCCGGCTCCCAGCGCAGCGCGCCGTGCACGCCGTCGAAGCTGCTGCCGAAGCGGCCCACGCTGGCCTGCGCCGTCACGCCGGCCAGGCCCCAGCGCCGCGCCTTGACGTCGTCGCCGTTGCCAAGCCAGCGCTCCAGGGGCACGCGCACCGTCTGCGTCAGCGCCAGGCGTTCGGTCTCCGACCGGATGCGGCGGGCGCCGAAAACGCCGTTCGGCTCGTAGTCGCTGCTGTTGGCCAGCGGCACGTTGTGGCGCCATTCGACACTGGCGCCGGCCCACAGCGGCAGTTGCAGGCCGATGTTGGCGCCGGCCGAATAGTCCAGGGCGCCGACCTCGGTGCCGACGTTGGTGCGCAGCACCGGGCTGACGGCCACGCGCAGCCGCTGCCAGGCCGGTTGGCGCTGGTGCACGACCCAGGCGACGCCGTCGTGCAGCGGCTCCAGCGCGCCGGTGCCGGGGGTCGAGAGCTGGCCGGCGGCGCAGGCCGCGGCTTCATTGGCGATCCAGTCGCGCAGGCAGTCGGCTTGGCCCGTCACGGCCACCAGCGGTGTCTGGCGCTGGGTGAGGATCAGGCGATAGGCCGCTTTTGTGTCGGCCAGCGTGCGGGCCACGGCGCCCAGCGCGACGCCCAGGGCGTCGACGGCGTTCCAGTTGTACGCCGCGTTG
Organism: uncultured beta proteobacterium; assembly: GCA_963708655.1. Classification (GTDB taxonomy): domain Bacteria; phylum Pseudomonadota; class Gammaproteobacteria; order Burkholderiales; family Burkholderiaceae_C; genus Ramlibacter. The sequence goes on from CAVPTY010000104.1 coordinate 7,673, forward strand.
TTGGCGCGCACGGCGACGGAGCCATCGGGCATGCGGCCGACCGAGATGTCTTCCAGGCCCTTGGCTTGCAGGGCGGCGGCCAGGCTTTCGAGGTCGGCGTCGGCCGCGGCCCTGGGCGGCACGGGCGAGGGCACTGCGGGCGTGCTGCCCGGTGCGCCGGGCTGGGCCGGGGCGGCTGCGTGCGACGGCGGCAGGGTGCGGGCTTCGTAGGCAGGCAGCGGCCGCTGCGCGCCCGAGAGCGCGGGCAGGGCTGCCTTGGGTCCGCTGCCGGGCAGCGCCGGCACCTTGTACAGCGGGATGGACAGGCCGGCGCTGAGCCAGGAGCGGCGCGTGAGATTGTTGTCGTTCAGGCGATGGTTGCTGCCGATGTACGCCTGCCAGCCTTCGGGCAACCACTGCTGCGGGGCGAACAGGCGCACGCCGGCCCAGGCGTTGCCGTCGGCGTATTCGACCTGGCCGCGCACCCAGGGCAGCGGCTGCCAGGCGGCGGCGGCGAAGGGGCCGTCCAGCGGCGCCATCGCGGTGGCGCGTGCGTTGCTGCGGCGCGCCAGGCCGGCGCTGGCCTCGTACGGGCCTTCGTTGTAGGTGAGCACGCCGTAGTAGGTGCGGAAGTTGGTGGCCGCGCCGCCCAGGTCGGTGACGCCGGCGGCGATGTGGAAGCGGTTGGCCGTGTCGAGGCCGATGCCGACTTTGCCTGACGCGGAAAGGTCGCGCGTGCCGCAGCCTCCTTCCAGGAAGCCATTGCAGTCTAGGGAATTGGTCGCGAGGCGTCCCGCGATTTCCAGGTTGGGCAAGAGCCCGAAGCCCAGGACGAAGTTGTGGCCGGTGGGGTCGCGGATGATGCCGGGCAGTTGGCGGTCGTATGTGGCTTCCATGCGGCCCCAGTCGAGCAGGCGCGCGTTGGGGGTGATCCCCAGGCCGGTGTAGCCTGCCTGCGTCAGCGTCGTGACCTGTGCCACCGCCGCGCTGGTCCAGAGGGCGAGAACGGCGGCGGCGGTGGTGATCTGGGATCGCATGAAGCGTTATTGGTGGCGTGCATGGTCCGGAATCGTTAGACTCACCGGCTCGTAAGGATCAGGCGCGAAAGAGATCGGCGATTCTACGAGAGGCGTGTTCGAACCGTCTCGTTTTTATTTACACTCCAGACGCCTCGTTGTAACCTGAACCGTCCCAAGTACCTCACTGAAAGGGCCACCCATGAAGAAGACTGTCACTCTCCTTATGAGCTTTGTGTTGGCGACCGCCCTCGTGGGGTGCGGTGGCGACGACGACGACGAACCCACGCCGGTGGCCGTGGTGCCGACGCCAGCCGTGCTCGCGGCGAGCGCGACCACGACGGCCGCGGTGGAGGACGTGCCTTTCGTGTTCCCGGCGGGGGTGCCTGAACTGGGCACGACGGCGAGCACCAGCATCGTGTTCACCGACACGTCGACCACGCCGGCGTTCTCCATCAGCTCCGGCGGCAACACGGCGACGGGGACGACGGCGTTCGGCTCGTGCATCTTCCGGGTCACGGCTTCCACGTTCCCGGCCGGCCACAGGATGTCGGTGGGCCAGCAGATCACCGTCAACCCGTGCAACATCAGGGTGGAAACCTCGGGGATGTCGGTCGACGCGCCGGCCGAACAGCGCAGCGTGGCCCTGCTGCTGGGCTCGGCCGCTTCGTCGGGCAACCCGCTCACCGTCGACGTGAACCCCGGCGGCCAGCTCACGATCAACGGCAAGGCAGCCGGCACCGTGACGATCGAGTTCGTGACGGGGACCTGACGGCAGCGCGCTGAAAGGCAATCCAACGAAAAACCCGCCAGTGAGCCTGGCGGGTTTTTTGTTGATGGGTGCGCGCTGGGACGGCCGTTTGCATGAGACTGCCTCCCCCGCCGGGGGAGGGTTGGGGAGGGGCAGCCGCCTGCCTGCCGACCGCGGGACGAAATTCCGCTCGGACCCCCGATTGCGTCTGCTGTGGCTCTGAGGCTTGCATGGCGGAGCGCCCTACGCACACCGGGCCATCAGGTTAGCGTATTTTGCACAATGGGAACATTTACGTTACCATCTTGACCGTGGGCTACCAGATCAAGGAACTGCTGGCCGGGGCCGGTGGGGGCAGCCCCTTTGCGGAGTGGTTTGGCTCGTTGGAAGCCGTGGCCGCCGCCAAGGTTCGGGTGGCTGTGAGCCGGATGGAACAGGGCAACCTGTCCAACGTCGAGTGGTTCCGCGGCATTGGTGAGTACAAGATCGACTGGGGGCCGGGACTGCGCATCTACCTGGCTAAGGACGGCCTGAAGATCATCATCCTGATCGGCGGCGGCACCAAGAAGCATCAGCAGACGGACATCGACCAGGCGGTGGCGCTGTGGGAAGACTACAAGCGCCGCAAGGCATCCGCCAGACAAGGAAAGTGAATGGCACTGACCCGTGATTTCAAGGAAACCGTGACCGCGCGCGTGCAGAGCGATCCGGCGTTTGCTCAGGCCCTTCTGGACGAGGCCATCACCCTTTTCGTCGATGGCGACCCAGAGTCGGCCAAGTTGATCCTGCGTGACCTCGTCAATGCCACGGTGGGCTTCGAGGCGCTGGCCGGCGAAATCGACAAGCCGGCCAAGAGCCTGCACCGGATGCTGTCGAAGTCGGGCAACCCGACCATGAGCAACATCTCGGCGGTCTTCGCTGCCATCAAGCGGGCGCTCAAGGTCGAGGTTCGTACGCAGATCGTGACCGCCTGACTCGGGCCGACCTTGCGGCAACGGCCAACTCCGATGGGCCGATTGCTCGAGACTCCCTCCCCCGCCGGGGGAGGGTTGGGGAGGGGGCAGCGCACCGGGCGGATGCCCGCGTACAGCTGCCGGCCACCGTATTGCGCGAGATGTCGGTGCCGCCGGGGCAGGCGTACTTGAGCGCTCGTGGCGGATCAGATGATGGCCTGCAAGCCCTTGTCGGCGATGACGTTGAGCAGTTTGAGCGCCGGCCCGGTGGGATGGGTGTCGCCTTGCTCCCACTTGCGCACGGTCGAGGCCGACGTGTGCAAATGAAGAGCGAACACCGGCTGGCTGAATTTCAAGGCTTCGCGCAAGCGTTTGATGTCGGCAGGGCTGAACTCCCGCACCGGCGGCGGGCAGATCGCGTCGAACTCGCGCATCGTCACCTTGCTGATCGCTCCCGCTTCGTGGAGCGCATGGTCGTCCTGAATCGTGATCTGACCCCGATGACTCCGTGTGCGGTCATGAGGGGCACCGCCGGCAGCAGTGCGGATCGCGCGGCAGGCGCCGTGGTGCCGGAATCGGACCGGCACGGGTTGAGTGTGGGGAGAGTGTGGTGCCTCGGGTCGGACTCGAACCGACACTTCTTGCGAAACGGGATTTTGAGTCCCGCGCGTCTACCGATTTCGCCACCGAGGCGCCGCGCTACTATAACCTCCGGCCGCAGGGCGTTCAGGCAACAGGTCTCCGAGCTATCGGTGCTCGAGGAACTCGTCGATGGTCAGGTGAACGTCCTTGCAGATCTTCCGAAGAAGCGAAGGGCTGATGTCATTGCCGGCGTGAAAGGGAACCGTCGTGGTCCTGCCGTCCGGGTGTCGGTAGAAGCGGTGTGCTCCCTTGCCAGCGCGGGCCGTGAAGCCCAGCCTGAGCAGGATCCGCTCGACCTCCGTTGCCGAAAGGACCGGGACGCCGGACCCCATCAATCGATCGTCAATGCGGCCGTGCCGACGAATTCGCTCTCCGGACGGAGCACGCCTTCGCCCTTCAGCAGTTCGAGAACCTCCTTCAGGTTGTCCCGAACCTCCTCGACTGAACGGCCCTGGGTATGAGCGCCAGGGATGCCAGGAACGCTGCCGACCAGGAGCCCGGTTTCCAGGTCTCGCTCGATGATCGCGTTCAGAACAAACATGGTCATGGCTCCTAAACCCCGGTCAGTATATTTGACTTCCGCGCCAACAGTGAAGCTGGGATCGGCGGCGAACTATAGTCACCCCTCATGACCTACCCGACCATCGAAGACGCCATCGGCAGCACGCCGCTGGTGGCGCTGCAGCGCATCGGCGCGGCCGAGAACCGGCTGCGCGGCAACGTGATCCTGGGCAAGCTCGAGGGCAACAACCCGGCCGGCTCGGTGAAGGACCGGCCGGCGCTGTCGATGATCAGGCGCGCCGAGGAGCGCGGCGAGATCAAGCCGGGCGACACGCTGATCGAGGCGACCTCCGGCAACACCGGCATCGCGCTGGCGATGGCCGCGGCGATCAGGGGCTACCGCATGGTGCTGATCATGCCGGAGGACCTGTCGGTGGAGCGGGCGCAGACGATGAAGGCGTTCGGCGCCGAGCTGCTGCTCACGCCCAAGAGCGGCGGCATGGAATACGCGCGCGACCTGGCCGAGAACATGCAGCGCGACGGCAAGGGCCGGGTGCTGGACCAGTTCGCCAACGAGGACAACCCGCGCATCCACTACGAGACCACCGGGCCGGAGCTGTGGGACGACACCCAGGGCCGGATCACGCACTTCGTGAGCGCGATGGGGACGACCGGGACGATCTCGGGCGTGTCGCGGTTCCTGAAGGAGAAGAACCCGGCGATCAGGATCGTCGGCGCGCAACCCGAGGAAGGCTCGCGCATTCCGGGCATCCGCAAGTGGCCGCAGGAATACCTGCCGCGCATCTACGACCCGAGCACGGTGGATGAAACGGTGCTGGTGAGCCAGGAAGACGCCGAGGAGATGTGCCGGCGGCTGGCGCGCGAGGAAGGCATCTTCGGCGGCATCTCGGCGGGCGGCGCCTGCTGGGTGGCGATGGAGATCGCCAAGCAGGTGGAGCACGCGACGATCGCGTTCGTGGTGTGCGATAGGGGAGACCGCTACTTGTCGACCGGGGTCTTCCCGGCATGATGCGACGGTGACCACCGACTACAAGTTCTGCCCGTGCTGCGCGGCGCCGCTGCAACTGCTGTCGCGAGGCTGGAGGACGGCGGGGCCAAGGAGCGGCTGCGCTGCGCCGGCTGCGGCTGGACGCACTGGAACAACCCGACGCCGGTGCTGGCCGCCGTGATCCAGTACCAGGACAAGGTGCTGCTGGCGCGCAACGCGGCCTGGACCAACAAGATGTACGCGCTGATCACCGGCTTCATGGAGGCGGGCGAGACGCCGCTGGAAGGCGTGGCGCGCGAGATCAAGGAAGAGACCAACCTGGAGGCGCGCGAGCTTCAATCTGATCGGCGTCTACGACTTCCAGCGGATGAACCAGGTGATCATCGCGTACCACGCGCTGGCCGAGGGCGAGGTGAAGCTGTCGCCGGAGCTGGTGGACTACCGGCTGGTCGAGTACGAGAAGGTCAGGTGCTGGCCCGCCGGCACGGGGCGCGCCCTGGCCGACTGGCTGCGCAGCCGCGGCGTGGAGCCGCAATTCATGGACAGCGTGCGCCGCGACTGACGGCGCAGAATGGAACGGCGATGGACATCGACAAGGAAATCGACACCCGCGGACTGAATTGCCCGCTGCCCATTCTCAAGGCCAAGAAGGCCTTGGCGGACTTGAAGAGCGGCCAGACGCTGAAGGTGGTGTCGACCGACGCCGGCTCGGTGCGCGACTTTCAGGCGTTCGCCAAGCAGACCGGCAACGAGCTGTTGGAGCAGACGACCGAAGGCGCGGATTTCATCCATGTGTTGAAGCGGCGGTAGGCTGCGGGGCCCGAGCGCCGGCGAGTCATCGGGGTCAGATCACGATTCAGGACCAAGGTCCCACCGGAGCGGGAGGTTTCGTACGAAATCGTGCTCTGACCCCGATGACGGGATGGCCGGAGAGACCTACCGGACTTGTCCCCTCTCCCTCCGGGAGAGGGTTAGGGTGAGGGCAGCCCCCTCAGCACACCGCCTTCTTCAGAAACTCTCGAAACGCAGCCCCCACTTCCGGGTGCTTCAGCGCGAAGTCCACGGTCGCCTCCAGGAAGCCCTGCTTGCTGCCGCAGTCGTAGCGCTTGCCGCGGTACTGGTACGCGTGCACGCCTTCGGTCGCCATCAGCTTGGCGATGCCGTCGGTGAGCTGGATTTCGCCGCCCGCGCCGCGCGGGTTGTGGCGGATCTCCTCGAACACCGCCGGCGTGAGGATGTAGCGGCCCGACACGCCCATGCGCGACGGCGCGCTCTCGGGGTCGGGCTTTTCCACCATCCGGTCGACCTTGATGATGCGATCGCCCACCTGCCGGCCGGCCACGATGCCGTAGCGCTTGACGTGTTCCACCGGCACTTCCTGCACCGCGACCAGCGAGGTGGGGAAGTCCTGGAACACGTCCACCATCTGTGCCAGCACGTTGGAGCCGCCGTCGGGGCCGCACATCAGGTCGTCGGGCAGCAGCACGGCAAAGGGCTCGTTGCCCACCAGCGGCTGCGCGCACAGCACCGCGTGGCCCAGGCCCAGCGCGCGCGGCTGGCGCACGTACGAGCAGACCATGTCCTCGGGCATCACCGAGCGAATCAGCTTGAGCAGGTCGTGCTTGCCGGCGGCCTCGAGCTCGTGTTCCAGCTCGTACGAGGTGTCGAAATGGTCCTCGATGGCGCGCTTGCTGCGGCCGGTGACGAAGATCATGTGGCGGATGCCGGCGTCGTAGGCTTCCTCGACGGCGTACTGCATCAGCGGCTTGTCCACCACCGGCAGCATTTCCTTGGCAATGGCCTTGGTCGCGGGGAGAAAGCGGGTGCCCAGCCCGGCCACCGGAAAGACTGCCTTGTGAATCCTGGGGTTTTTCGTCATCGACTCGCTCGTGGTTTGGCGCTAGAGTTTCGCCCTCCGTCGGGCGACTGCGCCACTATCCGGGCAAATGCCGCCTCATCTTGTCAGACAAGGACGCATTCGGCTTTGGAAATCTTACTCGTCGACGAGCTGGCTCCCGAAGCGCACGAATGGCTGGCCGAGCGCCACTCGGTCGAATACCGGCCCGAGCTTGCCAAGGACCCGAGCGCCTTGCGCAAGGCGATCTACAACGTGCGCGCGCTGGTGCTGCCGCGCGGGCTGCCGGTCAACCGCGAGTTTCTCGACTTCGCGCCGCTGCTCAATGCCGTGGCCAGGCTGCACGTGGCCACCGACAACACCGACCTGGAGGCCTGCCGCGACCGCCGGGTGCGGGTGATCCAGCCCTCGACGGCCAACGTGCGCTCCAACGCCGAGTACCTGCTGGGCGCGCTGCTGCTGCTGCTGCGGCAGGGCATCGGCCTGTCGTTCGCGGGCGAGCGCCACGCGCCGCCGCTGATCGGTCAGGAACTGCATGGCAGCGTGGTCGGCATCCTCGGGCTGGCTCCCAGCGCGCACGTCCTGACCGGGATGCTCGCCGCGCTGGGCGTCAGGATGATCGGCTACGACCCGGCGGTGCATCACACCGCCCCGATCTGGCAGCGCCTGAAGGTGCAGCCGGTCACCGCGCGCGAGGTGGTGACCAATGCCGACGCGGTCTGCGTCACCATGCTGTACGCGTCGCGCTACCGCGGGATGATCGACGAGAAGCTGCTCGCGCATTGCAAGCCGGGACAGGTGTGGGTCGGCACGACGCGATCGTCGCTGTTCGACGCGCAGGCGCTGTCCGAGGCGCTGCAGGACGGCCGCATCGAATCCTGCATGCTCGATGGCGCCGAGGAGGGCTTCGCCGCCAAAGGCTCGCCCTTGCACGATGTCGAGAACCTGTACCTCACGCCGCGCCTGGGCGCGCACACGCACCAGGCGCGCCTGCGCGCGAGCTGGTACGTGGCGCATCGCGTCCACGAGACGCTGACCATGCCGCGCAACACGCCGTTCGAGCAGATCATGAGCGCGCCGGTGCCGCTGTAGGCTGTTTCTCCCTCTCCCTGCGGGAGCGGGTCAGGGTGAGGGCGCCGACGCGACTCTTCCATCTCCACGGATCGAGCAGCGGCACCCCCGTCAACTGAAAGTCCTGCACGTTCCTGGTGACGACCGTCATGCCATGCACCAGCGCGGTGGCCGCGATGATCGCGTCGCGTTCTGAACGGCGGTCCGGCACATGCAGGCTCGCGCAGCGCAGGGCGATCCGGGCGTCGATCGGCAGGACGCGGCCGCTGAAGGCCGGCTGCAGATGGTCGTCGAACCAGGTGCGCAGCAAGGCGCCCTGAACCGGGTCACGCCGCTCCATCTGCAACACGCCGATCTCCAGTTCGAGCAAGGTGATCACGGACAGGAAGAGCGCGCCCGGCGCGAGCCTGGTCGCCCAAGCGGCGACGTTGGCATCGATCCGGCCCGGCGGCTTGCGCAGCTCGGAGACGACGTTCGTGTCGAGGACGAACATCAGGACAGGTCCGCCGGCCGATAGATGCCTTCGACACGCGGCGGCTCGAAGTCGATGTCGGCGGCTTCGGGCATCGCCAGCAGTTCCAGGATGTTCTTGTCGTCGCCGGCGCCGACCAGCGCCTGGTAGCGCTCCACGGACATGAGCACGTGCGCGGGCCGCCCGCGGTCGGTGATGAAGACCACGCCGTGCTCGGTGGCCTGCTTCTTGGCCTTGCTGGTGTCCTGGTTGAACTCGCGGCTGGAGATCGTGATCATGAGCAATTGTAGAAACGTGCCTACAGTCGGTCAAGCCGGGCGATGGCTCGACCTCGTTGCGCGTTCGGCCCGGCCGAGGCCGGCCGCGGCAGGCAGGAGCATCGGGGTCGGATCGGAATTCAGGACGATGGTGTGGCCGGAGCGCGCGGTGGTGGTCGAAATTCCGCTCCGACCCCGATTGCGGTCTCGGCCAGAGGGAGGTCTTTCTCCGGCCGCCCCGTCATCGGGGTCAGAGCACGATTCGAACGACGTCGTCACGCTCCGGAGCGAGCCCGTCCCGAATCGTGATCCGACCCCGATGACTCGACCTCGCGCGCCGGTGGGACCCGCGTCCCGAATCGTGATCGGCCCCGATGACTCGACCTCGTCGCGCGTTCGGCCCGGCCGAGGCCGGCCGCGAGCAATCGGGGTCGGATCGGAATTCAGGACGATGGTGTGGCCGGAGCGCGCGGTGGTGGTCGAAATTCCGCTCCGACCCCGATTGCGGTCTCGGCCAGAGGGAGGTCTTTCTCCGGCCGCCCCGTCATCGGGGTCAGAGCACGATTCGAACGACGCCGTCACGCTCCGGAGCGAGCCCGTCCCGAATCGTGATCCGACCCCGATGACTCGATCCCGCGCTCCGGAGCGAGCCCGTCCTGAATCGTGATCCGACCCCGATGACTCGACCTCGCGCTCCGTGGGAGCCCGCGTCCCGATGACTTGCCGCCGCCTACCCCAGCCGCCCCAACTGGTCCTGCAGCTTGCCCAGCGTCTGCGTGAACTGCGCGATGCGGGTGCGCTCCTGCTCGATCACGGCGGGCGGGGCCTTGGCGACGAAGGCCTGGTTGCCCAGCTTGCCGTTGGCCTTGGCGAGTTCGCCTTGCAGCCGCGCGACTTCCTTGGCGAGGCGCGCGCGCTCGGCGGCGACGTCGATCTCCATGTGCAGGCACAGGCGTGCCTCGCCGACGACGGCCACCGGCGCCGCCTGGCTGGCGGCGGCCCACGCGGCTTCGTCGTCGAACACCTTCACTTCGCTCAACTTGGCCAGCGCCTGCAGCACCGGCGCGGCCTGGCGCATGAAGGCGGCGTCGCCGAGCACGTAGGCCGGCAGCCGCGTCGACGGCGACACGTTCATCTCGCCGCGCAGCGCACGGCAGGCATCGACCACCTGCTTGAGGTGATCGATCGCGGCCTCGGCCTGCGGGTCGATGTTGGCTTGCTGCGCCTGCGGATACGGCGCGATGCTCACGGACTCGCCCTGCTTGCCGGCGACCGGCGCGACCTTCTGCCACAGCTCCTCGGTGATGAACGGGATCACCGGATGCGCCAGCCGCAGGATCGCTTCGAGCACGCGCATCAGCGTGCGGCGGGTGCCGCGCTGCTGGTTGGCGTCGCCGGTCTGGATCTGCACCTTGGCGATCTCCAGGTACCAGTCGCAGAACTCGTCCCACACGAACTGGTAGATGGCGTTGGCGACGTTGTCCAGGCGGTAGCTGGCGAAGCCCTCGGCCACGGCGGCTTCGGTGCGCTGCAGCCGCGAGACGATCCAGCGGTCGGCCTGCGTGCAGCGTGGCGCCGGCCTCGGCCAGATCGTGGCCCTCGCAGTTCATCAGCGCGAACCGGGTGGCGTTCCAGAGCTTGTTGCAGAAGTTGCGGTAGCCCTCGCAGCGCTTCGGGTCGAAGTTGATGTTGCGGCCCAGCGTGGCGAGCGACGCGAACGTGAAGCGCAGCGCGTCGGCGCCGAAGGCCGGAATGCCTTCGGGGAATTCCTTCTGCGTGTTCTTGCGCACCGTCGGCGCCGTCTCGGGCTTGCGCAGGCCCGTGGTGCGCTTTTCCAGCAGCGGCTCCAGGGCGATGCCGTCGATCAGGTCGACCGGATCGAGCACGTTGCCCTCGGACTTGCTCATCTTCTTGCCGTGCGAGTCGCGCACCAGGCCGTGGATGTAGACGTGCCGGAACGGCACCTGGCCGGTGAAGTGCGTCGTCATCATGATCATCCGGGCGACCCAGAAGAAGATGATGTCGTAGCCGGTGACCAGCACGGTGGACGGCAGGTACAGGTCCAGGTCCTGCGTCTTGGCCGGCCAGCCCAGCGTGGAGAACGGCACCAGCGCCGAGGAGTACCAGGTGTCCAGCACGTCGGGGTCGCGCGTGAGCGTCTTGCCGGGCGCCTGGGCCTGCGCCTCGCGCCTCGCTGCGGGCGACGTAGACCTTGCCCTGCGCCGTCGTACCAGGCCGGGATCTGGTGGCCCCACCAGAGCTGGCGCGAGATGCACCAGTCCTGGATGTTGTTCATCCACTGGTTGTAGGTGTTGACCCAGTTCTCGGGCACGAAGGTCACTGCGCCGGATTGCACCGCGGCGATCGCCTTCTGCGCGATCGACTTGCCGGTGGGGTCCTGGTCGCTGACCTTGGTCATGGCGACGAACCACTGGTCGGTGAGCATCGGCTCGACGATCTGGCCGGTGCGCGCGCAGCGCGGCACCATCAGCTTGTGCTTGCGGGTTTCGGCCAGCAGGCCCTGCGCCTCGAGGTCCGCGACCACGGCCTTGCGGGCGGCGAAGCGGTCCATGCCGCGGTACTTCGCCGGGCGCGTTCTCGTTGATCTTCGCGTCCAGCGTCAGCACGCCGATGATCGGCAGCTGGTGGCGCTGGCCGACGGCGTAGTCGTTGGCGTCGTGCGCCGGCGTGACCTTGACGACGCCGGTGCCGAATTCGCGGTCGACGTAGTCGTCGGCGATGACCGGGATGTCGCGGTCGCACAGCGGCAGCTTCACGCGCTTGCCCACCAGGTGCCGGTAGCGCTCGTCTTCCGGATGCACCATCACGGCGACGTCGCCCAGCATGGTTTCGGGACGGGTGGTGGCGACGGTCAGGGCGCCGTTGCCGTCCACGAGCGGGTAGCGGATGTGCCACAGGAAGCCGTCTTCCTCCTCGCTTTCCACCTCCAGGTCGCTGACGGCGGTCTTGAGCTCCGGGTCCCAGTTGACCAGCCGCTTGCCGCGGTAGATCAGGCCCTGCTGGTAGAGCCTGACGAAGGTGTCGGTGACGACGGGCGAGAGCTTGTCGTCCATCGTGAAGTACTCGCGCGACCAGTCCACGCTGTCGCCCATGCGGCGCATCTGCGTGGTGATGGTGTTGCCCGACTTCTCCTTCCACTCCCACACCTTGGCCACGAAGTTCTTGCGCCCCAGCTCATGGCGCGACAGGCCCTGTTCCTGCAACTGGCGCTCGACCACGATCTGGGTGGCGATGCCCGCGTGGTCGGTGCCCGGCACCCACACGGTGTTGAAGCCGCGCATGCGGTGGTACCGCGTCAGGCTGTCCATGATGGTCTGGTTGAACGCGTGCCCCATGTGCAGCGTGCCGGTGACGTTGGGCGGCGGCAGCTGGATGGCAAACGATGGCTCGCCGGCTTGGGGCTGGCCCGTGCCGCGATGGCCGGCGCGCCCATAGCCGCGCTGTTCCCACAGCGGCCCCCACCTGGCTTCGATGGCGGCGGGTTCGAAGGATTTCGACAGGCTGTCGAGTCCGGGCTGCTGGAGGGTGGTCATATACAAATGGGGTCAGATTCCAATTCATCCCTCAATTGGAATCTGACCCCACGGGCTTGGAACTTGGGGCTCGATTTTAGCGAAGCGGGAAGAGCGCCCCGGGCCGCCACGGCCTTGCGCAGTCGGGTCGTGCGGCCGATGCCCGATGACTCCGCGACGCCCACAACGCTGACTCGTGACGCGCCGACTCGCCGCTGCGCCGGCCTGCCTACACCGCCTTGCGGGCCCCGTGCAATCGCAGCATCAGCGTCATCGGGTCCACCGGGGACGCCTCAAAACCGTAGTGCTCGTAGAAACCCTTCGCACTTTGGCCCAACGCGTGCACGAGCAGGGCTCGAATGCCGGCGTTCTCGGCGACGGCCATCGCCCGGAACACGGCGTCTTGCAACAGGGCCGCTCCCAGCTTGCGCCCCTGCGCACGCCGGGCCACTGCGAGCCTGCCCAACACCAGGACCGGGATGGGGTCCGGCATGTTGCGGCGCACGGCACCGGTCGCGCCCTCGTGGGCGACGGCGCCTGCAGCCAGGGCGTAGTAGCCGACCACGAAGCGGTGCTCGTCGAGAGCGACGAATGTGCGGCTGGCTCCGCTGAGCTGGTTGGCGAGCGCGCGGCGCTTGAGCCAGTCATCGAGGCTGGCCTCGCCGCATTCGAAGGCCCCCAGGTCGTGCTCGGCGGAAAGGGGCTCGGGAGCGGACAGGCGCACGCTCAATCGGCTTTGGCAACCCAGGGGGGCTGCACGGCCAGCAGGCGCTGCAGCCCGGCATTGGGCGCCGCCGGCGCATCGAGCAGGGCGGTGAACTGCTGGAACTTGTCCGTATCCAGGCTGAAGAACACCTGGTCGAGAACGACGGCGCGCGCTCGCTCGCAGGCCGCCTCGAGCATGAAGTCGGAACGGTTCTTGCCGAGCAGGGCTGCGGCCTGATCGATCAGGTCGCGTTGCTCGGGTCTGGCCCGCAGATTGATGGCGGCATCACGCATGGGAAATCCAAGATGTATATCTGATGGATATGCAGTATGCGTTCGATGTGTAGCTGTTGTCAACACATCGGGCCCGGGTAGATCGCTGCTCAGGCGCCAAGGAGCCGCCGGCGGCGGCACAAGCAATCGGGGTCGGATCGGAATTCAGGCCCCCGATTGCGACAGCCTTGCGCAGCGGGTCGTGCGGCCTATGCCCGATCAATTGGAATCTGACCCCGATTTCGAATTAATTGGAATCTGACCCCAATTTCGCTGCTTCGATGCACTCCTTGAGCACCTTGGCGTCGCCCACCTGGTTGGCGAGCACGATGATCAGGCGGGCGTTGAGCAGGTCCGACTCCTCCCTGGTCAGGCCCTCGTGGGCGTCGAGCAGTTGTTCGTAGAAGCCGTCGCCGTCCTGGAAATGGAAGGTGTTCTTCATCATGCGGCCTCCTCGCTGGGCGCTTCGAAGCTCGGCGGCTCGGCGCCGAGTTGCGGGCTGTGGACTTGCGCCGGCGCATGGTCGGTCTCGTCGCGCAGGCCCAGCGCCCGCGCGATGGCATGCACCAGCGTCGCATCGATGCTCTCGCCGGTGGCCGCCACGTAACTGTCGGGCCGCACCAGCGCCCAGGCATGGCCGAACACATGGCAGGCGCCTTGCAGGTGGCCCTTCGGGTCGAGCACGTGTTCCAGCGCCAGCGGCACGTCCTCGGTGCCGGCGACCTGCACGGCCCGCACCGGCATGGTCTCGGTGATGGCCGTCAGCCGCTGCAGCGCCTGCGGGCTGGTGTCGCCGAAGACCAGCAGCAACAGGCGCCCATCGGCCCATTCGAGCAGGTCGTTGACCCGGCCCAGTGATCCGTCGGCCCAGCCGAAGCTCACGTTCTGCACCGGCTGTCCGCCGGTCTTGTCGCAGGCGCTGGAGCGGGTGTACGGGTTGGCGATCGCCATCCGCCCGGTGTTGACCAGCGGCCGTGCAAAGGCATGCCGGCGCGCCAGGCCGATCACGGCGTCGCGGAACAGCTGTTCCGGCCCCGGCCGCGGCCGCAGGAAGCGCGAGGTGCGGTTGGTGACGCGCACGTTCTGCAGCGCTGCCTCGTGCCGCTCCTCGTCGTAGCTGTCCAGGAGGGCCGGGTCGGCGCGGCCCTTCATCACCGCGGCGAGCTTCCAGGCCAGGTTGTCCGCGTCGGACACGCCGGTGTTGCCGCCGCGCGCGCCGAACGGGCTCACCACCTTGGCGGCGTCGCCCATGAAGAACACGCGGCCATGCCGCATGCGGTCGATGCATTCGCTGCGATACGCATAAGGGCCCACCCACACGATGTCGATGTCGCAGTCGGCGCCGAACTGGCGCGCCAGCCGCTCGCGCACCACGGACTCCCGGCTCACCGCCACCGGGTCGGAGTCCGGCGCCATCTGGTAGTCGATGCGCCACACGTTGTCGGCCATCAGGTGCTGCCAGACGGCGCGGTTGTCGTTGAACGGCGCCTCGATCCAGGTGTGGCGCTCCACCGGCGGGCGCTTCGAGAAGCGCACGTCGGCGATGCACCAGCGGTCGTCGCCCTTCCTCGCCGTGACCGAGGCGCCCACCCAGCCGCGGAACGGGCTGTGCGCGCCGGTGGCGTCGACCACGTAGTCGGCGCGCAACTGGTAGTCGCCGGCCGGCGTGGCAACCGTGAGCGTCGCGCACTCGCCGTCCTGGCGGAACGCGGTGACCCGGTTCTTCCAGCGCACCTGCACGTGGCCCAGTTCGGCCAGCCGCTCGACCAGGTAGCCCTCGATGTAGAACTGCTGGATGTTGATGAAGGGCGGCTGGCTCGAGAGGTTGTAGTTGCTCTGCTGGCGCAGGTCGAACGAATAGATCTCGTCGCTGCCGGCGAAGGTGCGGCCCACGCTCCACTGGATGCCCTTGGCCGCGATGCGCTCGTAGACGCCCAGCCGCTCGAAGATCTCCAGCGACTTCTGGGTGTAGCAGATGCCGCGCGACGATGCGCCCTTGGCGCCGACGGTGTTGTCCTCGTCCAGCAGCAGCGCGGCCACGCCGTAGCGCGCGAGCGCGCAGGCCAGCGTCAGCCCGGCCAGTCCGGCGCCGACGATCACGATGTGGTGGTGGCTGGTCTGGCCGCTCGCGATCTCGGGCGGCGGCTCGAACGGGTACTCGGGCAGCGGGTAGCCGCTGCCCTCGGTGAATTCGTAGCCGCTGGCGAACGGCGTCTCGGCGTAGTCGGCCGGCATGTGCTTCTCCTCGTGCTGCCGCGGCTGCCCGGCGGCGCGCGGCGCCGCGCGGGTCAGGCGGACGGCGCTATTGTCGCGCGCCGACCTCGGGCCGGTCGTTGCGCTGCGGCTTGAGCGGCTCGCAGGCCTTGCCCGCGGCGCGTTCGCGCCGCCACTGCTCCTTGCGCGCGGTCCATTCGGCCAGACGCGCGTGCGCCGTCCGGCTCTCCTGCAACATCTGGAATTCGTCGGCCAGTTGCGCCGTGAGCTCGAGCCGGATGCCGTTCGGGTCGAAGAAGTAGATGCTGTGGAAGATGTGGTGGTCGGTCACGCCCAGCACCTCGATGCCGTGCGCTTCCAGCCGCGCCTTCATGTCGAGCAGGGCCTGCATCGAGTCGACGCGGAACGAGATGTGGTTGACCCAGATCGGCGTGTTGGGCGAGGGCTCGCACTTCACGTCGTCGCCGAGGTCGAAGAAGGCGATGAACGAGCCGTCCTGCAGCCGGAAGAAGAAGTGCGTGTACGGACAGTACTCGCCGGTGCTGGGCACGTGGTCGCTCTGGATGATGTGGTACAGCGGCAGCCCGAGGATGTCCTCGTAGAAATGCCGCGTCTCCTCGGCGTCGCGGGCGCGGTAGGCGTAGTGGTGCAGCTGCTGGATCGGCGGCGGCGCGGGAATCGCGCGCGGTGGCGGAACGGCGGCCATGGAAGTCTCCCTGGATTCAACGGATGGGACTGTCGGTGCAATGCTAAGCCGGCCGGCGGCGGCGAGATGCCGGCGAGCCGCGTCGCGAACAAGGCAATGATTTTTATCTCAACCATAGCCAATGGCTATGATGTGAATTAATCCATCCAACTGGACGCAGGCTTGGCCGGGGTCTAATCTTGGACGGGTCCGGGCGCCGCGCGGCGCCCGGTCGCCGATCATCAACCCAAGGAGAGGTCACATGGCAGCACTCAAAGGCTCCAAAACGGAAGAGAACCTGAAGGCCGCGTTCGCAGGCGAGTCCCAGGCCAACCGGCGCTACCTGTATTTCGCAAACAAGGCGGACGTCGAGGGCCAGAACGACGTGGCGGCGCTGTTCCGATCCACGGCCGAAGGCGAGACCGGTCATGCGCACGGCCACCTGGAGTGGCTCGAGCAGTGCGGTGACCCGGCCACCGGGCTGCCGATCGGCCGCACCCGCGACAACCTGCAGGCCGCCGTGGCCGGCGAGACCCACGAGTACACCGACATGTACCCGGGCATGGCCAAGACGGCGCGCGACGAAGGCTTCGACGAGATCGCCGACTGGTTCGAGACCCTGGCCAAGGCCGAGCGCTCGCACGCCAACCGCTACACCAAGGCGCTGAACGAGCTGACCGACTGAGGCCCTTGGCTCCCTCCCCCTCCGGGGGAGGGTTGGGGTGGGGGCAGACCCCGCTAGAAAGAGAACAGCATCATGGCCGCACGCGAAGGCAGCCTCGAAGCGCCGACCCGTCACCCCGTCGACTGGCGCAACCCCGAGTACTACGACGAAGCCAAGGCATTCGCCGAGCTGGAGCGCGTCTTCGACATCTGCCATGGCTGCCGCCGCTGCGTCAGCCTGTGCGGGTCGTTCCCGACCCTGTTCGACCTGGTCGACCAGAGTTCGTCGGGCGAGGTCGACGGCGTGGCCAAGGCCGACTACTGGAAGGTGGTCGACCACTGCTACCTGTGCGACCTGTGCTACATGACCAAGTGCCCGTACGTGCCGCCGCACGAGTGGAACCTGGACTTCCCGCACACCATGCTGCGCGCCAAGGCGATCAAGTTCAGGAACGGCGGCGTGTCGCGGCGCGACAGCCTGCTGGCGTCGACGGACGTGCACGGCAAGCTGGCCGGCATCCCGGTCGTGGTGCAGGTGGCCAACGCGGTCAACCACACGAAGCCGGCGCGCGCCGCGCTGGAGAAGGTGATGCACGTGGACCGCAATGCCTGGCTGCCGGACCTGGCGACGCGCAAGTTCCGCTCGGGCGCCGGCAAGTCGCAGGAGTTCCCGGTGAAGGACGGCGCCAAGACGCCGGGCAAGGTCGCGATCTTCGCCACCTGCTACGTCAACTACAACGAGCCGGGGATCGGGCACGACCTGCTGAAAATCCTGCGGCACAACGAGATCCCGTACGAACTGGTGCACAAGGAGCAGTGCTGCGGCATGCCCAAGCTGGAGATCGGCGACCTCGACGCCGTGAACCGCGCCAAGGAAGCGAACATGCCCGTCCTCGCGAAATACGCCAAGGAAGGCTACGCGATCCTCAGCGCCGTGCCGAGCTGCACGCTGATGTTCAAGCAGGAACTGCCGCTGATGTACCCGGACGAGGCCGACGTGCAGGCCGTGAAGGAAGCGATGTGGGATCCGTTCGAGTACCTGGCGGCGCGCCAGCGCGACGGGTTGCTGAAGACCGACTTTCCGCAGCCGCTCGGCAAGGTGAGCTACCACGTGCCGTGCCACGGGCGGGTGCAGAACATCGGCCGCAAGACCGAGGAGCTGCTGAAGCTGATCCCCGGAACCTCTGTGCAGACGGTGGAGCGCTGCTCCGGCCACGCCGGCACTTACGGCGTCAAGAAGCACGGGCATGCGATGGCGATGAAGATCGGCAAGCCGCTGTTCAAGAAGATGGCGGATCACCCGCAAGGGGGGCTGCCCGACTACATCAGCTCCGACTGCCCGCTGGGCGGACACCACATCGAGCAGGGCTTCGAGGTCAACCAGCTCGGCGAGCCGCAGCTGGCGCATCCGCTGACGCTGCTGCGCAAGGCGTATGGATTGAGCTGACAAGAAAAGACCATGCAACTGACCGGAAAGATCACCCGCGACAGCCTGATGACGCTGGAGGCGTACAGCAGCTGGCGCAAGCAGCACAAGGCCGAGGTCATCGCGCACCGCAAGCTGCGCAGCGTCGCGCTGGGCGAACACGTCACGCTGCAGTTCGAGGACGAGCGCACGGTCCGCTACCAGATCCAGGAGATGCTGCGGATCGAGAAGATCTTCGAGGAAGAAGCGATCCAGCACGAGCTGGAGACCTACGCGCCCCTGGCGCCGGACGGCAGCAACTGGAAGGCGACGATGATGATCGAGTACCCCGACGTCAACGAGCGCCAGCGCGAACTGGCGCGGCTGATCGGGATCGAGGACAGGATGTTCGTCGAGGTGGAGGGCCAGCCGAGGGTCTACGCGATCGCCGACGAGGACCTGGACCGCGAGAACGACGAGAAGACGTCGGCCGTGCATTTCCTGCGCTTCGAGTTTCCGCCGGCGACGGCGGCGGCGATCCGCGCCGGGGCCGGCGCGAAGCTCGGTTGCGACCACCGCAACTACCCGGCCCATGTCGCCATCCCCGCGGAAACCCTGGCGGCGCTGGCCGGCGACCTGCGATAGGGCCTGCGGCCGAGTGGGCGTCCCGCAACCGGGACCGGCATTCCTGCACATCCAGCGGCCCTCGTCGTACAGCGGGTCATGAAAGTGACGTAAGCTCACGATCCGGCTCTGCAGGTGCGAGCCTCAGGGAGAACATTCGAATGCTTCGATTGCTGGCCGCCGCCGTGTCGGTGTGGCTGCTTGGCGCGTGCAGCGGCCAGGGCGGCGACGTGTGGACGCAGGCCAATGCGGCTTCCAAGCCCACGGCTGCCGCCGCGGCGCCTGCCGCGCGCCTGCCGGCCGTGCCGCTGGCTGACCCCGCCGTCAAGCCGGAATCCTTCGCCACCCAGCACATCGCCTCCAGGCGTGACCTCGCGGAACTGTTCTACGCCGTCAGCGGCCAGCCGGTGGACGCGGTCAAGGAGGCCGCTGACGCCCCGGTCGTCAAGTCGCAGTACGACGAGGCGAAGAAGAAGGAAACGACGGCGCAACTGGCCGCGCAGATCGGCGAGGGCGCGCGCCGCATCGCCGCCAATCCCTTGCTGCGGTATCGCGTGGTGCAGGCCGAGGCCACGCTGGGCCCGTACGACGTGTTCAGGAAGGGCTTTCCGCTGCGCGCCGTCGGCCCCGATTCCAGGATCACTTTCATGCGCGGCTTCGACCTCGCGCGCACGGCCGCGGATTACTCGCTGGCGTTCTCCAACGGCGCCGACTTCGGCCTGCTGCGGGTGGAGGACGAGGCGGCGGCGCGCAAGATCGAGCAGTTGCGCAGCAACACGCCGCTGGCGCTCACCGGCTCGCTGCGCGTGTACGTCTTCGTGCAGGACGCCGCCATCGGGCCCGGTCCGGGGCAGCTGATCGCGCAGGTGCTGCGGGTGGACCTGATCGGCGCCAACAAGGAGTTGCTGGCTTCCAGCGGCCCCGCCGGCGTCGCCAGGCAGGATGCCGCCAGCGTGGCCGAGCGCACGGCCGGCGGCGGCAAGAGCTGAACGCCTTCAGTCTGCCGGGCTGAACAGGTCGAGGCGGTCGGTGACGATGCCGTCGGTGCCCAGCGCGATCAGGCGGGCGGCGGCCCATTCGTCGTTCACGGTGTAGCTCAGGCAGCGCATGCCGGCGCCGTGCACCTGGGCGACGGTCGCCTCGTCCCACAGCGCATGCTTGCAGACGATCGCCGCGCAATCGAGCTGGTGCGCGACGTCGAACCAGCCGTTCCAGAGCGTGTCCAGCAGCAGCCCGCGCGGCAGATGCGGCGCGCTGGCCTGGGCGCCGGCCAGCGCCTCGGGCCGGAACGAGGTCAGGAACGGCGGCACCGCCGCGCCGGCGAAGCAGCGCGCCGCCTCGCGCGCCACCACCTCGCCGGTGTGCCGCTCCAGGCCCGGCGTCGGCTTGATCTCGAGGTCCAGCAAGAAGCCGCCGGCGCGGCAGAACCGCATCAGGTTCTCCAGCGTGGGCAGCGGCTCGCCCGCATAGGCGCGCGAATGCCAGCCGCCGGCGTCGAGCCGTGCCAGTTCGCGCCAGGGCTGCTCGCCGGCGACGCCGGCGCCGTTGGTCGTGCGCTCCAGTGTCGCGTCGTGCAGCAGGAAGGCGACGCCGTCGGCGGAGAGCTTGGCGTCGCACTCGAACATGCGGTAGCCGTGGCTGGCGCCGAGCCGGAACGCGGCCATGGTGTTTTCCGGAGCGAGCCGACCGGCGCCACGGTGCGCGATCCAGCGCGGATACGGCCAGGCCTTCATGTTCCTGTCCAGGAGTACCGGTCCCTGCCGACCGGCGTCACGCGTGCCGCGGCGCTCGCGAGTCCTCGCATGGATTCAATCCAGCAGGGCCGCCAGACGCCCAAGGGCGTCGTCGACGACCTCCTGCGGTACGCGCTCCACCTTGCGCGCCTTGCGGGCGGCCAGATCGAGCATCCTGATCTTGTTCACCAGCGCCACGCCCCGGGTCTTGCATCCGGTGCCCGTCAGCGACACCGCGAAGCCCGCGTAACGGGCGTAGTCACCACCTTGCGTGATCGGGGCCACCAGCACGTCGCCAAGCTTGTTGAACTCCTTCGTGGTCAGCACCAGCGCCGGCCGGGTGCCTCGTTGCTCATGCCCCATCGCAGGGTCCAGCGGCACGTTCACGATCTCGCCTCGCTCGAACACGGCCATCAGAACACCTCTTGACCAACCGGCCGCGCTCGATCCCACAGCGCCAGGTCGGCCGGGGGCGCTGCCTTCAGATCGCACTGGGCGATCATCTCGGCCAGGATGTACTTGCGCTTGGGCGTGAGCACGATCTTGCCGTCTGCCGTGGTGTCCAGCGTCAGATGCTGGCCGACCCCGATGCCCAGCTCCTTCAGCACCGGCGGCGGCATGACCAGCGCGGTGCTGTTGCCCATCTTCTTCAACACGACTTCCACGGCAGCCTCCGGTCAAACATTGTTGCACGGAGTATACGAAGCCGCGACAGAATCGTCAAACATTGTTTGACGCGCGACGTCGCACTCACGGGGCCAGCCGTCAAGCGATGCGCTTGCCGCTGTCCGCGTCGAACCAGTGCACGCGGTCTTCGCGCGGGCGTACGTGGATCGTGCTGTCCGGCTTGGGCGGCGCGATCGGCCCTTCCTCGTGGCGCACGATCACCTGCTCGTCGCCCAGGCGGCCGTAGACCAGCCGCTCGGCGCCCAGCAGCTCGGTCGTTTCGACGCGCAGCGCCCAGCCGTTGTCCGCCATGTCCAGGTGTTCCGGCCGCACGCCCATGATCGCGCCCGGGCTTGCCGCCCGGCGCGTTCTTCAGCAGGTTCATCGGCGGCGAGCCGATGAAGCTCGCCACGAAGGTGGACGCCGGGCGGTGGTACACCTCCTCGGGCGTGCCGACCTGCTCCATCGCGCCGGCGTTCATCACCAGCATGCGCTGCGCCAGCGTCATCGCCTCCACCTGGTCGTGGGTGACGAAGAGCGAGGTGATGCCGAGCTCGCGGTGCAGCTTCTGGATCTCGATGCGCGTCTGCACGCGCAGCTTGGCGTCCAGGTTGGACAGCGGCTCGTCGAACAGGAACACCTTCGGCTCGCGCACGATGGCGCGGCCCATGGCCACGCGCTGGCGCTGGCCGCCGGAGAGCTGGCGCGGCTTGCGGTCGCAGCAGCTGGCCCAGCTCGAGGATGCCGGCCGCCTTGTCGACCCGGGTCTTGATCTCGGCCTGCGGCACCTTCTTGATCTTCAGGCCGTAGGCCATGTTGTCGTACACGGTCATGTGCGGGTAGAGCGCGTAGTTCTGGAACACCATGGCGATGTCGCGCTCGGCGGGCTCGAGCCGGTTGACGACGCGCCCGCCGATGTGGATTTCGCCGTCCGGTGATCTCCTCCAGCCCGGCGACCATGCGCAGCAGCGTGGACTTGCCGCAGCCCGACGGGCCGACGATGACGATGAACTCGCCGGTCGTCGATCTCGGCGTTGACGCCGTGGATCACCTGGACGACGTGCTTGCCGGCGCCGTAGCTCTTGACGACGTTGCGCAGCGAGATTGCTGACATCTTATTTTTCGGTGTCGACCAGGCCCTTGACGAACCATTTCTGCATCAGCAGCGACCACGATCGCCGGCGGCAGCATCGCCAGGATGGCGGTGGCCATCACCACGTTCCACTCGTTGGCGGCGTCGCCGCCCGCGATCATCCGCTTGATGCCGATCACCACCGGGTACATGTCTCTCCGTGGTGGTCACCAGCAGCGGCCAGAGGTACTGGTTCCAGCCGTAGATGAACTGGATGACGAAGAGCGCCGCGATCGAGGTCTTGCGACAGCGGCAGCAGCACGTCCCTGAAGAAGCGCATCGGGCCCGGCGCCGTCCATCCGCGCCGCCTCCACCAGCTCGTCGGGCACCGTCAGGAAGAACTGCCGGAACAGGAAGGTGGCCGTGGCCGAGGCGATCAGCGGCACCGTCAGCCCGGCATAGGTGTTGAGCATGCCGAGGTCGGACACCACCTTGTAGGTGGGCATGATGCGCACTTCCACCGGCAGCATCAGGGTGACGAAGATCATCCAGAAGAAGAAGTTCTTCAGCGGGAAGCGGAAGTAGACGATCGCGAACGCCGACAGCAGCGAGATGGCGATCTTGCCGACGGCGATGATCAGCGCCGATCATCAGGCTCACGAACATCATCCGGCCCGCCGGGGCCGTGGAGCCGGCGCCGGCATGGCCGCCGAACAGCGCGTCGCGGTAGGTTCTCGATCATGTTGCCGCCCGGCAGCAGCGGCATCGGCACCTGGACGATGTCCTGCGCCGTGTGCGTCGAGGCGACGAAGGCGATGTAGAGCGGGAAGGCGACGACGATGACGCCAAGCACCATCACCAGGTGGCTCAGCACCACGAGCGGGCGATTGCGTTCGACCATCAGTACTGGACCTTCTTCTCGACGTAGCGGAACTGGATCACCGTCAGCGCCACGACGATCGCCATCAGGATCACCGACTGCGCCGCGGAGCCGCCCAGGTCGCCGTTCTTGAAGCCGTCGTTGTAGACCTTGTAGACCAGGATCATCGTGTCCTGCCCCGGGCCGCCCTGCGGTCGTCGCGTCGACGATGCCGAAGGTGTTGAAGAAGGCGTAGACGACGTTGATCACGAGCAGGAAGAAGGTGGTGGGCGACAGCAGCGGGAACTGGATGCTCCAGAAGCGGCGCCACGGTCCGGCGCCGTCGATGGCGGCGGCCTCGATCAGGCTCTTCGGGATGGACTGCAGCCCGGCCAGGAAGAACAGGAAGTTGTAGGAGATCTGGTTCCAGACGGCGGCGATGACGATGAGCGCCATCGCGTGGTCCGAGTTCAGGAGGTAGTTCCAGTCCATGCCGAGGCGGCGCAGCCCGTAGGCGACGATGCCCAGCGTCGGCGAGAACATGAACAGCCACAGCACGCCGGCCACCGCGGGCGCGACGGCGTAGGGCACGATGAGGAAGGTCTTGTACAGCATCGCGCCGCGCACGATCCGGTCGGCGAAGACCGCCAGCAGCAACGACAGGGTGATGCCGAAGAAGGCGACCAGCACCGAGAACAAGCCCGTGATCTTGAAGGACGCGAGGTACGAGGGATCGTTGAACAGGCTCCTGAAGTTGTCGAAGCCGACCCACTCGGTGGACATGCCGAAGGTGTCCTGCAGCTGGAACGACTGCAGCAGGGCCTGACCGGCCGGCCAGAAGAAGAACACCGTGATGACCGCCACCTGGGGGGCGAGCAGCACCCATGGCAGCCAGGGCGACTTGAACAGGACCCTTTTTTCCATTTGTTCTCATTCTCGCTCATCAGGGGGCAGCCGCGGCGCACCGTCCGCCGACACGAGAAGGCCCGCTTGCGCGGGCCGCTTTGTCCACCGACCGACACCCTTCCCCGGCGCCGGGTGAGGGCGGGGGAGGGGCGTCAATCAGGCACGAACCTGCCGGAAGGCGGCAGACTCGTCAGAGCTTGTTGGCCTTCTGGAACTTCTCGAGTTGCTCGTTGCCGCGCCGGACCGCCGCGTCCAGCGCTTCCTTCGCGCTCTTCTTGCCGGTCCAGATCTGCTCGGTCTCCTCGTCGATGATCTGGCGGATCTGGTTGAAGTTGCCCAGACGGATGCCGCGCGACTTGTCGGTGGTCTTGCGGATCATCTGCGTCACCGCCACGTCGGTGCCGGGCTTGTCCTTGTAGAAGCCGGACTTGTCCGTCAGCTCGAACGCCGCGGTGGTGATCGGCAGGTAGCCGGTGCGCTTGTGGCTGGCCGACTGGACATCCGGCTTGGACAGGTAGTTGAAGAACGAGGCCACGCCCTTGTACGTGGCGGGCTTCTTGCCGTTCATCACCCACAGGCTGGCGCCGCCGATGACGGTGTTCTGCGGCGCGCCCTGCACGTCGGGGTAGTACGGCAGCGTGGACAGGCCGTAGGCGAACTTCGCTTCCTTGCTGACGCGCGCGTAGAGGCCGGACGAGCCGGTCATCATCGCGCACTCGCCGGACGGGAAGGTGACGTCGGCCTTGTTGTCGCGCCCCTTGTAGACGAACAGCCCCTGCTTGGCCATGTTGGCCAGGTTCTCGAAGTGCCGCACGTGCAGCGGCGAGTTGATCGCCAGGCGCGCGCCGGTGCCGCCGAAGCCGTTGTTCTGCGTCGCGAACAGCGTGTTGTGCCAGGTCGAGAAGCTCT
>CAVPTY010000105.1:0-16319 GCA_963708655.1 uncultured beta proteobacterium
GCGTACTCGACCCGGGATTCGAAGCGGCCTTCACCGCCGCGCTCGACCACCAGGCGCCTGAAGCTGCCGTCGTCCTGCGGCGCCCAGCGCGCGGTGAGCTTGCGCAGCGCGTGCTGGTGGGTCGCTTCCACGGTGACGTTGCGGCCGGCGCGGCCCAGCAGCTGGGTGCGGAACGTCGGTTCGCGGCGCAGGAAACTGGCGGCGGCAGGGTCATCCACGCCCAGGCGCGCCAGCAGCGATTCCACGGTGTCGCTGGAGCGGGTGGCCTCGGTGCGGAACAGGTTGAAGCTGTGCACGTCGAGGCTTCGGACCTGCTCCTGGAGCGGCAGGGGCTCCACGGCTTCCAGCACTTCGCGCACGACGAAATCGTCCGGCAGCGGCTCCGACGTGTCCAGCGAGGCGGCCGCAAAACCGCCGCTGCCGAACAGCAGGGCCGCGATCAGGGCAGTGAGCTTTCTCGGGTGTTGCTCGACAGTCTTTGAGACGCGCGACAGCAGTTGTTCGCCGGTGGCGATGAAACCGTTCTTCAATGGACCCTTCCTCACAACGGGGAGCTCTTTTGTCCTACGTTGCCGTAGGCGGTTCCCCTGCATTACATGCGTGAGCCGAAATCGCGGATTTGGCCACAACTAGAATCGCATCTCGCGCGACGAGCCCGAGTATAGCCACGCCTGTTGCGCGGCTTTCCCAAAAATCCTTATGAATCAAGGCCAAGTTACAAGATATCCGGTAACCGATCGTGTCCGGGAGGCTCTGGCGGTCTCGCGCCGGGGTGCCCAGGAGTTGCTGCCGGAAGAAGAATGGACGCAGAAGCTGGCCAGATCCGAGGCTTTGAAGGTGCCGCTGCGCATCAAGCTGGGGCTCGATCCTACGGCGCCCGACATCCATGTCGGACACACGGTGGTCCTGAACAAGATGAGGCAGTTGCAGGACCTGGGGCACCATGTCATCTTTCTGATCGGCGACTTCACCTCCATGATCGGCGACCCGTCGGGCCGCAACACCACGCGCCCGCCGCTCACGGCCGAGCAGATCCGGCTCAACGCCGAAACCTATTACAAGCAGGCCAGCCTGGTGCTGGACCCGGCCCGCACCGAGATCCGCTACAACAGCGAATGGAGCGACCCACTGGGCGCGCGCGGCATGATCCAGCTGGCCGCCCGCTACACCGTGGCCCGGATGATGGAGCGCGACGATTTCAACAAGCGCTTCCGCGAGGGCCAGTCGATCTCGGTGCACGAGTTCCTGTACCCGCTGATGCAGGGCTACGACTCGGTCGCCCTGGAGAGCGACCTGGAACTGGGCGGCACCGACCAGAAGTTCAACCTGCTGATGGGCCGCCACCTGCAGCAGGAGTACGGCCAGGAGCCGCAGTGCATCCTGACCATGCCGCTGCTGGAGGGGCTCGACGGCGTCGAGAAGATGTCCAAGAGCAAGAACAACTACATCGGCATCAACGAGGACCCGAACACCATGTTCGCCAAGGTTCTGTCGATTTCCGACGACCTGATGTGGCGCTGGTACCCCTTGCTGAGCTTCCGCAGCGAGGCGGAGGTGGCGGCGCTGCGCACGCAGGTCGAGGGCGGCCGCAATCCCAAGGACGCCAAGGTGCTGCTGGCCAGGGAGATCACGGCCCGCTTCCACAGCGCCGCGGCGGCGGACGCCGCGGAGCAGGACTTCGTCAACCGCAGCCGCGGCGGCGTGCCGGACGACATCCCCGAGGTCCGGCTCGGCGGCGCGCCGCTGGGCATCGCCGCCTTGTTGAAACAGGCCGGCCTGGCGCCTTCGAGCAGCGAAGCCAACCGTCTGGTCGATGGCGGTGGCGTGCGCGTCGACTCGGCGACGGTCTCCGACAAGGGGCTGAAACTGCAGCCGGGCACCTACGTCGTGCAGGTGGGCAAGCGCAAGTTCGCGCGCGTCACGCTTACGGTGTGAGCGCCCGCTACTGGACGCCCGCCGGCAACCAGGCGGCGGCAATCAGGCGGAGGCGAGTTGGCGGAGGCGTGGACGCGGCATGACGGGCTTGTTGCACGCGGGCCGTCATGACGCTTGCAGCACAATCGAGACATGGGCATCGCCGTGAAAGAACTCTCCCCGTCGCTGCTGCTGCGGGCTTCGGTCGGTGTCGCGCTGCTCACCATCGCGCTGAAGACGCTGGCATGGTGGATCACCGGTTCGGTCGGCCTGCTGTCCGACGCGATGGAGTCGCTGGTCAACCTGGCCAGCGCCGTGTTCGCCCTGCTGATGGTGAAGATCGCGCTGCGGCCCGCCGACGAGGACCATCCCTATGGTCACCACAAGGCGGAGTATTTTTCGTCGGGCTTCGAGGGGCTGGCGATCATCGTGGCCGCCGGCGCCATCATCTGGGCCGCCGTGCAGCGCCTGCTGGAGCCGCAGCCGCTGGAGCAGCTCGGTTGGGGCCTGGCACTGTCGGTGCTCGCCTCCGCGTTCAATGGCGCACTGGCCTTGGCGATGCTGGGATCGGCGCGGCAGCACCGTTCGATCGCCCTCGAAGGCGACGCCAGGCATCTGCTGACCGACGTATGGACCTCGGCCGGCGTCGTGGCCGGCGTCGGACTGGTCGCGCTCACCGGCTGGAACTGGCTCGATCCCGCGGTGGCGATCGGCGTGGCGCTGAACATCCTGCGCGAGGGCGCTTCGCTGGTGTGGAAGTCCTCGCAAGGCCTCATGGACAACGCGGTGGAGCCGGACGTGATGGCCGACATCGAGAAGACGCTGCGCGAGTTCGAGCACCACACGATCCGCTTCGACCATATCTCCACCCGCCGCTCCGGGCAGCGCCGCTTCGTCGATTTGCACATGCACATGCCCGCGAGCTGGACGCTGGGACGGGCGGCCGCGGTGCGGGCCGCGGTGGAACAGGCGCTGATGAGCGCCGTGCCCGGCCTGCGCGCCAGCATCCAGCTGCTGCCCAGCGACGTGGAGACGCATACGCAGGACGAGGAGGACATGTTGTGATCGGCCTCGTCCAGCGGGTGAGCGAGGCGCGGGTGGTGGTGGATGGGGCGACGGTCGGCGAGATCGGGGCCGGGCTGCTGGTGCTGGTGTGCGCCGAGCGCGGCGACGGCGAGGCGCAGGCCGACAAGCTGCTGGCCAGGATCCTGAAGCTGCGGATCTTCGGCGACCACAACGGCAAGATGAACCGCAGCGTGCAGGACGAAGGCGGCGGGCTGCTGGTGGTGAGCCAGTTCACGCTGGCGGCGGACACGTCGGGCGGCAACCGGCCCAGCTTCACCAATGCGGCGGCGCCCGAGGCGGGGCGGCGGCTGTACGACTACTTCGTGGCGCAGGCCCGCGCCACGCACCCGGTGGTGCAGACCGGCGAGTTCGCGGCGCACATGCAGGTGCAGCTGGTGAACGACGGGCCGGTCACCATTCCTTTGCGCGTGGTCTGAGGGCGCGCCGGACAGCCTGTCCGGCGGGCGGTGGCGTCCCGGGGTTCGGCGCAGCTGCCGAGGCTGGGCTCGGGTGCGCGGTGGCTCACCGGCCAGGATCCGAGCGCTGCAGGCCCGCCAGCAGATCGCCGAGCGCTTGCGCCAGGCGCTGCGCCGTCTGCGGCTGCGGCAGGGGGAGCTTGAGGAAGTCGCGGCCCGTCGCGGGACCCCGTTCGACCGCTGCCCCGGTGGCCGCCATCCCGCCGGCCGCATCGCCTCGCATCAGGGACTGGGCCAGTGCCAGCCCCGCGTCCACCAGCGGCGCAGGATCGGGTCATGACAGTGGAAGAATCGTCGGTCACGCATTCTCGTCCGATCCGGCCAAGGGAGATTCGTCCGGCGCCGGTGTCGGCGTCGGGAACGGCTGCTTGCCTGGCCAGACGAAATGCCGCGCATAGGCGGCCTCGAGATTCGCACGCGCACGCCTCCCGAACCGGCTTTCACCCGGCAGGGTGTAAACGGCCGAGCTTTCGCCTTGCGCGAGTGTGTCAGACTTGCCCACCATGGCGGACAACGACTTGCCGTACAACCGCTCGCTCGATGCGCTGGAATCGCTGCTCGCGGGCGTGAAGCGGCCGGGCGATTTCTGGGTGTCCGGGGTTCTGGCTTTGCCGTCGCCGATGGTCGAGGTGGCCGGCGTCGGCTTGCTGCCGTTTCCGCTTCCGCCGGCGCAGATCGCGGCACTGACCGCTGCCGCCGAGCGGGCACCCTACGGGCGCGGCGAAAAGACTGTGCTCGACACGTCGGTGCGCCGGGTCTGGCAGATCGACGCGCGAGAGTACCGCCGCCAGTGCCGCCAGCACGACGAGGACATTGCCGCCATGCGCGCCCTGCAGGCGCTGGCCGTCGCGCCGGATGCGCAGGAACGCGCTCGGCTCGCGGCAGCGGTGGCGCGCCAGCCGCAGGCGGTGGAGGGCTGACCCTTGGCCTTAGCTGCAGCAGACGCTCAGCCTGAGCCCGCATCGGCGACGCTGCATTGGCAGCCGATCCACGCTGACCTGAGTTCGACCGCGCGGGCGAAGGTCGCACTGTTCCGATCGCTCTTCCGTGGCCGGGACGATCTCTATGCGCGCCGCTTCGAGAGCCGGGCGACGGGCAAGTCCGGCTATGCGCCCGCCTGCGCCAATGAATGGGTGCGCGGCATCTGCCGCAAGCCGCAGATCAAGTGCGCGGAGTGCGCACACCGGGCGTTTCTCCCGATGACCGATCAGGTCGTCTATTGGCACTTGTGCGGTCATGCGCCCGGTGAGCCACCGCATCGCCCTTTCGTTGCAGGCGTTTACCCGCTGCTCGAGGACGAGACGTGCTTTTTTCTTGCCGCCGACTTCGACAAGGCCGGCTGGCAAGACGATGCCGCGGCGTTTGTCCAGTCGTGCCGCCGCCTGCATCTGCCGGTGGCGCTTGAGCGGTCGCGTTCGGGGCAAGGCGGCCACGTCTGGCTCTTCTTCGAGACTGCCCTGCCGGCTGCCATGGCGCGGCGGCTCGGGTCCCACCTGTTGACGGAGGCCATGGAGGCCCGCCCCGACATCGGCCTCGATTCGTACGACCGGCTCTTTCCAAGTCAGGACACGCTGCCCCGTGGCGGGTTCGGCAACCTCATCGCCATGCCATTCCAAAAGGAGCCGCGCGAGCTGGGCAACAGCGTGTTCCTGGACGACGGCTTCATGCCGTGGGTCGACCAGTGGGCGTTTCTCGCCAGCGTGGGCAAGATAGGGCGGGCACAGGTCGAAGGCATCGTCCGCGAAGCCGAGCAACGCGGGCGCATCCTGGGCGTGCGCCTGCCCATGCAGGAAGAAGGAGAAGACGAGCCGTGGACCCTGCCTGCCTCGCGACAGCGCAAGGAGCCGCCGCTCGCGGGCGAGTTGCCGCCGACGCTGGAGCTGGTTCTCGCCGACCAGATCTACATTGCCAGGCAAGGATTGTCCCCCGGTCTGACGAACCGCCTGATGCGCCTGGCGGCCTTTCAGAACCCCGATTTCTACCGGGCGCAGGCCATGCGGCTTTCCACCTACGGCAAGCCGCGCGTCATCACCTGCGCCGAGGATCATGCGCTTCACCTCGCGTTGCCGCGCGGCTGCCTGGACGATGTGCGCCAGTCTTTGAAAGACCTGGGCGTGCGCGCAACGCTGCGCGACGAGCGCTGCAGCGGCCAGCCCCTGGAGCTGTGCTTTCACGGTGAACTGCGGCCCGAACAGATGGTGGCTGCACAGGCGCTGCTGGCGCATGAGACCGGAGTGCTCGCCGCCACGACCGCATTCGGCAAGACCGTGGTCGCGGCCTGGCTCATCGCACAGCGCGGCGTCAGCACGCTGGTGCTGGTGCACCGGCAGCAGTTGCTCGACCAGTGGATCGAGCGGCTGTCGGCTTTCCTCGGCCTGCCCGCCAACGCGATCGGCCGCATCGGCGGCGGACGACGACGGCCGAACGGGCAGATCGACGTCGCCCTCATTCAGAGCCTCGTCAACAAGGGCGTGGTCGCCGACCAGGTCGCCAACTACGGCCAACTGATCGTCGACGAGTGCCATCATCTGCCGGCTCAGAGCTTCGAGCAGGTAGCGCGCCGGACCAAAGCGCGGTTCGTCGTCGGGCTGTCGGCAACCGTGGAACGCAAGAACGGCCACCATCCAATCATCTTCATGCAATGCGGGCCGGTACGCCACCGCGTGAACGCGAAGGCGCAGGCAGTGGCCCGGCCGTTCGAGCACCGGGTTCTCGTGCAGCCAACCGCCTTCCAGTCGGGCAGGAGCGCCGAACCGGACGCGCGGGTGGAGTTCCAGGCGCTGTATCGGGAACTGGTCGATGACGAGCTTCGCAACCGCCGCATCTGCGACGACGTGGCCGAGTGCGTGCGCAACGGCCGCTCGCCGCTGGTGATTACGGAGCGAACAGATCATCTTGAGCGCCTCGCGCAGCAGCTGGCTGCCGATGTGCGTCACCTTGTCGTCCTGCGCGCGGGGGTGGGCAAGAAGCAGCAGCGGGCCGTTGCCGAGCAGCTCGCCGCCATCCCGAGCGATGAGGCGCGCGCCATCCTCGCCACCGGCCGGCACGTCGGAGAGGGCTTCGACGATCCGCGCCTGGATACGCTGTTCCTGACGCTTCCCGTGTCGTGGCGCGGCACCATCGCCCAGTACGCGGGCCGGCTGCACCGTCTGTGCGAAGGCAAGCGCGAGGTACGCATCTACGACTACGCCGACCTCGAAGTGACTATGCTTGCGCGGATGTTCGAGCGGCGCTGCCGCGGCTATGAGGCGCTCGGCTACACGATCGTGCTGCCGGCGAGCGCCATTCCCGGGTGGCCGCTGGACGTGCCCCTGCCCGCTGAACCTGCATGGAAGCGCGACTACGCGGGCAGTGTGCGCAGGCTGGTCGCGGACGGCGTGGACACGGCGCAGGCGAGCCTCTTCGTCCACGTCGCCCGGCCACTGGCGTCCGACGCCGAGGGCGCGGACCGGGCGCGCAGCGCGACCGAAGCCTTCCTGTACCGCCGCCTGGAGACCTTGCCGCAAACGCGGGGACGCTTCCGGCTCAACGCCGTGCTGCCGATCGCTTTCGATGGCCAGGGGCAACTGGAGGTCGATCTCCTGTGCGACGACACTGCGGACACCCGCATCGCCGTGGAACTCGACGGCGACCAGCATCTTGCCGATCCGGCCGCCTACCGCCGGGACCGCCGCAAGGACCTGCTGCTGCAGGAGAACGGCTACCTCGTGCTGCGCTTTCTTGCCCAGGACGTGGGCAAGGAGCTGGATCGGGTGCTGGACACCATTCTGAGAGCGCTCGCGCGTGGGGCCAGGCTCCGGTCTTCGGCGGACGAAGCTGGCCGTGACGCTCTTGGTTTGACACGGTACAACCGATGATATATCCTGTTGATATATATCACGAGGTGAATCATGGAAACCGCCAAAGTCTTTTGGTCGGGCCGCTCGCAGGCCGTGCGCCTGCCCAAGGAATTCCGGTTCGAAGGCGAAGAGGTGCGGATTCGCCGCCACGGAGCTGCCGTCATCCTGGAGCCCATCCCCCACGACTGGGTCTGGCTCGACGCGCTCGCCGGCCAGGTCGATGCTGATTTTCAAAGAGCGGTCGACGAGGATGCGGCGCCGCAGGAACGCACGGGCCTGGACGAATTGTTCCGCTGATGCGGTTCCTGCTCGATTCCAATGCAGTGATCGCGCTTTTGAACGACCCGAGTGGCGCAGTTTCTTTGCGCGCGCGTCAGCACTTGCCCAGCGACATCGGCTTGTCCGCCGTCGTTCTCCATGATCTGTACTTTGGCGCCTACAAGAGCCAGCGCCGCGACCGCAATCTCGCACTAGTGGAGGCATTGCGTTTTGAAGTCCTGGCCTTCGACCAGGAGGACGCGCGCGACGCTGGAGAAATACGCGCGGGGCTGGCCTTGCAAGGCACACCCATAGGCGGATATGACGTTCTGATCGCCGGCCAGGCGCGGGCACGGGGATTGACCTTGGTGACGCGCAACATGCGCGAGTTTCTGCGCGTCCCAGGCCTCGCTGCTGAGAACTGGGAAGCCACATGACCGAGGCGATGGCCGCCGATGTCATTCCTGCGTATTTGGCCGAGAGTTCGGTCGACGGCCTAATTGTTCAAGTTATTGTTGCTGACATCCTTGGATTGCAGTTGGTTTCACGTCAATGTGTGTGAGCTGGGGTTCATTAATAAGGATTGGCATAGCCCAAGGCGCCTAGCAGGAGCACCTCCAACGTCTCCATCTCCAGTGCCCACCGTTCCCCGGTCTCGTGGTCCCACCCCTGCGCGTGCAGCGTGCCGTGCACCAGCAGGTGCGCGTAATGCGCCTGCAGCGTCTTGCCTTGCTCGCGCGCCTCGCGTTCCACCACCGGCGCGCACAGCACCAGGTCGGCCATGACCACCGGTTCGCGCGCATAGTCGAACGTCAGTACGTTGGTCGCGTAGTCCTTGCCGCGGTACTGCAGGTTCAGCGCGCGGCCCTCGTCCTGGCCGACGATGCGCACCGACAGTTCCGCGGGCCGCGCCAGGGCGAACGCCACCCAGCGCCGCACGCGCGCGGCCGGCAGCGCGGCCCGGTGCGCCGCGGCGCCGGCGAAACGGGCGAACTGCAGCGAGAGTTGCAGCGGCGGCAGGGCCGCGACGGTGCCTCGCACGGCGCCCGGTCTACTTGGCATTCGGGCTCTTGCGCGCGGCGTCGTAGGCGTCGACGATCCGCGCCACCAGGGGATGCCGCACCACGTCGGCGCTGGTGAAGTGGGTGTGGGCGATGCCCTTCACGCGGCGCAGGATGCGCTCGGCTTCCACCAGCCCCGAAAGGTTGCCCTTGGGCAGGTCGATCTGGCTGATGTCGCCGGTCACCACCGCCTTGGAGCCGAAGCCGATGCGGGTGAGGAACATCTTCATCTGCTCGGGCGTCGTGTTCTGCGCCTCGTCCAGGATCACGAACGCGTTGTTCAGCGTGCGGCCGCGCATGAAGGCCAGCGGCGCGATCTCCAGTGCGTTGCGCTCGAAGGCCTTGGCCACCTTGTCGAATCCCATCAGGTCGTACAGCGCGTCGTACAGCGGCCGCAGGTACGGGTCGACCTTCTGCGACAGGTCGCCGGGCAGGAAGCCGAGCTTCTCGCCGGCCTCGACGGCCGGCCGGGTCAGCACGATCCGCTGGACCTGGCTGCGCTCCAGCGCGTCGACCGCGCAGGCCACCGCCAGATAGGTCTTGCCGGTGCCGGCCGGGCCGATGCCGAAGGTGATGTCGTGGGTGGCGATGTTGTCCAGGTACACGGTCTGGTTCGGCGTGCGCGCCTTGAGATCCGTGCGCCGCGTGTGCAGCACCTGCGCGCCCGATTCGTCCTCGCCCAGCGGCGACTCGGCGGCGACCATCAGTTGCACCTTGTCCGCGGCGATCGGCCGCCCGGCCATCTCGTACAGCGCCTGCAACACCTCCAGCGCCCGCTGCGCCTGGGCCTTGGGCCCTTCCACCTTGAAGTGCTCGTTGCGGTGGCTGATGGTCACCTGCAGCGCCAGCTCGATGGTCCTCAGGTGTTCGTCGGTCGGTCCGCACAGGTGCGCCAGCCGCGTGTTGCTGGCCGAGGGAAAGGTGTGTTTGAGAATCAAGTCGATAATCCCGGGACAACCGATACGGCCCGAGGGGCCGGGGACCCCATGATAGGCAAATTGACGGGAACGCTGGGCGACAAGAATCCGCCGCAGGTGCTGGTGGACTGCAACGGCGTCGGCTACGAGGTCGACGTGCCGATGAGCACTTTCTACAACCTGCCCGGTGTCGGCGAGCGCGTGACGCTGCTCACGCATTTCGTCGTGCGCGAAGACGCGCAGATCCTCTACGGCTTCGCTTCGCCCGGCGAGCGCGACACCTTCCGCCAGCTGATCAGGATTGCCGGCGTCGGCCCGCGCACCGCGCTGTCGGTGCTCTCCGGCATGAGCGTCGCCGACATCGCGCAGGCGATCACCGCGCAGGATTCGGGGCGCCTGGTCAAGGTCCCCGGCATCGGCAAGAAGACCGCCGAGCGCCTGCTGCTGGAACTCAAAGGCAAGCTGGGCGCCGACCTCGGCGTGCCCGGCGCGGCCGTCCGCACCGAGGAAGGCGCCGACATCGTGCAGGCGCTGGTGGCGCTGGGCTACAGCGACAAGGAAGCGGCCGCCGCGCTGAAGTCGCTGCCCAAGGACATCGGCGTCGCCGAGGGCATCCGCCTCGCGTTGAAGGCGCTGGCGAAGTGAGCGGGCAGGCGTGACCATCACCACCGACGACTTCGAGCTTCCTGCGCCGCGCCGCGTCGTGTCGGCGGCGCCGGCGTCGCCGCAGGAAGAAGCGGTCGAGAAGGCGCTGCGGCCCAAGCTGCTGGATGAATACGTGGGACAGGCCCGCATCCGCGAGCAACTGGAGATCTTCATCGGCGCGGCCCGCAAGCGCGGCGAGGCGCTGGACCACGTGCTGCTGTTCGGGCCCCCGGGCCTGGGCAAGACGACGCTGTCGCACATCATCGCGCACGAGCTCGGGGTGAACCTGCGCCAGACTTCCGGCCCGGTGCTGGAGAAGCCCAAGGACCTGGCGGCGCTGCTCACCGGCCTGGAAAAGAACGACGTGCTGTTCATCGACGAGATCCACCGGTTGTCGCCGGTGGTCGAGGAAATCCTCTACCCGGCGCTGGAGGACTACCAGATCGACATCATGATCGGCGAAGGTCCGGCCGCGCGTTCGATCAAGCTGGAACTGCAGCCGTTCACGCTGGTCGGCGCCACCACGCGCGCCGGCATGCTGACCAATCCCCTGCGCGACCGCTTCGGCATCGTCTCGCGGCTGGAGTTCTACACGCCCGAGGAGCTCGCCCGCATCGTCAAGCGCAGCGCCGGCCTGCTGAAGGCGCCGATGGACGAGGCCGGCGGCGCCGAGATCGCCAGGCGTTCGCGCGGCACGCCGCGCATCGCCAACCGGCTGCTGCGCCGGGTGCGCGACTACGCCGACGTCAAGGGCACGGGCCACATCTCGCAGGAGATCGCGCAGCTGGCGCTGGCGATGCTCGACGTCGATCCGCAAGGCTTCGACGTGATGGACCGCAAGCTGCTGGAAGCCGTGATCCACCGCTTCGACGGCGGCCCGGTGGGCCTGGACAACATCGCGGCCAGCATCGGCGAGGAAGCCGGCACGATCGAGGACGTGATCGAACCCTACCTGATCCAGCAAGGCTACCTGCAGCGCACGCCGCGCGGCCGCATCGCCACGCTGGCGGCGTTCCGCCACCTCGGCGTCGCCCCGCCGCAGGCGAACGGCGGCCTGTTCGAAGGCTAGGGGCGGGCGCGCAACACCACATGAAGCACCGCTGGTTCTGGATCGTCGCCGCCCTGGCCGTGCTGATGGGACTGGCGTTTGTCGGCTTCAGCACGCGCGGCATCCCGGTCGAGGTGGTCGAAGTGCAGCCGCGGCCGCTGCTGCGCACGCTCCGGTTTTCCGCCCGCGTGGCGACGCTGTCGCGGGTGGACGTCGGCAGCACCATCACCGGCCGGGTGGCGCAGGTGCTGGTCGACGAAGGCGCACGGGTGCGGCAGGGCCGGAAGCTGGTGCGGCTGGAGTCGGATGAACTGCGCGCCGCGTTGGCGCAGGCGGTGGCCGCCGAGCGCCAGGCGCGGGCGCGGCTCGCCGGCCTGCGCAGCACCGGCCGTGCGGGCAGCCGCGCCGCCCTGGACCAGGCCGAGGCGACGCTGCGTGCGGCGCGCGCCGAACTCGCGCGGCAGCAGCAGCTGGTGGCCAAGGGCTTCGTCAGCGAATCGCGGCTCGACGACGCGCGCCGCGCCGTCGATGTCGCGCAGGCGCAGCAGGCGAGCGCGCGCGCCCAGGTGCAGGCTGGCGCCGAGAGCGGGACCGACGTCGCCCAGGCGCAGGCCCAGCTGGCGCTGGCCCAGGCTGCGACGCAAGCGGCGCGGGTGCGGCTGGCGCAGGCCGACGTCGTGGCGCCCGCGGCCGCGCGCGTGCTCGCTCGCCACGTGGAACCAGGCCAGATCGTGCAGCCCGGCAAGGCGCTGCTGAGCCTGGCGCTGGAAGGCCCGACCCAGCTGGTCGCCCCGGTGGACGAGCGCTTCCTCGACCAGTTGCAGGTGGGACAGCCGGCGCTGGTGGTGGCCGATGCGTTTCCGGGGCAGCCGTTCCCGGCCACGGTGTTGTCGATCGCGCCGGCCGTCGACCCGCAGCGCGGCGCCGTCGAAG
This sequence comes from uncultured beta proteobacterium, assembly GCA_963708655.1. Lineage (GTDB taxonomy): Bacteria > Pseudomonadota > Gammaproteobacteria > Burkholderiales > Burkholderiaceae_C > Ramlibacter. The sequence goes on from CAVPTY010000105.1 coordinate 12,157, forward strand.
TGAAGTTGGCGCTGCAGCAGCAGGCGCCCGCGTTCCTGCGCGAGGACATGACGCTGTCGGTCGACGTCGAAACCGGCCGGCGCGGGCGCGCCCTGGTGGTGCCGCTGGGCGCGCTGCGAGCGCCGGGCAGCGACGGCGCCGACAGCGTGCTGGTGCTGGTCGACGGTCGCGCGCAGGAGCGCCGCGTGCGTCTTGGCCTTCGCACACTCGATGCGGCCGAAGTGGCCGAGGGCCTCGCCGCCGGTGACCGCGTGCTGCGCCGGGGCATCCTGCCGCCGGGCGAGAAGGTGCGGCCAGCGGTGGTGGCGTGGGAGCCGGGGCAGGACCGCGCGGGCGGCGGAGCGCGCGACGACATGGGGTCGATGCTTGGCAACCTCGGTCGCTGAGCGCCCGCCGCTGCTGGCCGGCTGGCTCGGCTTCGAGCGCCGCGTCGCGCTCAGGTTCCTGCGCGAAGGCCGGATGCAGACGCTGCTGATCATCGTCGGCATCGCGGCGGGCGTGGCCGTGATCGCCTACATCACCGCGCTGATCAACGGCCTGCAGGGCAACACGCTGACCAAGACCTTGGGCGCGCAGGCGCACGTCACCGTGCGGCCGCTGGAGGACGTGGTGCTGCCGGCGCGGCCGCCCGCGGCCGGCACCAACGTGATGCCCGACGTCCAGGCGCGCGAGCAGCGCCCGCGCTCGATCGCGAACTGGCAGGCGCTGGTGCCGCTGCTGGAGCGGCGCGGCGAGATCGCGGCCGTCTCGCCCATGGCGTCCGGCAGCGGGCTGGCGCTGCGCGGCGAGGCGACGCAGGCGATCGCGCTCCTCGGCGCGGACCTGGACCGCTACGACCGCATCGTCAGCCTGCGCAGCAAGGTGGTCGCGGGGCAGGCGCGGCTGGCGCCCGGCGACGCGATCATCGGCCGCGAACTCGCCGCCGACCTGGGCGTGCGGCCGGGCGACCGCATGACGGTGCTCACCGGCAGCATCGCCGAGCCGGTGCTGATCACCGCGCTGGTGGACCTCGGCGTGCGCGACCTGAACCGGCGCACCGTGATCGTGCCGCTGCGGCTGGCGCAGAACCTGCTCGGGCTGCCCGGCGGCGCCACCAGCATCGACCTCACGCTGCACGACGTCTGGTCGGCCGACGCACTGGCGCGCGACCTGCAGCGGCAGCTGCCGTACGAAGTGGAATCCTGGCAGCAGGCCAATGCGCAACTGGTGTCGGCGCTGAACGCGCAGTCGGTCAGCACCACCCTGATCCGGGCCGTGGTGCTGGTGGTCGTCGTGCTGGGCATCGCCAGCGTGCTGGTGGTGTCGGTGGTGCAGAAGCGGCGCGAGATCGGCATCCTGCGGGCGATGGGCGCGACCCGGTCGCAGATCCTGCGCGTGTTCCTGGTGCAAGGCGCCGTGCTCGGCGCCCTGGGTTCGGTGATCGGCGTGCTGCTGGCCGTGATCATGATCTGGGTCTTCACCCATTTCGTGCGCGGCTCCGACGGCCTGCCGCTGTTTTGGATCAGCCTGCCGCCGACCACGGCCTTGCAGGTCGCGCTGCTGGCGACGGTCTCCGGCGTGCTGGCCGCGATCTTCCCGGCCCGGCGCGCGGCGCGCATGGACCCGGCCGAGGCGATCCGGCTGTGAGCGCGACCACCGACAGCGGATTGCGGCCGCTGCTGGAACTGCGCGACGTCCACAAGCGCTACAACGTCGGCATGCCCAATGAAGCCGAGGTGCTGCACGGCATCCACCTGCGCATCGCACCGGGCGAATTCGTGGCGCTGGTCGGCCCGTCCGGCTCCGGCAAGAGCACGCTGCTGAACATCCTGGGGCTGCTGGAGCGCATGACCTCCGGCAATTACCGGCTGCAGGGCGAGGAGGTGGGCGGGCTCGACGACGCCGAACTCACGCGGCGGCGCCGGGTGACGCTGGGCTTCGTGTTCCAGTTCCACCACCTGCTGCCGGCGTTCACGGCGCTGGAGAACGTGACGCTGCCGGCGCTGATGGCGCACGGCCGGGTGAGCGCGCACGAGCGGCAGCGGGCCTGCGCACTGCTGGCGGCGGTGGGGCTCGCCGAGGCGCTGCACAAGCGGCCGGCACAACTCTCGGGGGGCATGCAGCAGCGCGTGGCGATCGCCCGGGCCCTGGTGCAGCAGCCGCCGCTGGTGCTCGCCGACGAGCCGACCGGCAACCTCGACACGGCGTCGTCCGACGAGGTGTTCGCACACCTGCGGCGCATGCACGAGGAACTGGGCACGTCGTTCGTGATCGTCACGCACGATCCGCGGCTGGCGGCGCGCTGCGACCGCGTCGTGGAACTGATCGACGGCACGATCGCCAGCGACGCGACACAGGTCGCCACCCGCTGACGGTCGTGACCTGGGGCGGACACGGCCCCACTGTCCGGGAGGTCAGCTGGCCGCGCCCCTGGCGTCCACCCGCACGATCCGCTCGACGCTGCCCGCCTGCAGCCCGCCAGTCACGCCGATCATGTAATCGTGAAGGTTGACCGTGGGATCGCAATGGCCGGGCACCAGCCACAGCGCGTCGCCCAGCAGCGGCAGCTTCGCCGCGTCGCTGGCGCGCAGGATGCCGTGCTCGTCGCCGCCGTTGCAGTACTCCAGGCCGGGGGTGCCGTGCACGCGCGGCAGCCCGGAGTCGATGGCGTGGCTCTTGTGCCCGGCGTCGCACACTGCATGCCAGGCGTGCACGCTGATCACCTGGCTCTTGACGAACAGCGCGTGCTCGAAGTTCGGCTGGGCCGGGTCGCGCTCGTTGCGGGCGTAGTCGGCGTCCATGAACAAGAAGGAGCCAGCCTGCAGTTCACCGAACACCCCGCTCGCGGCCTCGCACACCATGCTGCCGGTGCCCGCGCCGGTGACGAGTTCCACCGCCACGCCCTGCCGCTCGATCAGCGTGCGCGTGAGCTGGACCTGTTCGACCACGCCCGCGATCGCCGCGCGCCGCTCCTCCGGCCCGCGCAGGTGCTGCGCCGTGCCGTGGTAGGCCTGCAGCCCGGCGAAGCGCAGGGCAGGGTGCTTGCGCACGTCGTGCACCAGCCGCACCGCCGGCTCGCCCGGCGGCACGCCGCAGCGGCCGTGGCCGACGTCGACTTCCACGAAGACGTCGATCACCGCGGGCATGCCGTGCCGGTGCCGGGCGTCGTTCATCGCCTGCGCCAGCCGGGCCACGCCCTCGGGGCTGTCGACGGCGATCGCCAGCTGGCCGCCATCGGCGGCGAGCTCGTGCGCCAGCGCCGCGACGCGCGCCAGCTTGCGCGGGGCGATCACCTGGTTGCTGATGTAGATGTCGGTGACGCCGCCCGCGGCGAGCGCCTCGGCCTCGGCCGTCTTCTGCACGCACACGCCGACCGCGCCGGCGTGCATCTGCCGGCGGGCGAGCGAGGCGCTCTTGTGGGTCTTGGCGTGCGGCCGCCAGCGCACGTGGTGCTTGCGGGCGAACTCCGCCATGCGCACCAGGTTGCGCTGCATCGCGTCGAGGTCGATCACCAGGGCCGGCGTGTCGACGGCGGCCACCGGCTGCCCGACCAGCTGGCTCAGCGCTTCAGGTGCGCGAGTTTTCGTCGAGGGCTTCATGGTCCAGGTGCTGGGTGTCGGACCAGCCTACCAGGGTGAAGCCTTGCGGCGTCCACAGCAGGCGGTTGATGGCGCCGTTGGGCAGTTCCCAGGTGCGCGGCGCATTCACTTCCTGCCGGGTGGCGACGCGGTACAGCGCGTCCAGCACGCCGCCGTGCGCCACCACCACGATCTGCTGGCCGCAGTGGCGCGACGCGAGTGCCTGCACCGTGCGCGTGACCCGCTCGCGCAGCTGGAGCAGCGACTCGCCGCCTTCGGGCGGCTGCCACTCGGGGATGCGCTTGCGCCAGTTGTGGGCCTGGTCGGGCCAGGTTTCCTCGATCTCGCTGAAGGTCTTGCCCTCGAACAGGCCGAAGCAGCGCTCGCGCAGTCCCGCATCCGGCACCACCGGCACGCCGGTGGCGGCACCTATGGACTGGGCCGTTTCGTGGGCCCGTCCGAGGTCGCTGGTGTAGACGGTGCTGATCGCCTCGGCCGCGAGCGCCTCGCCCACCCGCCGCGCTTGCCACCGGCCGGTGTCGTTCAGGCCGACGTCGAGCTGGCCCTGGATGCGTGCGGCGACGTTCCAGGCGGTCTCGCCGTGTC
>CAVPTY010000106.1:0-16229 GCA_963708655.1 uncultured beta proteobacterium
TTCGGCCAGCATCAGCCCCTTAACCGTCAGGCCGATCGTTATGCGCTCGAGGGCGCGCCAATCGCGCTATCGACCATGGCCGACGCCGTCGGCTCCATCTCTTCGGCGCTCGATCCGCTGCGGCGCCTCATTGAAGCGCGTCATGGCCGCTGAACGTCTGCATGGCGACGACACCATTGTGCCCGTACTGGCGAAGGGCAAGACCGATACGGGGCGCTGCTGGGTCTATGTGCGCGACGAGGCGCCCTTTGGCGGCGCCGGACCACCCGCCGCGATCTTTTATTACTCACGCGATCGCAAAGGCGAACATCCGCAGCGGCATCTCGCGGAATACACCGGAATCCTGCAAGCCGACGCCTATGACGGATACAACAAGCTGTATCTCGCCGACAGGAAACCCAGCCCGATCCTTGAGGCCGCGTGTTGGTCGCATGGCCGGCGCCCGTTCTTCGCCATGGCGGACATCGAAGCGAATGCGCGTCGCAAGGCGGCGGGGAAGAAGGAAATCCCTCTGTCTCCGATCGCAATGGAAATCGTGCGTCGCATCGACGCGCTGTTTGAAATCGAACGATCGATCAACGGCAAGAGCGCAGATGAACGTCTCGCCGTTCGGCAGGCGTCGAGCCGCCCGCTCGTCGACGCGCTCGAGAGCTATATGCGTGACCAGCTACCGAAGCTGTCCCGCGAACATGACCTCGCCAAGGCGATGCAGATATGCTGATCGCTGCCGCCGAGCGCAGCCTCGACCTGCAGTATTACGCCATCCATGCCGATGCAAGCACCGAGATGCTGTTGCAGGCCCTGCGGGACGCGGCGCGGCGCGGCGTGCGCATCCGGATCCTGCTCGACGACCTCAATACCGTGGGTGACGACGCCCAGGTGCTGCGGCTGGCTTTCGAGCGCAACGTCGACATTCGCCTGTTCAATCCGCTCACTGGCTCGCGCAGCTCGCTCATCGGCCGGCTGTTCACGTCGCTGCATGATTTCGGGCGCATCCAGAAGCGGATGCACAACAAGCTGTTCATCGCCGACAACGCGATGGGGATCACCGGGGGGCGCAACCTCGGCGACTCCTATTTCGGCAGCGGCGAGAACAGCAACTTCGTCGACCTCGACGTGCTCGCGGCCGGCGCGATCGTGCGGGACATGTCCGCCAGCTTCGACCGGTACTGGAACGACGAACTCGCCTATCCGGTGCAGGCGTTGATGTCGGCGCAGGACCTGGAACGGCTGCGCGAGCGCGCTCCTGATGGCGCTGCTCCCGGCGCCGGCGGTCCGGCCGCGGGCGGCGTCGCCGTTGCGGTCGCGCCCGCGCCGAGCCTGTCGGCATCCATCCTGCCGGGCCTCACCGCGACCGGCGTCGTCACGGCCGCCCCGCAGCCGATGGACCTGGCGCGCCTGATGCTGGTCTGGGCCCCCGCCGCGCTGCTGGTGGACGCGCCGGGCAAGATCGGGCCCGACGACGACGAGGTCGACGCGGGAGAGACCGTCATCGATGGCCTCCTGCAGGTGATGCAGCAGGCACGCCATGACATCCTGATCGTCTCGCCGTACTTCGTGCCGGGCGCAGCGATGATGGAAGTCTTCGAGACGCTGCGGGCCAAGGGAATCCGCATCCGGGTGCTCACCAATTCGCTCGCTTCCAACGATGCGCCGGCGGCCCACGCCGGGTATGCGCGCTATCGCGAACGGCTGCTGCAGCAGGGGGTGGAACTCTATGAAATGCGGGCGACGCAGGAAGCCGGTGTCGCCGGCCTGGGCTCCACCCTCGGCCTGGGCTCGGGCGCAGGCGGCTCGAAAAGCGGCGCCTCGCGGGCCAGCCTGCACTCCAAGGCCGTGATCCTGGACCAGCGGCTGGCGGTGATCGGCTCGATGAACCTCGACCTGCGCTCGCAACGAAAGAACAGCGAGGTGGCGTTGCTGATCCGCAGCCGGACCCTCTCGCGTGAGGCAGCGCGCCACGTCGATGCGATGCTCGCGCAAGGCGCCTACCGGGTGCGGCTGGACGGCGGCCGCCTGGCTTGGCAGGCCCCGCCCGGCGCCTCCTTTCCGAGCGCGCGCAGCGAGCCCGATGCCAGCCTGCGGTTGCGGCTGCTGGTGCGGCTGATTGCCCCCTTGGCTCCCGACGAGATGCTGTAGGCTTCCTGCGGCGCGGCACGCCAGCGGCTACAGTGCGCGCCGATGAACCAATCCCCGGCGCGTCCGTTCAAGCAGGTCGATGTCTTCACCGCGGCGCCGTACCGCGGCAATCCGGTGGCGGTGGTGCTCGATGGCAGCGGGCTGTCGGACCCCGATCACGGACAGTTGGAGCGGCTGGGCCAGAAGGTCGGGGGCGACGCCGTCACCTGCATCAGCGGGTACGTGGTGTTGTGAGGACCACCTCGGTCGTCGATCACCTCGTGGTCGCCGCCGCCGCGCTGGAGCAGGGAATGCGGTGGGTGCGAGGCGACCTTCGGCATCACCCCGGCGGCCGGCGGCTCGCACCCGCTGATGGGAACCCACAACCGGCTGCTCCGCCTTGGCGGCCACCAGTATTCCCGCTGCTACCTGGAGATCATCGCCGCCGAGCCCGGCGCGGCAGCGCCGGCGACCGCCCGCTGGTTCGACCTCGATCAACCCGCTCTGATGGCCGCGGTGCAGCGGCAGCCGAGGCTGGTGCATTTCGTGGCCCGCTGCACCGACGCCGCGGGCGCCGCCATGGCGCTGCGCGAGCGCGGGCTCGATCCCGGCGGACTGGTTCGCGCGCAGCGCCAGACAGCCGGCGGCACGCTGCAGTGGGACATCACGATCCGCGCCGACGGGCAGCGCCTGTGCCACGGCACGGTGCCGGCGCTCATCCAGTGGAGCGGCGCCCATCCCACCGACGCCATGCCCGAGTCGGGTCTGGAACTGCTGGGCCTCACGGCACGTCATCCGCGCGTCCAGGAGGTCCAGGCGGCGCATGCGGCGATCGGCCTGCAAGGCGTCGGGGTGCGCGAGGGCGAGGCCGACCTCGTGGCCACGTTCGCGGCACCGGCCGGCCGGGTCATCCTGCACGCCGCCGGCGCCTGAGAGCGGCTCCGTCGCACCGGCGACTGAACGCGGCGGACACCGCCGCCAGAATGCCGCCGATGGGAACCCTCTACCTCGTGCGCCACGGCCAGGCCTCCTTCGGCGCCGACGACTACGACCAGCTGAGCGACCTCGGCCGCCGGCAGAGCCTGCGCCTCGGCGAGTACTTCGCGCAGAAGGGCGTGCGCTTCGACGGCCTGATCGCCGGGACGCTGCGCCGCCACAAGCAGACCATGGCCGCCATCCTGGAAGGGATGAATCATGCCGGCGAGCCCCTCGACTGGGACGGGCTGAACGAGTACGACAGCGCCGCCGTCATCACCGCGATCCATCCGCACGCGCTCGAAAAGCCCGATTCGCCGGAGCGTTACCGGCACCATTTCCGGCTGCTGCGCGACGGCCTCGCGCAATGGATGGCCGGCGTGGTGAGTCCCAAGGGCATGCCTTCCTACGCGGACTTCTCGGCGGGCGTGGCCGGCGCGCTGGACCATGTCCGTGCCAACCACTACGGCCAGAGCGTGCTGGTCGTCACCAGCGGCGGGCCGATCTCGACCGCCGTCGGCCTGGTACTGGGCACCAGCCCCGAAACGACCATCGAGCTGAACATGCGGATCCGCAACACGGCCGTCACCGAGTTCGCGTTCAATCCGAAGCGCCACATGCTGGTGTCGTACAACGCCATCCCGCACCTGGAACATCCGGACTTCGCGCATTGGGTCACCTACACCTGACGCCGCAACCGCGCCCCGAGGCGCTTGCTACACTGGCCTCGATGGAAGTGAATGCCGATCCCGCCAGCGGACAGTGGGTGATCTGCCTGTGCGCGCAATGGTGCGGCGTCTGCCGCGACTGGCGCGCCGTGTTCGAGCAAGCCGCCGGCGACCATCCGCAGGCGCGCTTTGCCTGGATCGACGTGGAAGACGAAGCGGCGGCGATGGGTGACGTCGACGTCGAGACCTTCCCCACCGTGCTGGTCGCCGCGGCCGGCCGGCCCGTCTTCTTCGGGCCGGTGCTGCCGTCCGCGGCCGGCTTCCAGCGCCTGCTCGCGGCCGTGACGGCGCCCGGGGCCGCCGCCACGGGCATCACGCCGGACGTCGCCGGGCTGTTCCAGCGCCTCGTCACGGCGCTACCAAACTCATAGCAACAAGGGGTAACGGGGCGAGACGCCGTCCTACACATCCCGCCTTGGCTTCCTGACGAGCGGCACGTTGCGGCCAACGCTCAATCACCCCATGGCTGGCCGCGGGCCCGTCATGCATTTTCCACTCCACCTTTCTGTCAGGAGATCAGTACCATGGCATCCAACAATCAAGGCCACCAGGGCAGCAGCGGCAAGTCGAACCGCGGCTTCGCGTCGATGGATCCGCAGCGCCAGCGCGAGATCGCCAGTGAAGGCGGCCGCGCCGCCCACGAGAAGGGGACCGCGCACGAGTTCACGTCCGAAGAAGCGCGCGAGGCCGGCCGCAAGGGCGGACAGGCTCGCAGTCAGGCCAATCGCAACAAGAACTCCGAAGGCTCGCGCAGCAGCAGTTAAGCAGGGTACGCAGGCGGCGGAGCAGCAGGCTTCCCGCCAAGCGCCAGGGGCGTCCGGGACGCCCCTTTTTGTGGGTGCGCCTTGTCCTACGCCCTCACGCGGCAAATATGGACAACGCCTGCGCAGCAAGGGGCGCAATCGGCGCCGCGCTCACCACTCGCCCGTCAGCCGGACGCGCTGGTCAAGATCAGGCGGCACTTCGCAGGCCGGGAGCGGCGGCTGCGGCGCCGGCAGCGTGAAGGCGTCTTTTGGGGGCTGCACGGGCCGTGCCACGGGCGCGGGTCTCCGGGGTGCGGCAGGTTGAATGGCGGCTGAGAATCGCATGCACGGCTCCTTTCCTGCACCGAGTGTAGAAAGCGGAACGTGACGAGAATGTGTCGGCCGTCACAACGCGTGCGAAAGGGTGCGGTCGAGTAGGGGGCGCGCAACAGCGCGCCGCCGGGAGGCGTCGGCGGCCATCCATCCACCGACGCTCCGATGGTGCCGGCGCTTGGCGCCGGCGGCTTCTCACTGGTGGCGCCGCGGCTTGCCGGAGCCCACGCCGCCGCCGGCCTTCCCGCCCGCCTACGACTGGCCCGAGCGGTCCGGCGCGGCGGGCGTGGAGATGTCGCTGAGCGACTCTCCCACCTCGTTGTCGTCCCTGGCACGGACGCGCGCCGCGGGCCCGTCGCGCCTCAGAAATGCGCGTCGTCCACCAGCGTGGACAGCGGCAGGCTGGAGATCTCCGTCAGCAGCGCGGCCAGCTTCGCGCCGGCGGCTGCCAGGACGGATTGCCCCTTCTGCGCGGTGGCGGCAGCGGCATTGCCGGCCGCGCCGCAGGTGTTGTAGTCCTGCATCTGCCAGCCCAGCTTGGCGCTGTGCCCGTTGCCCAGGACCGGGTACTGCGCCGCACGCTGCTGCGCCGAAGACTTGAAATCGCGCGCATGGGCCATCTGCACCTGCGTCGGCTGCAGCGCCAGCAGCATGGAGGTCTCGATCTCGCCCGCATGCACGCCGAAGCGGTGCTCCTCGGGTGAGAACAACCCGGTGACGGCGTCGCCGAGCGGCAGGTTCCACCAACTGCAGCTGTAGACAATCAATTGGCACCGCGCCCGCAGCTCGCGCGCGACGATGTCCATCAGGCTCACCTGCCCGCCATGGGCATTGAGCAGCAGCAACTTCCGCACCCCGGCGCGCGCCACGCATTCGCCGATCTCCGTCCACATGGCGATCAGGGTCGCGGCCGAAACCGTCAGGGTGCCGTCGAAGCGCGCGTGCTCCGGGCTGTAGCCGACCTGCTGCGTCGGCAGGACCAGCACCGGGAGTTGGGGCGGCAGGTGCGGCAAGGCGGCCCGCACGATCGCGTCCACCAGCACCTGGTCGACCCCCAGCGGCAGGTGCGGCCCGTGCTGCTCGGTCGCGCCCAGCGGCAGCACGGCGACCGTGCAGGCCGGGTCGAGGCCGGCGAAGTCGCGCGTGGTCAGCTCGGCCCAGAAACGCGAGGTGCTCATGCCACTATGGTAGTGCCGGCCGGGGGTTTGTCACTTCACTTGGCGCCCAGCGCGGCCCGGGCAGCGCGGACGATGCTCGCCGCGTCCACCCCGAAGAACTCGCGCAGCGCGGCACGGGTGTCGCTGCGGCCGAAGCCGTCTGTACCCAGCGTCAGGTAGCGCCGGCCGGCCGGGATGAACGCGCGGATGCTTTCCGGCACCGCACGCACGTAATCGCTGGCGGCGATCACCGGCCCGGCGCTGGCGGCCAGCTGGCGCGTGACGAACGGCACCGGCGGCGTTTCGCCGGCCAGCGTCCGGCGCTCCAGCGCCTGACCGTCGCGCGCCAGTTCGCTCCAGCTGGTGACGCTGAACACGTCGCAGCCGATGCCGCCGGCCGTGAGTTCCTCGGCCGCCTTCAGCACCTCGGTGAGGATCGCGCCCGAGCCGAGCAAGGTGACCCGCTGCGCCCCGGGATGGCTGGCGAATCGGTAGCAGCCGCTGACCACGTCCTCCTCGGCGCCGGCCGGCAGGTCAGGTTGGGCGTAGTTCTCGTTCATCAGGGTCACGTAATAGAACACGTCGCGCTGCTCCACCAGCATCTCCTGCATGCCGCGGGCGACGATCACCGCCATCTCGCCGGCGAAGGCCGGATCCCAGGCCCGGCAATTCGGTACCGTGGCGGCCACCGCATGGCTGCTGCCGTCCTGGTGCTGGAGCCCTTCGCCCGCGAGCGTCGTGCGGCCGGAGGTGGCTCCGAGCAGGAAACCGCGGGCACGCTGGTCGGCCGCGGCCCAGATCAGGTCGCCGACGCGCTGGAAGCCGAACATCGAGTAGTAGATGTAGAACGGCAGCATCGGGAAACCATGCACGCTGTAGCTGGTGGCGGCCGCGGTCCAGCTCGCGAGCGCGCCGGCTTCGCTGATCCCTTCCTCCAGGATCTGGCCGTCGAGCGCCTCGCGGTACGACAGCACCGAGCCGATGTCCTCCGGCTCGTAGCGCTGGCCGACGCTGGAATAGATCCCGACCTGCTTGAACAGGTTGGCCATGCCGAAGGTGCGCGCCTCGTCGGCCACGATCGGCACGATGCGCGGACCCAGCCCGGGATCCTTCAGCAGGTTGCCCAGCATGCGCACGAACGCCATGGTGGTGGACATCTGCTTGCCCCCGGCCGCCGTGGCAAAGGCGGCATACGCGGCCATCGCGGGCACCGGCACCGGCGGTGCCTGGCACTGGCGCTGCGGGACATAACCACCCAGCCGCGCCCGCCGCTCGTGCAGGTACTGCATCTCCGGGCTGTCCGCCGGCGGCCGGAGGAACTCCAGGCCGCGCGCCTGCTCGTCCGAGATCGGCAGGTTGAAGCGGTTGCGGAACTCGATCAGCGCCGCGTCGTCCAGCTTCTTCTGGCTGTGCGTGGTCATCTTGCCCTGGCCCGCTGTCCCCATGCCGTAGCCCTTCTTGGTGTGCGCCAGAATGACCGTGGGCGCCCCGCAGTGGGCGGCAGCCGCCGCGTACGCGGCGTGGATCTTCACGAGGTCGTGCCCGCCGCGCTTGAGGCGGTCGATCTGCTCGTCGGTCATGCCTTGCGCCAGCCGCGCCAGCTCCTCGTTCTGGCCGAAGAAGTTGTCGCGGTTGAAACGTCCGTCCTTGGCCGCGAAGGTCTGCATCTGGCCGTCGACGGTGTTGGCGAACGCCCGCACCAGGGCGCCGCTCACGTCGCGGGCAAACAGCCCGTCCCAGTCGCTGCCCCACACCAGCTTGATGACGTTCCAGCCGGCGCCGCGGAACAGCTTCTCCAGCTCGTCGATGATGCGGCCGTTGCCGCGCACCGGTCCGTCCAGGCGCTGCAGGTTGCAGTTGACGACCCACACCAGGTTGTCGAGCCGCTCGCGCGATGCCAGCGTCAGCGCGCTCATGCTCTCGGGCTCGTCCATCTCGCCGTCGCCGAACACGCCCCATACCTTGCGGCCGGTGCAATCGAGCAGGCCCCGATGGGTGAGGTAATGCATGAACCGGGCGTGGTAGATGGAGCTGATCGGGCCGATGCCCATGGACCCGGTGGGAAACTGCCAGAAGTCCGGCATCAGGTACGGATGCGGATAGCTCGACAGCCCGCGCGCGCCGCGGCGCGGGCCGGTGATTTCCTGCCGGTAGTGCGCGAGGTCGTGTTCGTCGAGCCGGCCCTCGAGGAAGGCGCGGGCGTAGACGCCGGGCGCGCTGTGCGGCTGGAAGAAGACGAGGTCGCCGCCATGGCGGTCAGAGCGCGCATGGAAGAAATGGTTGAAGCCGACCTCGAACAGGTCGGCGGCGCTGGCATAGCTGGCGATATGGCCACCCAGTTCGCCGTACGCCATGTTGGCGCGCGCGACCATCGCCAGTGCATTCCATCGCATCAGGGAGGCCAGCTTCTCCTCGACGGCCAGGTCGCCCGGAAACGCCGGCTGCTGGTCGACGGCGATCGTGTTGACGTACGGCGTGACCAGTTCGGGCGACCAGCCGATGTGTGGCCCGCGGGCGAGCACCGCCAGCTGGTCGAGGATGAAGCGGGCGCGGCCCGGGCCATGCGCGGCGACGAGGGACAGGAACGCGTCGCGCCACTCCGCTGTTTCGACGGGATCGACGTCGCCGGAATCCGCGGCCAGGAAGCGGGAGAGACTGTGGTCGGTCATGTCTCACTGTAGCGTAGGAGAACGGCGGCGAAACAGGGGTTCGGAAATGTGCGCCGCAGGCCAACGGCTCAGCACAAAAAGCCTTGCAACCGCCCCAGCGAAGCATTCCATGCAGCTCGACGCCATCGACCAGTCGCCCGCCTCCCGCGCCAGCCGCTTCGACCTGCGGATCCTGGGCGAGCTGCAACCGGACGGCTCGCTGACCAATGTCGAACTGGCCCGGCGCGTCCATCGCTCGCCCTCGCCCTGCGAACACGACGAGGTGATGGAGCGCTACTTCATGACCGGCGACAGCGCTACCTGAGTTCTGCCTCGCCCCGGCTGATTCGGCCAGGCTGCAGCAGCCGCCCCTGCGGCTGCTCCCACCCGCGGCCCACCGGCCGCGCCACGCGCGCCGGTGCCGGCATCCAGGCCCAGCGGGAGCCGAGCCACACCCATTCCCCCGCAGGCTGCGCGTCGGCCTCGTTCTGATGAGCGACGAGCCCCGCACGCGATGCGAGCACCTGCTCTTCGCGACGGTGGCGGCGCGCCGCCCAGCGCTCGAATGCATCCGGCGCGACGCCCGCTGCCGGCACAAACCTCAGCTCGCCCGCGGCCCATTCGAGCTGCTGCGAGGCCGGCACGGCCACCGCCCGGCCCTTGCTGCTGCGCACGAATGCGTGCCCCTGGCGCACCGTCAGCCGGCTCGTGCCGCGCGCGGGGTCGACGTCGATGCGGTAGTCGCCGGCGCGCAGCAGCCGCACGGAAAAATGCGGCGTCCCGATCTCCAACTGGTCGCCGGCCGCGAGCGAGCGCACGCGCGCGAGCAGCGTGCCCTCGTGCAGATGGCCCAGGAACAGGCCGCCGCCCAGATCGGCCACTTCCAGGAAGGCCTCGCTGTCCATGTGCAGCACGGCGCCGCCGAGGTGCACTTCGGCGCGCGCCCCCGGGTCAGTCCACAGCCGGTCGCCGCCGGCCACTGCCCGCTCGGGGGTGGCCTCGCTCCATTCGGTCGCACCCGCCGGCGCCACCACCACCGAGCCTTCGCGATGGCTCACGCTCGCCACCGCGGCCGCCCTCGCGTGGCCGAAGCCCGCCGCGCCGGCGAGACCGGCGAGCAGGACCAGCGGGGCGAGAATCTTGCCGCGTGCATCCATGTCGTTCTCCTTGCGTGAGTTGTCGGGTCGTGCTGTTCGAGCGGCCATCAGCTGGTACGGCCCGGCGCCAGCAGTGGAATACCGCGCTGCCAGACCTCCGGCGTCCGCTGCGCCGGTTCAGGGCGGGGATCGGAGCGCAGGTCCGGACGGCCGCGCGGACGCTGTCGCTGCTCCCACGCATCGTGCTCGCGGCGCCATTGTTCGGTCGTCGCCTGCTGCGCGCGCTGCCACGCCGCGCGCTCCGCCTGCTCGCGGTCCTGCTCGGCCCGGTGCGCCTGCTGCTCGCGCCGCAAGCGCTGCTCGTTCAGCGCCTGCGCGTCGCGCTCGGCGGCCCGGCGTGCCTGCTCGACCTGGTGCGCATGCGCCTGCCGCCGCAGCTCCTCTTCGCGGCGGGCGAGCGCTTCGCGTCGCAACTGCTCCTGGCGCTGGAACTGCTCGGCGCGCCGCGCTGTCGCCTCGCGGCGCGCCTGTTCCGCCGCGCGGATGCGGTCGCGTCTTGCTTCTTCCGCGCGGGCGGCGAGGGCGCGCTTGGTCCCGAACTCGCGGGCGGTGCGTTCGCGCGCCGCCGCCGCCTTCGCGATCTGGCGCGCTTGGGCGGCGGTGGGCCGAGCCGGTACGGGGGCTTGTGCCCGCAACGGCGCCGGCGCGGGCGCGGCCCGGGTGCTGCGAGCTGCGACTGACTCGCGCCGAACGGCGACCGCCTCGCCGCGCGCCGCTTCCCTCGCGACCGCGGCCGCCTTCGGCGCACGCGGCGGCGTGGATGCAGCCGCTGCCGGGGGGTGGTCCGCCGCGGCGGCAGCGGTCCCGCCCGCGACCGGCAGTCGAGGCTGAGGAGGCGCCCCTTCACGCAACGGCATCGGCACGGCCGATGCTGCGCGCGGTGTCGCGGCGCGAGGTGCGGCCTCGGCAACGACCTGCCGCACCGACGCCGGGGCCGTGACGGGAACACGGTTGGCGCGCGCTTGCGCCAGCGCCGTGCGATCCGGCATCGCCGGCGGCGGCACGACCTGCGCGTGCGTCAGCAGGTTCGCGGCGACCCGCAGCCAGCCGGCGCCCGCGGGCCGGCCGCGGTGGAAGTCCGACGCCGCGATCGACGTCAGCGCCTGCGGGCTGCGCTGGTGTGCATGGACCGGGTTTGCCTCCGGCGAAAAGTCGCGGTTGACGGCGGCGAGGTACGCCGGGCTCGTCCGGTAGGGCGGCTGCCATGCCTCGCCCGGGGCGAGCGGGAACCAGGTCACGCTGCCGCTGCCGCCGCCGAGGAAGGCGACCAGCGCCGGTGCATACACCGGACGCACGCCGAGGCGGCCTGGCACCCATGCCCACTGCTCGTCCAGCATCGTCCAGCGTCCGTAGTGGAACGGCGCGAAGCCCCACGGCGCGTCGTCGATCCAGGTCCAGCCCCAGGGTGCGATCCAGTCCCAGTGACCGTGGCGGTACGGTGCCCAGTCCGCCGGCATTGCCTGCGGCAACCAGACCGCGCCGTGGACTGGGTCGCGGCGCCACTGCCCGTGCGGATCGAGGTCCTGGTAGCCGACCACCTCGCGCGGCACAGAGCGCGCGGCAATGGACTGGTCTTCGCGCCGGTTGCGCGCCTGCGACCAGCGGTCGAAGCCATCCAGCGGCGGCGACTCCTGTGCGGCGAGCTGCGCCAGCGCCCGCCCACGGAAGGTGATCTGCTGGCCGCCGCCGAGCGGCAGCGCCTGGCCGCTCTCGCCATACACGGCGCCGGTTCCCGAGTGGATCGTCACGCGGGTGGTGCCCTCCCCGGGATCGACGTCGATGCGGTAGTCGCCGGGCCAGGCGGCACGCCAGGCAAGATTGGGCGTGTCGACCTCGAAGTTCTCGCCCTCCGGCAGGCTGCGCACGCGCACGTACACCGTGCCCTGGGTGAGGCTCAGTTGTGTCGAGCGCTCGTCCAGCGCCAGGATCTCGAGACGGGTGCGGCCATCGAGCCGCAGCGCCGACGACCCGACCTGCAGTTCGGCCCGCGAGCCGCGGTCGGTCCAGAGCCGGTCGCCGCGCGTGAGCGGCCGGTTGCGCGGCGCCTCCAGCCACTCGTCGTCGCCTCCAGGTGCCAGACTGATGCTGCCTTCCACGTGATTGACGCGACCCACCCGTGCGGGCGGGTCGGCGCGCACCGTGGCCGCCGCCAGCAACAGCAGCACCAGGGGCACGATGCGCAGCAGGAGGCGGAATTGGGCAGGGGCACTCATGGCGCTGACTCTGCCAAACCGGCCGCTTGGGCTGATGACGACATCGCAAAGTGCAGGTAAAGGGCGCGCCGTGCGTGATTTCTTTTGTAATGCCGCGTAAGGTGGCCGTGACTGCGCGCGACACGCACGCAAGTTCTTTGCACGGGCAGGTGCGCGGGCCGCTGGCCTATCATCCTGGACATGGGCGTGCCGATTTCCCCGTTTTCAAGGCTTGGCCCCGTCGGCGCGGCGCCGCTGCGCTGGGCGACCGGCTGGTGGCGCATCGTCTTCTTCGGCGCCTGCATCCTGGTGCTGGCCGGTTCGCCTTCCAGTTACAGCCGCCACACCCGCGTCGGGCTGCTGCGGCACCTGTACCAGGACACCGCGCCGATCCTGTGGTGGTTCAGTGCACTGTGTGCGCTGCTCACGCTGGTGATCACGCGCATCGTCGTGGTCACCGCCTACAGCTACGGGCTGTCGCGCTATGCGCTGGAGATGGTGATCCGGGTGCTGGTGCTGGAACTCATCCCGCTCACGGCGGCGCTCTTCGTCGCGTTGCGCTGCACCATCCCGAACGGGGCGGCGCTGGCGCAGATGCGGCGCGACGGCCGTTTCGAGGCATTGCGCGCCCGCGGCCTCGACCCGGTGGTGACCGAAGCCCTGCCGCGGGCGTTGGCCGGCATCTATTCGACCATCACGCTGGCGGCGCTCAGCTGCGTGGTCGCGCTGGTGCTCGCCTACTTTTCGGTGTATGGCTGGACGCTGGCCGGCGTGGCAGGCTACACCCGCGTCTTCGGCCACGTGTTCAATCCGTCGGTCGCGCTGATCTTCCTGTTGAAGACGGTCTTCTTCAGCCTGGCGGTTTCCATCATCCCGATGGCGTCGGGGCTCCACGACATCGAGAGCCACGGCTCGCGCGAGAGCGCCGCGCTGCAGGGACTGGTGCGCATGTTCGCCGTGCTGCTGGTGCTGGAGGCGGCGTCGCTCGCCGGGAACTACGCCTGATGGCCGCGCCGCCCGTCGCACCGACACCGCTGGAGAGCTCGGAGCCCGGCGCCGCCCGACCGGTGCGGTACCTGGAACTGAAGGCGGCGCTGCTGCTGGTGTTCACGGCGCTCCTGGTGGCCGGCTCGGTGCTCTACCTGCTCCACGCCCGCGGCTTCTTCGAGCCCACGCAGTCGCTGGTCCTGGTTACCGATGACGCCGAAGGCGTGGTGGTCGGGATGGACATGACATTTTCTGGATTCCCCATCGGCCGCGTCCGGCGCGTCGAGCTGGCGCCCACGGGCAACGTGCACATCCTCATCGACGTGCCGCGCCGGGATGCCCACTGGCTGCGCACCTCGAGCGTCTTCACACTGGTGCGCGGCCTGGTCGGAGGGACGGCCATCCGTGCGTTCAGCGGCGTTCTGACCGACCCGCCGCTGCCCGACGGCGCCGAGCGCCCCGTCCTGCGCGGGGATGCCACGGCGGAACTGCCGCGCGTGCTGGCGACGGCCCGTGAAGTCCTGGAGAACATCAATGCCATGACCCGCGAGGACGCGGCGCTGCGCCAGACGCTCGCCAGCGTGCAGCAGGTCGCCGACAAGCTGAACGGACCGCGCGGCGCGATGGGCGTGCTGTTCGGCAACGAGGCCGACTCGAAGAAACTGCTGGCGGCGCTGGACCGCACCAACTCGGTCCTGGCGCGCATCGACCGGCTCGCCGCGCGCGTCGACGGCATGGCCGCGAAGGCCGAGACGCAAGTGTTCGGCCCGCAGGGCGTGATGGACGACACCCGCGCCACCGTGCGCGAGCTGCAGCGGCTGCTCGGCGACGCCCGCGCCAGCCTGGGACGGGTCGACGCGGTGCTGGTCGAGGCGCAAGGCATAGGCGCCAACGTGCGCGGGGCCACGGCGGACCTGGGGACGCTGCGCGGCGAGGTGGACGCGACCTTGCGCAAGGTCGAGGGGATGATCAACGAACTGAATCGCAAGTGGCCGTTCGCCCGCGACACCGAGGTGAAGCTGCCATGAGCCTGGCCCGGGGCTGGCTGCTGGCCTTCGTGCTGCTCGCCGCCGGCTGCGGCAG
This sequence comes from uncultured beta proteobacterium, assembly GCA_963708655.1. Taxonomy (GTDB): domain Bacteria; phylum Pseudomonadota; class Gammaproteobacteria; order Burkholderiales; family Burkholderiaceae_C; genus Ramlibacter. The sequence continues at coordinate 14,122 of CAVPTY010000106.1, forward strand.
CAAGCCGCCGGCGCCCGGCTGGCGGATGAATGCGCACGACAGCCTCGAGCGCTACACGTCGGCATTTCTCGAAGGGCACGGTCCGGCGGCGGCCGCGGAGTTCGCCCGTGCGCGCGCGGCACTGGCGAGCACCGGGCAGGCCGGGCTCGTGGCCCGCGCGGAGCTCACCCGCTGCGCGCTGCTCGTCGCCAACCTCGACTTCGAGCCCTGCGCCGGCTTCGAGGCATTGCGCGCCGACGCGCCCGCGGCCGAGCGCGCCTACGCCGATTACCTGGCCGGCCGGACCGTCGCGCAGCAGGTGCAATTGCTGCCGCCGCAGCATCGCGCCGTCGCGCAAGGCGCGGCCGATCCCGCGGTGCTGGGCGCCATCGAGGACCCGCTGGCGCGGCTGGTGGCGGCGGGCGTGCTGTTCCGCACCGGGCGCGCCAGCCCGGCGGTGCTGGCCGCCGCCAGCGACACCGCGTCAGCGCGAGGTTGGCGGCGACCTCTGCTCGCGTGGCTCGGGGTGCAGGCCGTGCGCGCTGAGCAGGCAGGGGCGCTCGAGGAAGCGCAGCGGCTGCGCCGGCGCATGGCACTGGCGGCCGGCGAGCGTTAGGACGCAGCGGGGAGATCGCGCCGGGCGGGGCGCTGCTTCGAACAGCTCTGATTGCGCGCGGCCGGAATTCATGGCGCCATTTTCGGCGCCGCGCCATTGCCGCGGGCAACAAAAAACCCGGCATCTTTCGATGCCGGGTCCGGACACGAAACTGCCGTGTCTTCAGGGCTTGCTTGCCGTCGGGAACGGCCAGGCGGCTTGCGGATTCAGGGTCGTCTGAGCCGCAGGAGCTGCCGGGACCGCGGCGGGCGCTGCACTTGCCGCGGGTTTCGCAGCAGGAGCTTTCGCCGCCTTCTTCGCCGGGGCCTTCTTCGCCGCCTTCTTCGCGGCCGGGCGCTTGGCGGCGGCCTTCTTCGCCGTCGTCTTCTTCGCAGCTGCCTTCTTGGCCGGCGCCGCCTTCTTGGCTGCCGGACGCTTCGCCGCCGCCTTCTTGGCGGCCGGGCGCTTGGCGGCGGCCTTCTTGGCTGCCGGACGCTTCGCCGCCGTCTTCTTGGCTGCCGGGCGTTTCGCGGCCGCCTTCTTGGCGACCGGACGCTTGGCCGCGGCCTTCTTCGCCGGGGCCTTCTTCGCGGCTACCTTCTTCGCCGGGGCCTTCTTGGCCGCAGACTTCCTCGCGGCCGGCCGTTTCGCTGCGGCCTTCTTGGCGGCCGGTTTTTTCGCAGTTGCCATTGCTTTTCTCCTGTTCAAGTTGATCAAACATCAACCAATGAAGCGCTCCAGGCCTGTTGGCGGCACGAAGCGATTCATGGAGTTGGGCCGCAGCCCAGCTCCATGAACACCGTTGCCCGGACGGCGCCATGCTCTTGTCGGCATGGTCTGCATCCGGTGCATGTCTCTTCCCCCGTGCGTGTCAGTCCCAGCTCAGCGCGCCGCCGGTCTGGTACTCGATCACGCGGGTCTCGAAGAAGTTGCGTTCCTTCTTCAGGTCGATCATCTCGCTCATCCACGGGAACGGATTCTCCTCGTTCGGGAAGAGCGCTTCAAGGCCGATCTGCGTGGCGCGGCGGTTCGCGATGTAGCGCAGGTAGCCCTTGAACATGGAGGCATTGAGGCCCAGCACGCCGCGCGGCATGGTGTCCTCGGCATAGCGGTATTCCAGTTCGACGGCCTTCAGGAAGAGGGCCTTGATCTCCGCCTTGAACCCGGATGTCCACAGTTGCGGGTTCTCCAGCTTGAGCTGGTTGATCAGGTCGATGCCGAAGTTGCAGTGCATCGACTCGTCGCGCAGGATGTACTGGTACTGCTCGGCGGCGCCGGTCATCTTGTTCTGGCGGCCGAGCGCCAGGATCTGGGTGAAGCCGACGTAGAAGAACATGCCTTCCATCAGGCAGGCGAAGACGATCAGCGACTTCAGCAGCTTCTGGTCGTTCTCCGGCGTTCCGGTCTCGAACCCGGGGTCCATGATCGCCTCGATGAAGGGGATCAGGAACTGGTCCTTGTCGCGGATCGACGCAACCTCGTGGTAGGCGTTGAAGATCTCCGACTCGTCCAGCCCGAGCGACTCGACGATGTA
>CAVPTY010000107.1:0-28088 GCA_963708655.1 uncultured beta proteobacterium
GGCGCATTTTCACCCGGCTCCGCGCGAGCGGTGCTCGGCGCAGCAATAGAGCTGGCCGTCGGGGCCCGGCAACGCATCCGACCGCGGCAGGTGCACCGAGCAGACCGGACACTCGACCATCTCCTGTTGCGTCACACGCGGATCGGGCCGCCGCTCGCGGGCTGCGGTATCGGCCCGGTCCTGGGTGCGGTTGCCGCGCCACAGCCACACTACCAGCAGCACGATCGCCAGGAGCAGAAGGTATTTCATGCCGGGCGCTTCAGGACCACCTCGAGGACGAAGCGCGAACCGGCATAGGCCAGCAGCAGCAGCACCGATCCCGCGTACAGCACGCGCACCGCCTTGCGGCCGCGCCACCCGAAGCGCGCGCGGCCCAGCAGCAGGAAGGCGAACACCAGCCAGGACAGGATGGAGAACACCATCTTGTGGTCCAGGCGAGTCGGTCGGCCATGCCCGTAGAGGCTCTCGCTGAACAGCAGGCCGGCGAGCAGGGTGGCCGACAGCAGGATGAACCCCGCCGTGGCGAAGCGGAACGTGAGGCGCTCCAGCGTCAGCAGCGGCAGGCCCGCCTGCGCGTCGGCGGCATGGCGGATGCTGCGTTCGGCCCGCGTCATCAGCCAGGCGTGGATCACCGCGGCGGCGAACAGGCCATAGGAGGCGATGCCCAGCGCCCAGTGCAAGGGCAACCACGCGGACGCGGTCACCGGCAGTTCGGAGCCGGGAAAGACCAGCGCCAGCAGCACGGCGGCGGAGCCGAGACCGGCGAGCGCCCAGCGCGCCTCGAGCTTGGGAAACATCTGCTGCTCCACGGCATACACGGTCAGCACCAGCCACGCCGTGACGGACAGCGCCGGAGCGAAGCCGAAGCGCGGCGGCTCGCTCAGAAGTCCCCAGGCCAGGACCATGGCGTGCAGGAACCATCCGAGCAGCAGGGCGATGCGCGCGGCGCGGTCGGACAGGCGGGCCGCGCCGGCCGCCGGCACTGCGTAGGCCGCGGCGGCTGCCAGCGTGAGCACCACACTGGGAAAGGGCGCACTCGCTAGAATCATGGTCCCACAGTTTAGCCGCGCTTGACTGCGCGCGAAACTGCGGCGCGGCCCGCGCCGGTTGTCCGAGCACCCCGATGGCCTCCTCCCTCTCCGAACGACTCTCCCGCCTGGCCAAGGAACTGCGCGGCCAGGCCCGCATCACCGAAGCCAACGTCCAGGACATGCTGCGCGAGGTGCGCATGGCGTTGCTCGAAGCCGACGTGGCGCTGCCGGTCGTGCGCGACTTCATCGCCCGCGTCAAGGAGAAGGCGCTGGGCCAGGAAGTGCTGGGCTCGCTTTCGCCCGGACAGGCGCTGATCGGCATCGTCAACCGCGAACTCGCGGCGACCATGGGCGAGGGCGTCAGCGACATCAACCTGCACGCGCAGCCGCCGGCGGTGATCCTGATGGCGGGCCTGCAGGGCTCGGGCAAGACCACCACGACCGCCAAGCTCGCCAAGCACCTGATCGAGAAGCGCAAGAAAAAGGTGCTCACGGTGTCCGGCGACGTGTACCGTCCCGCCGCCATCGAGCAGCTCAAGACCGTGACGGCGCAGGCGGGGGCCGAGTGGTTTCCCAGCTCGGCCGACCAGAAGCCGGTCGACATCGCGCGCGCGGCGCTGGACTACGCCAAGCGCCAGTATTTCGACGTGCTGCTCGTCGACACCGCCGGCCGGCTGGCAATCGACGAGGCGATGATGCGCGAGATCAGGGACCTGCACGCGGCGCTCAAGCCGGTCGAAACCCTGTTCGTGGTCGACGCCATGCAGGGCCAGGACGCGGTCAACGTCGCCAAGGCCTTCAAGGAGGCGCTGCCGCTCACCGGCATCGTGCTGACCAAGCTCGACGGCGATTCGCGCGGCGGCGCGGCGCTGTCGGTGCGCCAGATCACCGGCAAGCCGATCAAGTTCGCCGGCGTCAGCGAGAAGCTCGACGGACTGGAGGTGTTCGACGCCGAGCGGCACGCCGGGCGCATCCTCGGCATGGGCGACATCGTGGCGCTGGTCGAGCAGGTCACGGCGGGCGTCGACATGGAGGCGGCGAAGAAGCTCGCCGACAAGGTCAAGAGCGGCGCCGGGTTCGACCTCGACGACTTCCTGGCGCAGCTGCAGCAGATGAAGAGCATGGGCGGCCTGTCCACCCTGATGGACAAGCTGCCGGCGCAGATGCAGGCCAAGGCGGGCCAGGTCGACATGGACAAGGCCGAGCGCGACATCCGCCGCAAGGAAGGCATCATCCAGAGCATGACGCCGCTGGAGCGGCGCAAGCCCGAACTGATCAAGGCCACCCGCAAGCGCCGCATCGCCGCCGGCGCCGGCGTTCAGGTGCAGGAAGTCAACCGGCTGCTCAACGAGTTCGAGCAGATGCAGGGCATGATGAAGATGATGAAGGGCGGCGGTCTCATGAAGATGATGAAGCGCATGGGCGGCAGCAAGGGCATGCCCAAGTTGCCTTTCTAGGCGGCCGGCCGTTGCGGCCCGGAATTCCGTTCAGGCGGGCGCGGCCGCGCGGACCAGCACCTCGCCCCGCAGTGCGTGCGAACTGGTGGCCGTGACGCGCACGTCGACCATCCGGCCGACCAGGCGCTGCGGGCCCTTGAAGTTGACCACGCGGTTGCACTCGGTACGGCCGGCCAGCTCCTGCGGATCCTTGCGCGAAGGGCCTTCCACCAGGATCCGCTGCACGCTGCCGACCAGGCTCTGGCTGATCCGGCGCATGTTGCCCTCGATCGCCGCCTGGACCTGCTGCAGCCGCGCGAGCTTCACCTCGTACGGCGTGTCGTCGCGCAGGTTGGCCGCCGGCGTGCCCGGCCGCGGGCTGAAGATGAAGCTGAAGCTGTTGTCGTAGCCGACGTCGTCGATCAGCTTCATCAGCTTGCCGAAGTCCTCGTCGGTTTCGCCGGGAAAGCCGACGATGAAGTCGCTGGACAGGGCGATCTGCGGCCGCACCGCGCGCAGCTTGCGGATCGTGCTCTTGTATTCCATCGCGGTGTAGCCGCGCTTCATCGCCATCAGGATTCGGTCGCTGCCGTGCTGCACCGGCAGGTGCAGGTGGCTCGCCAGCTTCGGCAGTTTCGCGTAGGCCTCGATCAGCCGTGGCGTGAACTCGTTCGGGTGGCTGGTCGTGTAGCGGATCCGCTCGATTCCCGGAATCTCGGACACGTATTCCAGCAGCAGCGCGAAGTCGGCGATCTCGCCGCTCTCACCCATCGCGCCGCGCCAGGCGTTGACGTTCTGCCCCAGCAGCGTGACTTCCTTGACGCCCTGGTCCGCGAGGCCCGCCACCTCCACCAGCACGTCCTCGAACGGGCGCGACACTTCCTCGCCGCGCGTGTACGGCACGACGCAGTAGCTGCAGTACTTGGAGCAGCCTTCCATGATGCTGACGAAAGCCGTCGGGCCGTCCACGCGCGCGGGCGGCAGGTTGTCGAACTTCTCCACCTCGGGGAAGCTGATGTCGACCTGGGCGCGCCGCTGCTGCTGGCGCTGCTGCAGCAGTTGCGGCAGGCGATGCAGCGTCTGCGGCCCGAACACCACGTCCACGTAGGGCGCGCGCTCGATGATGGCTGCGCCTTCCTGGCTCGCGACGCAGCCGCCGACGCCGATCAGGACACCTTTTTCCTTCAGGTGCTTGACCCGGCCGAGGTCGCTGAAGACCTTCTCCTGCGCCTTCTCGCGCACCGAGCAGGTGTTGAACAGGATCAGGTCGGCTTCGTCGACGTTCGGCGTCGGCTCGTACCCTTGCGCGGCGCGCATCACGTCCGCCATCTTGTCCGAGTCGTACTCGTTCATCTGGCAGCCGAAGGTCTTGATGAAGACTTTCTTTCCCATCTTCATCCCCGTTCAGCGGCGGGCGCCGAAGATCAGCGTGAGCAGTTCCGCGAAACGGCGCGCGCCGTCTGCGCCGCTGCCGGCCCCGCCCAGCTTGCGGTACTCGTCTTCGGTGAGCTGCCAGACCTCGTGCACCAGTCCCGCACCGTCGCGGCGGTACACCACCGGCATGGGCTTGCCCACGATGCTCGCGGAGAGCACCAGCATGTTGTTCAGGTCGCGGATGCGCGCGCCCGGCGACAGGCGGTCGGGCTTGCCGTCCACCGTGATCTGCGGCGGCGCAGTGACGGCGAGCCGGCCCAGGACGACGTCCTTCGGCGCGGAGCGTTGCAGGCCCTGGGCGAAGGCGGTGCCTGTCGCGATGGCCAGGCACGCGAGAAGGAAACGGATGCAGCGGTTCATGGTGATATCCAGAGGCTGGCGGAGCTGGCAGGAAGCGCGAAAGGGTGGCCGGCGGCTGCCGGTCACCCTTTCCTGGTTTGGTGGCGCTTCACGGATTCGAACCGCGGACCTGTGGATTATGATTCCATCGCTCTAACCGACTGAGCTAAAGCGCCGAAGCCGCAGATTATAACCAGAAGCCGGGCGCTGATTCGGCCTTGCGCACTTATTGATGCTGGAAATTCGCCTTGCGTTTGTTCACAAAAGCGTCCATGCCTTCTTTTTGATCGACGGTGGCAAACAGCGCGTGGAACAGGCGGCGCTCAAAAATGATGCCATCACTCAGCGTGCCTTCAAATGCCCGGTTGACGGATTCCTTGGCGGCCATGATGGCAATCTGCGAGTACTCGGCGATCATCAGGGCTGCGCCCAACGCTTCTTCCATCAGTTTGTCCAGCGGCACCACGCGGCTGACCAGGCCCGCGCGCTCGGCCTCCGGCGCGTCCATCATGCGGCCGGTGAGTACCAGGTCCATCGCCTTGGCCTTGCCGACCGCGCGCGGCAGCCGCTGCGTGCCGCCGGCGCCGGGAATGATGCCCAGCTTGATCTCGGGCTGGCCGAACTTCGCGTTGTCGGCCGCGATGATGAAGTCGCACATCATCGCCAGCTCGCAGCCGCCGCCCAGCGCGAAGCCGCTCACCGCGGCGATCACCGGCTTGCGGATGCCGCGGATGGTCTCCCAGTTGCGCGTGATGTAGTCGTCCTTGTAGACGTCGGCGAACGACCGAGCTGGCCATCGCGCCGATGTCGGCGCCGGCCGCAAAGGCCTTCTCGCTGCCGGTGATGATCATGCAGCCGATCGCCGGATCGGCGTCGAACGCTTTCAGCGCCGCGCCCAGCTCGTCCATCAGCTGGTTGTTGAGGGCATTGAGCTGCTTGGGCCGGTTCAAGGTGACGATGCCGACCTTGCCCGCTTCGGTCCGCACTTCGATGAGTTCGTACGCCATGGCGTTTCTCCTGGAGGTTGCGCGGGAACTATAACGAAGACGAAGCCGGCAGCCGCTGGCTCCGGCGCGGCGGTGATAGAGTCATGCGGCACCGGAGACGAGGCGCCGCGCGACGCAGGCGCCGGCAACGAGAACAAGGGAGAACCATGACCGAACAGACCGTGCTGTACGAGACCCGGGGCGCCGTCGCCCTGGTCACGCTGAACCGGCCGCAGTCCCTCAACAGCTTTACGCGCGCCATGTTCGGCGAACTGTGGGCGGCGCTGGACCGGATCGAGGCCGACCGCAGCGTGCGGGCCCTCGTGATCACCGGTGCGGGGCGCGGCTTCTGCGCCGGCGCCGACCTCGCGGAATTCGACTTCGAGCCGGGCCCCGACCTGGTGCGGCGCGCCGATCCCGGCCCGGTGATCGAGCAGGCGTTCAATCCCACCGTGCGCAAGCTGCAGGCGCTGCGCGTGCCGACGGTCGCCGCGGTGAACGGCGTCGCGGCCGGCGCCGGCGCATCGCTGGCGATGACCTGCGATCTGGCGGTGGCGGCTCCGGGTGCCGTGTTCATCCAGGCGTTCGGCAGGATCGGCCTCATCCCGGACGCAGGCGGCAGCTGGTTTCTCGTCAAACGGCTCGGGCTCGCCCGGGCCTTGGGTTGCGCGATGCTGGGCGACAAGCTGACGGCCGCCGACGCGAAGGAACAAGGGATGATCTGGGACGTCGCGGCGCAGGGCGAGGACTGCGTCCATGCCGCGCTGAAGCTGGCGCAGCGGCTGGCGGAGCTGCCCACGAAGGCCCTGGTCGAAACCCGCAAACTGCTGCGGGCGGCGGCGAGCAACGAACTCGACGCGCAGCTCGATCTCGAGCGCGACACCCAGTCGGCGCTGGGCCGCACGCACGATTACATCGAAGGGGTGATGGCCTTCCGCGAGAAGCGCCCGGCCCGGTTCAAGGGCGAGTGATGGGGCGCGATCCGCAGGCGCTGGCCGCGCGGGTGGCCGCGAGCATGTTTGCGGCCGACCGCGCCACGCGCGAGTTCATGCAGATGGAACTGGTCGAGTGCGCACCGGGGCGCGCGGTGCTGCGCCTGGCGGTGCGCGAGCCCATGCTCAACGGCCACGAGATCTGCCACGGCGGCTTCATCTTCACGCTGGCCGATTCGACGTTCGCGTATGCGTGCAACAGCCGCAACCAGGCGACGGTGGCGTCCGGCTGCAGCATCGAGTTCCTGCAGCCGGCGCACCTGGGCGACGTGCTGACCTGCGAGGGACAGGAGCAGGTGCTGCAGGGCCGGCACGGCGTGTACGACATGCGGGTCGTGAACCAGCGCGGCGAAGTCGTGGCGCTGTTTCGCGGCAAGAGCACGCAGATCAAGGGACATGTCCTGGCGGAGACCGCGTGATGAAGCAGTTTCCCCTCGAACCGATCGAGACCGCCAGCGTCGACGAGCTGCGCTCGCTGCAGCTCAAGCGCCTGCGCGCGACGCTGGAGCACGCCTACGCCAATTCGCCGGTCTACCGTGCCAAGTTCAACGCGGCCGGCGTGCGGCCCTCGCGACTGCCAGTCGCTGGCCGACCTCGGCGAAATTTCCGTTCACGACCAAGAAGGACCTGCGCGACAGCTATCCGTTCGGCATGTTCGCCGTGCCGCGCGAGCAGTGCGTGCGCATCCACGCCTCCAGCGGCACCACCGGCAAGCCGACCGTGGTGGGCTACACCGCAGAACGACATCGACACCTGGGCCGACCTGATGGCGCGCAGCCTGCGCGCCGCGGGCGCGCGGCCCGGCGACCTGGTGCACGTCAGCTACGGCTACGGCCTGTTCACCGGCGGGCTCGGCGCGCATTACGGCGCCGAGCGCCTCGGGCTCACCGTGGTGCCGTTCGGCGGCGGCCAGACCGAGCGCCAGGTGCAGCTGATCCACGACTTCCGGCCCGACATCATCATGGTCACGCCCAGCTACATGCTGGCGATCGCCGACGAGTTCGAGCGCCAGGGGCTCGACCCGGCGCGCACCAGCCTGCGGCTGGGCATCTTCGGCGCCGAGCCCTGGACCAACGACATGCGCACGGCGATCGAGCGCCGCTCGAGATCGACGCCGTGGACATCTACGGCCTGTCGGAAGTGATGGGGCCGGGCGTCGCCAACGAGTGCGTCGAGACCAAGGACGGCCCGACCATCTGGGAAGACCATTTCTATCCCGAGATCATCGACCCCGAGACCGGCGCGGCTGCTGCCCGACGGCGAGTTCGGCGAACTGGTGTTCACCAGCCTGACCAAGGAGGCGCTGCCGATGATCCGCTACCGCACGCGCGACCTGACGCGCCTGCTGCCCGGCACCGCGCGCACCATGCGCCGCATGGAGAAGATCACCGGCCGCAGCGACGACATGATGATCGTGCGCGGCGTCAACGTGTTCCCGACGCAGATCGAGGAGCTGATCCTCAAGCGCGGCGAGCTGACGCCGCATTACCAGTGCGTGCTCTCGCGCGAAGGGCCGCTGGACGAACTGACGGTGGCGGTGGAGACGCGTCCCGACCTTTCGCCCGGATCGCCGCAGGCCAGGGAGGCGGCCGCCACGCTGGCGCACGAGATCAAGACCTACATCGGCACCTCGGCGCGGATCGAGCTGCGGCCGGCCGGCGGCATCGAGCGCAGCCTGGGCAAGGCCAGGCGGGTGGTCGACCAGCGCAAGTTCTGAGGGTGACCGGCCGTCAGCGCTGCTCGATGCTCTCGACCATCAGGTCGACGTAGGCCGGGTCCATGTTGACCTTGATGCGCACCGGCAGGTACTGCAGGCTCGGGGCGAACCACATTTCCGCCGTGATGTTGCCGCGCGGATTGGCCAGCGGCCGCGGCTTCAGGTGGAAAGCCTCGACCTGGCCGAGCCCGGGTGTCTCCAGCATTTCGCTGGCGACGATGTCGTAGGTCCACAGCGCGAGATGGCCCGGGCGCGCCAGCCACACCTGGACGCTGCGGCCCACCTCGAGCCGCTCCCGGCCGCTGGCGAAGCGATGGCTCAGTTCCACGAACTGGCTGGCGGTGTCCTGGACCCCGGCCGGGCGCGGCACCACTTCGCCGTTGCCGAGCAGGATGGTCTCCTCGCGCAAGGTCGCGCGGCGTACGCCGCTGCGGCGCTGCTCCTCGTAGATCTCGGGGTGCAGGCCGTGCGGCGTGACTTTGCCCTGGCTGGTCAGCACCAGCCGCGCGAGCAGGGTGACGTCGATCTCGATGCGGACCTCGTAGCGCTGGTCCTGCCGCAGCCACTGCACGCGCGCATCGCCGTGCAGGTTGCCGCTGCGAAAAACGCCGCCGAGCCGGTAGTTCACGCGGGTGTCGAGCGGCCAGCCTTCGAGACTCGGCGCGACCGCCGCCACGGCGTCGGCGTTTGGCACCTGTGGCTCGCTGGCCGCCGGCGCCGGCGCGCTTGCCGGTGCCTCGGGCGGTTCGGCCGGCGCTGCGGCGACTTCGGTCTCCGCTGGTGGAGCAATCGGCTCCGGGACGGCCGCCGGCAGTTCGGGCGCCGGCTCCGGCTCTGCCGGCGCCGAGGCGGCAGGAGCGGGCTTCGGGGCGGCGCGTGCCAGCGTGCGGACGGCAGGACGTGGCGGCGGCGCGGCCGGCGGGGCGGGCGCGGCCGGCGGCTCGGGCGGCGCCTGCGGCTGCAGCACGCGCGTGAACATCGGTTCGGCCAGCGGCTGCAGCAGCGTCGTGTGCTGCAGCTGGCGGCCGATCCAGTCGATCGCCGCCGCGTGCAGCAGCAGCACCGCGGCCAGCAGCGCGAGCCAGCGCCGCCCCGAGCGGCCGCTCAGTCGGTGGGGGCCAGCCACGGCTGGACCCGCGCTGCGTCACGCAGGACGAGCCTCCAGGTGGTGACGGTGGCGGGCAGGTCCAGCTCGAGCCGCAGCAGGCGCCGGTCGCGGGCGACCAGTGCCGTGACTTTCCGGTGCGCGCCGGCATAGAGCGGCAGGTCGTCCAGTTTCGCGAGCCGCCAGCCGTTGCCCGCCACCTCGACGCCGATCCATTCGTCGTTGGCCGCCAGACCGGCCTGCTCGGCGGCGCCGCCGCGCAGCACGGTCTTGACCTGCAGGGGCGGCGTGTCGGCCATGCGCAGCCCCAGCCGCTGCTGCAATGCCGCCGGTTCCTCCAGCACGCCGACGCCGTGCGCCTGCAACAGCTGCGCCAGCGGCAGCTCGCGCGTGCCGTGCACCCAGGAAGCGATCTCGCGGCTGAACGAGCGGCCACCAAGTTCCTTGAGCACCGCGGCGAAGTCCGCCTCGGTCATCGGCCCGGCCTTGCAGCGCTGCCACAGCGCGCGCATTACCTCGTCGAGGGTCGCGTGACCTTCGGCACGCAGCGTCAGGTCGAAGCACAGTGCCACCAGGGCGCCCTTGGTGTAGTAGCTCACCGTGGCGTTGCCGGTGTTCTCGTCCTGCCGGTAGTACTTGACCCAGGCATCGAAGCTCGATTGCGCCACCGACTGCACTGCGCGGCCGGGGGTCTGCTGGACCTGGTTGATGGTCTTGTTCAGCAGCTTCAGGTACGCCGCGTCGTCCAGCAGGCCCGCCCGGCGCAGCAGCAGGTCGTCGTAGTAGCTGGTGAAACCCTCGAAGAACCAGAGCAGCTGCGTGTAGTTCTCGCGGCCGTACTCGTAGCGCAGGAACTCGGCCGGCCGCAGGCGCTTGACGTTCCAGGCATGGAAGTACTCGTGGCTGATCAGTCCGAGCAGGGTGACGTAACCGTCCGACTGGCGCGATTCGCCCAGCCGCGGCAGGTCGCGCCGCGAGGCGATCAGCGCCGTCGAGTTGCGGTGTTCGAGGCCGCCGTAGCCGTCGTCCACCGCGTTGAGCAGGAACAGGTAGTTCTTGTGCGGCGGGCGTTTGCGCTCGTGCCAGAACCGGATCTGCGCCTCGCAGATCTTCTGCATGTCGGCGACCAGGCGAGCTCCGTCGAAGGATTCGGCCGCGCCCGAGACGACGACGCGGTGCGGCACGCCGCCTGCCTTGAACTCGGCGCTCCAGAAAGGACCGAGTTCGAACGGGCAGTCCACCAGCTCGTCGTAGTCGGTCGCGAGGTAGGTGCCGAAACCATGGCGGCCGACCTTGTGCGGCAGCAGGCCGGTGGCGACCTGCCACTGCGCCATCGCCTCGTGGGCGACCAGTTCGATGGCGTGCACCAGCTTCTCCTGGCCGTGCACCCGCAAACACAGGCTGGTGCCGTTGAAGAAGCCGCGCTGCGGGTCCAGCCAGGCCGTGCGCACGGAGGTGTCGAACGCGTACACCTCGTACGTGAGCAGCAGCTGCGTGCTCGGCACGCATTCGACCTCCCAGGTGCACTTGTCCAGCTGCTGCACGGCGACGTGGCGGCCCTCCTGCCGGGCCGCCAGCCGCTGCAGGTGGCGCGAGAACTCGCGCACCAGATAGCTGCCGGGGATCCACGCCGGCAGCGACACCCGCTGCCGCTCCGCCGGCTGGTCGATGGACAGGACGACCTGGAACAGGTGGGCGTGCAGGTCGCCCGCTTCCACCCGGTAATGGACGCTGGCGCGAGGCGAAGACAGGCTGGGCATCGAGGGACTATACGCAAGCGCCGGGCTGCGGCGCATGCGTCGGCGGCCGCAACGTGCGGCCGGCGTTCACTTCGCTTGCGCGAGCATTTTCTCGACCTGGGCCGCGCTCACGGCCCCCGGCACGCGGGTGCCATCGGCGAAGATCAGGGTCGGCGTGCCGCTGATCTTGTGCTTCTTGCCGAATTCGAGGTTGCGGTTCAGGCCGCTCGCGTCGCAGGAGGCCGTTGCGGGCGGCTGCTCGCGCAGCATCACGTCCAGCCAGGCCTTGCCCTTGTCCTTGGTGCACCAGATGTTCTTCGATTTCTCGACCGAATCCGGCCCGAGGATCGGGTACAGGAACATGTGGACGGTGACGTTGTCGACCTGCTGCAGGTCGCGCTCGAAGCGCTTGCAGTAGCCGCAGTTCGGATCCTCGAACACGGCCAGCTTGCGCTTGCCGTTGCCGCGCACGATGGTGAACGCGTCCTTCAGCGGCAAGGCCGAGAAGTCGATCGCCAGCAGCTTGTCCATGCGCTCCTCGGTCAGGTTGCGCTTGCCGCGGGTGTCGATCAGCTGACCGTTGATCAGGAAGTTGCCTTCGGCGTCGCTGTACAGGATGTCCGTGCCGATCCGCACCTCGTACAGGCCGGCCATTTCGGTTTTGCGGATCTCGTCGATCTTCTGGAACTGCGGCACCCGCTCGGCCAGGTTCTTGCGGATGGTCGCTTCCTGGGCCCGGGCGGGGGCGGCGAGCAGCGCGGTGGCGAGGGTGATGGCTGCCAGCGCAGCGGTTCGGTCGAATTTCATGTGTCCTTCATTCCCAAGGTCAAAGGCGTCCCATCGCCTGCCTGGCCACCCACTGCTTGAGCCGGCCGCTGCGGTCGAATCCCGTCATCCCCCAGTTGCGCAGCTGCGCCCAGGGCGCCGCCGTCTGCGCGAACAACTGCTGCAGGCCATCGGTCGCGGCGCCCATCGCCAGCACGTCGGCCTTGCGCGCGCGCTCGTAGCGCCGCAGCAGCCGCAGGTCGCCCACGCCGCGCCAGTACTCGCGCTGGTGCAGCACCTGCGCCAGTTCCCGCGCATCCGCCAGGCCCAGGTTCAGGCCCTGGCCGGCCAGCGGATGCACCGTGTGCGCCGCGTCGCCGGCGAGCACCCAGCCCGGCCCGCACCAGCGGTCGGCCGTCGCCAGCTGCAGCGGCCAGCAGGCACGCTCGGTGGACAGCGTCAGCTTGCCCAGCGCGTGTTCGCTGGCGGCGCCCAGCTCGCTCTCGAACAGCGCATCGTCGTGGGCCAGCAGTTGCGGGGCGCGGTGCTCGTCGACAGACCAGACGAACGCCACCGAGTTCCCGGCGGCCGGCGCCGGCCCGCCGTGCAAGGGCAGGAAGGCCAGGATCTCGCCCTTGGCAAACCACTGCCGCGCCACGTGTCCATGCGGCTTTTCGCAGTGCAGCCGGCCGGCGATGGCGCGCTGCGGATATGGCCGAACGTCGAACTGCACGCCGTATTCGCTGCGGGTGGCGCTGTGGCGGCCTTCGCAGACCACCGTGAGCGGCGAGGGCACCGGCGCGTCCAGCCACTCGACCAGCGGCTGGTAGCGCAGGGCGTCGGCGAGCCGCTGCTGCAAGGCGTCGACGTCGACGATCCAGGCCAGCGCGGGAGCGCCGGTGTCCTTCGCGTCGAAGCTCAGCTGGCCGCCTTCGTCGCCATGGACCTCCATGCCCAGCACCGGACAGGCGTGATGCTCGTCGGGCCAGGCGCGCACGCGCTCGAGCAGCTCGCGCGACGAGGCGTTGAGCGCATAGGCCCGCACGTCGCTGGTGGCGCCGGTGCGCGGGTCGTGCTCGCGCACCAGTCCGACGCGCAGGCGGTCGCGCGCGAGCAGCAGGGCCAGGGTGCGGCCGACGATGCCGGCACCGCGAATACACACATCAGGGGCGATCGCCATGCGAAGGATTGTAGGAGCGGGGCACAATCGCGGCTTGCTCGACGTCAGCAGCCGCCACCGATGAACTCTTCCGCCAGCGCCGCCCAGGCACGGATCGCCCGCCTCTTCGTCTATCCGGTGAAATCATGCGCCGGCGTGGAGGTGCGCCAGGCCGTCCTCACCGAAACCGGTCTCGACCTCGACCGCGCCTGGATGGTGGTCGATGCGCAGGGGCGGTTCGTCACCCAGCGCCAGTTGCCGCGCATGACGCTGGTGCGCCCGCAGATCAAGCACAGCGAGGTGGTGCTGCGCGCGCCGGGCATGCTGGCGCTGCACCTGTCCGTCGACTCGGTCGAGGAGCCGGTCAAGGTCCGGGTCTGGGAAGACGAAGTCGCTGCCTTCGACATGGGGGCCGTGGCGGCGCAGTGGTTCACGGATTTCCTGGGCCAGCCGCTGCGCCTCGTGCGCTTCGATCCGGACGAGCGGCGGCTGTCGAATGCCCGCTGGACGGGCGGCGCGGAAGCGCTCAACCAGTTCAGCGACGGTTTTCCGCTCCTGGTGCTCGGCGAAGCCGCCATGGAGGAACTCAACGGGCGGCTGGCCGCTGCCGGCCACGGGCCGGTCGGCATCGAGCGCTTCCGGCCCAACATCGTGCTGGTCGGGCTCCCGGCCTACGAAGAGGACCGCCTGCCGCAATTGACGATCGCAGCCGGCGAGCCGGTGGTACTGCGGCTGGTGAAGCCGTGCGGGCGCTGCCCCATTCCGAACGTCGATCCCGCGACGGCGCAGGTGTCCCCTCAGGTTCTGATGACGCTCATGCAGTACCGCCGCAACGACCTGATCGACGGCAAGGCGGCGTTCGGCATGAACGCGATCATCGTGCGGGGCGTCGAGCAGACGCTGCGCGTCGGCCAGCAGGTGGACACGCACCCTGACTGAGCGGCGCCGGGGGGTACACTTTCGCCCTTCGTCCGGGTTGGAAGCGTCATGAGTCTGAAGTGCGGGATCGTCGGGTTGCCCAACGTGGGCAAGTCCACCTTGTTCAATGCCCTGACCAAGGCCGGGATCGCCGCGGAGAACTACCCCTTCTGCACGATCGAGCCGAATGTCGGCGTGGTGGAACTGCCCGACCCGCGCCTGCAGCAGCTGGCGGCCATCGTCAAGCCCGAGCGCATCGTCCCGGCCATCGTGGAGTTCGTCGACATCGCCGGGCTGGTCGCCGGTGCGAGCAAGGGCGAGGGCCTGGGCAACCAATTCCTCGCGCACATCCGCGAGACCGACGCCATCGTCAACGTGGTCCGCTGCTTCGACGACCCGAACGTCGTGCACGTCAGCGGCAAGGTGGATCCGGTGTCCGACATCGAGGTGATCCAGACCGAGCTGTGCCTGGCCGACCTGGGCACGGTGGAGAAGAGCCTGCAGCGCTACACCAAGGCGGCCAAGTCCGGCAACGACAAGGAAGCCGCGAAGCTGGTGCAGGTGCTCACCAAGGTGCAGGCCTGTCTCGACGCGGGCCAGCCGGTGCGAACGCTGAGGCTGGACGACGAGGAGGGCGCGCTGCTCAAGCAGTTGTTCCTGATCACCGCCAAGCCGGCGATGTTCGTTGCCAACGTGCACGAGGACGGCTTCGAGAACAACCCCTACCTGGACCGGCTGCGCGAGTACGCCGCCAGGCAGAACGCGCCGGTGGTCGCCATCTGCGCCAAGATCGAGGCCGAGATGGCCGACATGAGCGACGAGGACAAGCAGATGTTCCTGGCCGAGATCGGCCAGGACGAACCCGGCCTGAACCGCCTGATCCGCGCCGCGTTCAAGCTGCTGGGCCTGCAGACCTACTTCACGGCCGGCGTCAAGGAAGTGCGGGCCTGGACCATCCACGTCGGCGACACGGCGCCGAAGGCGGCCGGCGTGATCCACACCGACTTCGAGCGCGGCTTCATCCGGGCGCAGACGATCGCGTTCGACGACTTCATCGCCTGCCAGGGCGAGCAGGGCGCCAAGGACGCCGGCAAGATGCGCAGCGAAGGCAAGGAGTACGTCGTCAAGGACGGCGACGTGCTGAACTTCCTGTTCAACGTGTGAGGGCGCGGGGCAGCCGTCTTCGGCTCGTTCGGGACTTCACCGCACGAAATCGCCGGCGGGGAACATGTGCAGGAGCACCGCCGTCATGATGAGGTAGCGCAGCAGTTTGCCGATCAACATGTAGCCCAGGCACGGCCAGAAGGGCAACCGCAGCCAGCCGGCGACGGCGCACAGCGGGTCCCCGATGAGCGGCAGCCAGGCGAGCAGGCACGCCTTGGGACCGAGGCGTTCCAGCCAATCGATCGCCTTGATGTGCGTGCGCGAATGCCGGTACTTGTCGATCAGGTGGTGCGCTTCGTATCCCATCCACCAGTCGACGGCCCCGCCCAGCGTATTGCCCGCGGTGGCGACCAGGACGGCTGGCCAGAACAGGTCCGGGTTGAGTTGCAGCAAGCCGAACAGCGCCGGTTCCGATCCGACCGGAATCAGCGTCGCGGAAACGAACGCGGCGACGAACAGCGTGCTGAGCCCGTACTGCGGCAATGCCAGTATGTCGAAGACGGACGTGAGCCACACCGGCATGTCAGGCTGTCGGCCGGCGCCGCTGGAGTGAGGGCACGCTCAGGAAGCGGTGCAAGGCGATGCGGGGGAAAGGATTCATGCGCGATCCAGTATAGGCAGCGCAGCAGGTTCCGGCCTGTAGGCGGGCGCAGGCATTTGATTTCAATTGCTGAAATCGCCACCGCATACAATCGTGCCTCATTTTTCAGCAGCACGCGCTCATGAACATCGGCCCGCATCTTCTCGCGAACAACCTGTTCGCGGCGCCGATGGCGGGCGTGACGGACCGGCCCTTCCGCCAACTGTGCCGCCGCCTCGGCGCCGGGTACGCGGTGAGCGAGATGGTGACGTTCGCGCCGCGAGCTGTGGCACACGCTCAAGACCTCGCGCCGCGCCAATCACGACGGCGAGCCCGGCCCGGTCGCGGTGCAGATCGCCGGCACCGATCCGGCGATGATGGCGGAGGTCGCCGCGTACAACGTCGAGCGCGGCGCGCAGATCATCGACATCAACCTGGGTTGCCCGGCGAAGACGGTCTGCAACAAGTGGGCCGGCTCCGCGTTGATGCAGGACGAGCCGCTGGCCGTGGCGATCGCCCGCGCCGTGGTCGAGGCATGCGCGCCGCACGGCGTGCCGGTGACGCTGAAGATGCGCACCGGCTGGTCGCAGGCGCACCGCAACGCCGTGCGGCTGGCCCGCGCCTTCGAGGACGCCGGCGTGCAGATGCTGACGGTGCATGGCCGCACGCGCGAGCAGGGCTACGGCGGCGTCGCCGAATACGAAACCATCGCGTCCGTGAAGGCCGCGGTGCGGGTGCCGGTGGTGGCGAACGGCGACATCGCGACGCCGGAGCGCGCGCGGGCGGTGCTGCGAGCGACCGGCGCCGACGCGATCATGATCGGCCGGGCCGCGCAGGGCCGGCCCTGGATCTTCCGCGAGGTCGCGCATTACCTGGCGACGGGCACGCACCTGGCGCCGCCCCTGGTGGTCGAAGTCAAGCGGCTGCTGCTGGAGCACTTGCAGGACCATTACCAGCTGTACGGCGAGTACACCGGCGTGCGCAGCGCGCGCAAGCACATCGGGTGGTACGTGAAGGCGCTGCCGGGCGGCGCCGCATTCCGCAGCGCGATGAACGGGATCGAGGACGGCAGCGGCGCAACTGCGCGCCGTCGGCGAGTTTTTCGACGAACTTGGCGCTGGGATGGACCGGATGCCTGCGCCGGTGGTGCACGGCGAGGAAGAAGCGCTGGAGGCGAGCGCATGAACCGCGACCGGCCGGCCGCGCTGGCGGCGTTCGCGGCGGAGGCAGGGAGTCGATGAGCAAGAAACACATCGAGGAGTGCGTGCGCGCCAGCCTGGAGAGCTACTTCCGTGACCTGCGTGGCACGGAGCCGGACGGCATGTACGAAATGCTGGTGAAGGTGGTCGAGAAGCCGTTGCTGGAAGTGGTGATGGCCAAGGCCGACCACAACCAGTCGAAGGCGGCCGAGTGGCTCGGCCTGAACCGCAACACGCTGCGCAAGAAACTCGTCGAACACAGACTGTTGAAACCATGAACGCACTCATCTCCGTCTCCGACAAGACCGGCATCGTCGAATTCGCCCGGGCCTTGCACGGCCTGGGCGTGCGGCTGATCTCCACCGGCGGCACCGCCAAGCTGCTGGCGCAGGAGGGCCTGCCGGTGACCGAAGTGGCGCGAGGTCACCGCCTTCCCCGAGATGCTCGACGGGCGGGTGAAGACGCTGCACCCGAAGGTGCACGGCGGCCTGCTGGCGCGGCGCGACCTGCCCGAGCACATGGCGGCGCTGCAGGCGCACGGCATCGACACCATCGACCTGCTGGTCGTCAATCTCTATCCGTTCGAGGCGACGGTCGCCAAGCCGGGCTGCACGCTGGAGGATGCGATCGAGAACATCGACATCGGCGGCCCGGCGATGGTGCGCTCGGCGGCCAAGAACTGGAAGGACGTCGCCGTGCTCACCGATGCGAGCCAGTACCCCGGGGTGCTCGAGGAGCTCAGTACCGAGGGCAAGGTGTCGGAGCGCACCCGCTTCGCGTTGGCCGTCGCCGCCTTCAACCGCATCAGCAACTACGACGGCGCGATCAGCGACTATCTCTCGTCCATCGGCGAGGGCGGCGCGCGCAGCGCCTTCCCGGGACAGGCCAACATGCAGTTCGTCAAGCTGCAGGACCTGCGCTACGGCGAGAATCCGCACCAGCAGGCGGCGTTCTACCGCGACCTGCGTCCGGCGCCCGGCTCACTCGTCACGGCGCGGCAGTTGCAGGGCAAGGAGCTCTCGTACAACAACATCGCCGACGCCGACGCGGCCTGGGAATGCGTCAAGAGCTTCGACGCCCCGGCCTGCGTGATCGTCAAGCACGCCAATCCGTGCGGCGTCGCGGTCGGCAAGGATGCGCTGCAGGCGTATTCCAAGGCGTTCCAGACCGACCCGACGTCCGCCTTCGGCGGCATCATCGCCTTCAACCGGCCGGTGGACCTGGCCGCGGCCCAGGCCGTTTCGAAGCAGTTCGTGGAGGTGCTCATGGCGCCCGGCTTCAGCGCCGAGGCGCTGGACCTCCTCAAGGCGAAGGCCAACGTCCGCGTGCTGCACATCGAGCTGCCCGCCGGCGGCCGCAGCAGCTGGGACGCCAGCCGCAATGCGCTGGACATCAAGCGCGTCGGTTCGGGCCTGTTGATGCAGACGGCCGACAACCGCGAGCTGACGGCCGCGGAACTCAAGGTCGTCACGAAAAAGCAGCCGACGCGCCAGCAGATCGAGGACCTGCTGTTCGCCTGGACGGTCGCGAAGTACGTCAAGTCGAACGCGATCGTCTTCTGCAAGGACGGCATGACGATGGGCGTCGGCGCGGGCCAGATGAGCCGCCTGGACTCGGCACGCATCGCCAGCATCAAGGCGCAGCATGCGGGGCTCTCGCTGCAGGGGACGGCGGTCGCCAGCGACGCGTTCTTTCCGTTCCGCGACGGGCTGGACGTGGTGGTCGACGCCGGCGCCACCTGCGTCATTCAGCCGGGCGGCAGCATGCGCGACCAGGAAGTCATCGCCGCCGCCGACGAGCGCGGCGTGGCGATGGTGTTTTCAGGCGTTCGCCACTTCCGGCATTGAGCTGGCATTGAGCTTGGTGGTACGCGTCGCAAAAACGTATGCGCGCCCACGAGCCGCCGCAGCGACCTACCGCAGCTGCTTGAAGATCTCGCGCGCCGCGGCCACGGTCTGGGCGATGTCGTCGTCGGTGTGGGCCGAACTGACGAAGCCGGCCTCGTACAGTCGCCGGGGCGATGTAGACGCCGCGGTCGAGCATCGCGTGGAAGAAGCGGTTGAAGCGCTCCTTGTCGGTCGCCATCACCTCGCCGAATAGTTCTGCGGCAGCGGCGGCAGCAGGAAGAAGCCGAACATGCCGCCCTCGCAATCGCCGACCATGGGCACGCCGGCTTCGCGCGCGGCGCCGAGCAGGCCGTCGAGCAGCGTGCGGGTGCTGGCCGACAGCGCCTCGAAGAAGCCGGGTCGGCGGACCTCGCGCAGCGTGGCCAGGCCGCAGGCGGTCGCGACCGGATTGCCCGACAAGGTGCCGGCCTGGTAGACCGGCCCGAGCGGGGCGAGCTGCTCCATCACCGCGCGCTTCGCGCCGAAGGCCGCCAGCGGCATGCCGCCGCCGATGACCTTGCCGAACACGCTGATGTCGGGCTCGAAACCGGGCAGGGCGGCGGCGTACAGGCTTTGGGCGCCGCCGAGCGCGACGCGGAAGCCGGTCATCACCTCGTCGAACACCAGCAGCGCGCCATGCCGCGTGCACAGTTCGCGCAGCCGCTTCATGAACGGCACCGAAGCGCGGACGAAATTCATGTTGCCGGCGATCGGCTCGATCAGCACGCAGGCGATGCCGTCGCCGTGCGCGCTGAACGCCTCGTCGAGCTGCGCGATGTTGTTGTATTCGAGGACCAGCGTGTGCTGCACGACCTCGGCCGGCACGCCGGCGCTGGTCGGGTGGCCGAAGGTCGCCAGGCCCGAACCGGCCTTGACCAGCAGCGCGTCGGCATGGCCGTGGTAGCAGCCCTCGAACTTGACGATCTTGCTGCGCCCGGTCGCGCCGCGCGCCAGGCGCAGCGCGCTCATCGCCGCCTCGGTGCCGGAACTGACGAGGCGCACCTGGTCCATGCTCGGCACGAGTTCGAGGATCGCTTCGGCGAGCTCGACCTCGCGCTCGGTCGGCGCGCCGAACGAGAAGCCGTCGAGCACCGCCTTCTGCACCGCCTCCAGCACGGCCGGGTGGCCGTGGCCGAGGATCATCGGGCCCCACGAGCCGATGTAGTCGATGTAGCGCTGGCCCTCGGCGTCCCGAATGTACGCGCCATGCGCGCGCTGCGATGAAGCGCGGCGTGCCGCCGACCGCACGGAACGCGCGCACCGGCGAGTTGACGCCGCCGGGAATGAGCTGCTGGGCACGGTCGAACAGCTGCGTTCTGGTCTGCGGATCAGTGCTTGGTGTCATGGGCGGGCATGTCGAGGACCTGCAGGGCCTGCACTTCCTCGGGGGTGAGGTCTTCGGGTTCGCCTTCGGGCTGGGCCCAGAACAGGCGGTCGGGGACGACGTTGCCCATGCCGGGCCGGAAGCCCGCGTCGAGGCACGATCGAGGTAGGCGAGCGCCTCGTCGCGGCGCCGCGCCAGGTCGGTGCCGCTGGCCACGCAGCGCCGCCAGCGCGGCCGGACAGCGTGTCGCCGGCGCCCGACGAACACGGCCTCGAAGCGCTCGAACTTCTCGCTGCCGAACACCGCCTGCGGCGTGGCCAGCACGTTGTCGATGAACTGCTCCGGCAGCGGGATGCCCGTGACCAGCGTGTAGGGCACGCCCAGGTCGCCGGCGACCTTCGCGATGTCGCGCGCGGTGGGGCTGCGCTCGCTGCTCCAGTCGGGCAGCAGCCAGCGCCAGAGCGTGCTGTGGTTTCCCACCAACACGGTCGTCTGCGGCAGCATCAGCTCGCGGAACGCATCGAGGTACAGGTCGATCTGGCCTTCGTCCCACCACGACAGGTCGGGCATGTAGGCAACCAGCGGCACCTCTGCGTAATCTGCCGCAATTTCGGCGATGGTGCTGATTGCTTCAGGGCTGCCGACGAAGCCCACCTTGATCACCTGCACCGCCACGTCCTCGAGGATCGCGCGGGCCTGTTCGGCCATCGACGTCCTCGTCGAAGGCGAAGTGGTCGAAGATCTCGGCGGTGTCGCGCGCATACGGCGCCGGTCACCACCGGCAGCGCGTGCGCGCCCACCGATGCGATGGCCGTGACGTCGGCGGCGAGGCCGCCGGCGCCGCTCGGGTCGCTCGCGTTGAAGACGATCACGCACGCGGGATTGCCGGCGTCGCCTTCGCCGTCGTCGGCGTCCTGGGGGGCTTGCGGCAAGTTGGGGTTTGTCATAGGCCTGATTCTTCCAGCCACCGGGGCGCTCTGGCGCGGAGCTGCGAAGGGCCTCGATACAATCGTTGCATTCTATTCGAAGCCCCTTTAAGCTGTGACCGATACCAAGACTTGGATGTGTCTGATCTGCGGGTGGATCTATGACGAGGCCGCCGGCGCGCCCGACCACGGCATCGCCCCGGGCACTCCCTGGGAACAGGTGCCCATGAACTGGACCTGCCCCGAGTGCGGCGCCCGGAAGGAAGACTTCGAGATGGTCCGGATTTGAAGCGAGCGGCGGCGGCGTTCCATGTTCGCACATGGAGTCCGTGAGGGCAGTAACAGGATGAGGAGCAGCACCAAGTGAGTACGACCGGAATCAAGGTGCTGGTGATCGACGACAGCAACACCATCCGCCGCAGCGCCGAGATCTTCCTGAAGCAGGGTGGCCACGAAGTCGTGCTGGCCGAGGACGGATTCGACGCGCTCGCCAAGGTCAACGACTACGAGCCCGACCTGATCTTCTGCGACATCCTGATGCCGCGCCTGGACGGCTACCAGACCTGCGCCATCATCAAGCGCAACGCCAAGTTCGCCTCCGTGCCGGTGGTGATGCTGTCCTCCAAGGACGGCGTCTTCGACAAGGCGCGCGGGCGCATGGTGGGTTCGCAGGAGTACCTCACCAAACCGTTTACCAAGGACCAGCTGCTGCAGACGGTGAAGCAGTTCGGGGCAAAAGAAGGAGTGATGTGATGGCGATTCGTAACGTCCTGATCGTGGACGATTCCAAGACCGAGCTGATGTTCATGACGGATCTGCTGCAGAAGAAGGGCTTCGCGGTGCAGCACCGCCGAGAACGCCGAGGATGCCTTCCGCCGGCTGGCCGAGGAGAAAGCCGGACCTGATCCTGATGGACGTGGTGATGCCCGGGCCAGAACGGCTTCCAGCTCACGCGCACGATCACGCGCGATCCGCTCTACGCGGACGTGCCGATCATCATGTGCACCAGCAAGAACCAGGAAACCGACCGGGTCTGGGGCATGCGTCAGGGCGCGCGCGACTACGTCACGAAGCCGCTCGACACCGAGGAACTGCTCGCCAAGATCAAGGCGCTGAACTGACGCCGCCGCGCGCCCATGGCCAACCGCGAAGCCCTTCGTGAGCTCCAGAGCCGGCTGGCGACCCGGCTGCAGGCCGCCCGCAGCGCGGGCGTGCAGGCCTCGTGGCTCGCCGTCGAGGCCGCCGGCGGAAAGTACCTGTTCCCGCTGGCCCAGTCCGGCGAGATCTTTCCCTTCACCAGCGCCCAGGCGGTGCCGTACACGCAGCACTGGTTCCTCGGCGTCGCCAACCTGCGGGGCGGGGTCTACGGCGTCGTGGACATGGGCAGCTTCGTCGCCGGCCAGGCGCCCGCGGCGCGTTCCGACGCCAGCCGCGCCGAGTCGCGCCTGGTGGCGCTGAACGCGGCACTCGACGTCAATTGCGCCCTGCTGATCGACCGGCTGGCCGGCTTGCGCAATCCCGATGCGTTCACCGCGTCCAGCGAGCCGGCAGCTGGTTCGCCGAGCTATTTCGGCAACGCTTACACCGATGCCAGTGGCGCGCACTGGCAGGAGATCAACCTCCAGGCGCTGTCACGACAACCCAGATTCCTGAGCATCAGCGCTTGAGTCCCCAGGAAGGCCACCCATGTCCGTCGCCCACCAACTGAAATCCCTGTTCTCCCGCAAGAAGCAGTCGCCCGCGGAGGGCAGTGCGGAATTGAGCCTCGGCAGCCCCGACGCCACGCTCGATCCGGTGGCCGCCGCGGTGCTCGATTCCGCCAGCCTGCAAGCGCCGGAGCACGACACGATCGACCATGACGAGGACTCGATCGGACCGTTGGAGGAGGTCGACGGCGCCGAACTGATCTCGGTGCCGCTGCTCGGACGCCGCACCATCGTCGCCCACCAGCGCATCCTGTTCGTGCTGCTCGCCATCGCACTGGTGGTACTGGGCACCGTCGCCGGCTTCGCGATCACCTCGGCCGAGAAGGTCGCGCAGCAGGTGGCCGCATCCGGCCAGTCGCTGATGCAGTCCCAGCGGCTCGCGAAATCGGTGTCGCAGGCGCTCGTGGGCAGCCCCCAGGCCTTCGCCGACGTGAAGGAAAGCGCCGACGTGCTGGCGCGCAAGGTGCGCGGCCTGCGCTCCGGCGACGAGGCGCAGGGGCTGCAGCCGCTCGGCGCCGAATTCAAGGAGGAACTGGACAAGATCACGCCGATGATGGAGCGCGCGGAGCAGAACGCGGGCATCGTCATGGGGCAGGAGAAGATCCTGACCCAGGTGGGCACCGCGCTGCGCGCGATCAACCAGCAGTCCTCGGACCTGCTGGAAATCGCCGAGACCGTTTCGGCGCTGAAGCTGCAGCAGAACGCGCCGCCGGCCGAGCTTTCCGCCGCCGGCCAGCTCGTGATGCTGACGCAGCGCATCGGCAAGTCGGCCAACGAATTCCTGACCATGGAAGGCGTGAGCCAGGAGGCGGTGTTCCTGCTGGGCAAGGACCTGAACTCGTTCAAGGAGATCGCCACCGGCCTGCTCGATGGCAGCCCCGAGCTGCGCCTGGCGGCGTCCAGGGATCCGCAGACCCGGACCCAGCTCGAGGCGCTGCTGAAGCTGTACGAGCAGACGCGGGTGCAGGCCGGGGCCATCCTGGGCAACCTGCAGGGCCTGGTGTCCGCGCGCGAAGCGCAAGGCTCCATCCTCGGCGACAGCGAGCCGCTGCGCCGCTCGCTGGAAGAGCTGCAAGGCAAGCTGTCGGCCCAGACCGGCCTGGGCCTGGGCGCGCTGATCGCACTGGCGCTGGCCGCCGGCTTCGCCATCCTCTGCTCGGTCGGCCTTGCCTACGTGCAGCTGCAGGACAGCCGCAAGCGCCAGGCGGTCGCCGAACAGCAGCGCCTGGAGGCCGAGCATCAGGAGCAGGAAGCCAAGCGCGTCAACGATGCGAACCAGGCGGCCATTTTGCGGCTGATGAACGAACTGCAGACGGTGGCCGAAGGCGACCTGACGCAGGAAGCGACGGTGACGGAGGACATCACCGGCGCCATCGCCGACTCGGTGAACTACACGGTGGAAGAACTGCGGCAGCTGGTGGGCAACGTGCAGAACACGGTGACCAAGGTGGCCCAGACGACGGCGCAGGTGGAAAGCACCTCGACCGAGCTGCTGGCCGCCTCCACCGAGCAGCTGCGCGAGATCCGCGAGACCGGCCAGTCGATGCTGGACATGGCCACCCGCATCAACCAGGTGTCCGGCCAGGCGCAGGAATCGGCGCAGGTGGCGCGCCAGTCGCTGCAGGCCGCCGAGTCGGGGCTGGCGGCCGTGCAGAACGCGATCGGCGGCATGAACTCGATCCGCGACCAGATCCAGGAGACGTCCAAGCGGATCAAGCGGCTGGGCGAATCGTCGCAGGAGATCGGCGAGATCACCGAACTGATTTCGGACATCACCGAACAGACGAACGTGCTGGCGCTCAACGCCGCCATCCAGGCCGCGTCGGCCGGTGAAGCGGGACGCGGCTTCTCGGTGGTGGCCGAGGAAGTGCAGCGGCTGGCCGAACGCTCGGCCGATGCCACGCGCCAGATCTCGGCGCTGGTGAAGGCGATTCAGACCGACACGCAGGACGCGGTGGCCGCCATGGAGCGCTCGACGCAGGGCGTGGTGGAAGGAGCCAAGCTGTCCGACAACGCCGGCACGGCGCTGACCGAGATCGACCAGGTGTCGCGCCGCCTGGCCGAACTGATCGAGCAGATTTCCGCCTCGAGCCTCGAAGGAAGCGCAATCGGCCAACGTCGTGGCCGACAACATCCAGCACATCTTCGCGGTGACCGAGCAGACCGGCGAAGGCACCCGGTCCACGGCGCAGCAGGTGCGCGAGCTCTCGCGGATGGCCGAAGAGCTGCGCCAGTCGGTGGCGCGGTTCAAGATCGCGTAACGAGGGCGGTCAGGCCAAGCCAGAGCCGTTCATGCAAGCCACCGAACACGACCTCGATCTGGCACCACCGACCTCGGGCCGCTCGCCTGGGTGCTGGACGAACTGCGCAAGTCGCTCGACCGCCGCGTCGGCCGCGCTGCGCCGCTACGTGCGCGACACGGCGCTGGCGCGCGGCGTCGGACATGGCGTCGGTGGACGAGCGGCCAGCTGCGCATCGCGCGCCAGCAACTGCACCAGGCCGTGGGCGCGCTCGAGATGGTGGGGCAGACCGGGCCGGCCCACATGCTGCGGTGCGATGGAAGCCGCGGTGCAGAAGTTCATCGAGCGGCCCGAACTGTGCAACGACGCGTCGGCCGCCAAGGTGGAACGCGCCGGCTTTGCGCTGGCGGACTACCTGGAGGTGCTGCTGCTCGGCAAGCCGGCTTCGGCCGTGGCCCTGTTCCCGCAGTACAAGGACGCGCAGGACCTGGCCGGCGCCGACCGAATCCATCCGGCAGACCTGTGGGCGCTCGAGTGGGACTGGCAGGAGCCGGCGGGCCCCGCCTCGCGGGAGCAGCTGGACTACGCCCCGGCCGTCCGGGCGCGCATCGATACGGCGGTGCTCCGGCTGATGAGGTCCGGCGACGCCGTGGCGGCGCACGACGTGGCGCAGATGAGCCTCGGGCTGGCGGCGTCGCAGACGGCGCGGCAGCCCCGCGTGTTCTGGCAGGTGTGCGCCGGCTTCTTCGAAGCCCTGGCGCTGCAGCTGCTGCCGCTGGACGTCTACGTCAAGCGGGCTGCCACCCGCGTGCTGCTGCAGTACGCGTCGCTCGCCAAGGGGGATCCAGCCGTGTCCGACCGGCTGGTCCACGACCTGGTGTTCTTCTGCGCGCAGGCCGTGCCGCCGCAGCCGGCGCAGGCTCCCAGCCTGCAAGCCGTGCGCCGCGCCTGGCGCCTGGACCGCCATCCGCCCGTCGACTACGCCACGCCGCAGTTCGGGCGCTTCGATCCTGCGCTGCTGGCCCAGGCGCGCAAGCGCATTGCCGCGACCAAGGACACCTGGTCCGCGCTCTCCGGCGGCGACGCGACCAAGATCAAGGGGCTGGCCGACCAGACCCGCCAGCTGTCGGATTCGCTGGTCAAGCTGCATGCCGGCACGGCGCCGCTGGCGCACGCGCTGGCGAGCGTGGTCGAGGGCGTGGTGCGCGCCGGGCGGCCGCCGGCACCCGAACTGGCGATGGAAGTCGCCACTGCCGTCCTCTATTTGGAAGCCGCGCTGCAGGACCTGGATCCGGCGGACACCCAGTTGGCCGGGCGCATCGCGCGCCTGGCCGAACGGCTCGAAGCGGTCGGCGGCGGTGGCCAGGCACCGGCACTGGAACCGTGGATGGAGGAGCTGTACCGCCGGGTCAGCGACCGTCAGACGATGGGCAGCGTGGTCGGCGAGCTGCGAGGCACGCTGAGCGAAGTCGAGAAACTGCTCGACCAGTTCTTTCGCCAGCCCGCCGACAAGGGGCCGCTGCGGGATGCGCCGAACTATCTGGGCCAGATGCGCGGCGTCCTGTCCGTGCTGGGGCTCGACCAGGCGGCGCAGGCGGTGGCCCGCATGCGCGAGGCGGTCGAATCGATCATGCTGGCCGAGGACCCGGCCGCGGAGCAGGCAGCCGGCACCTTCGACAAGCTCGGCAACAACCTGGGCGCGCTCGGCTTCCTGATCGACATGCTGAATTACCAGCCGGCGCTGGCGAAGAAGCTGTTCGTGTACGACGATGGCAACGCGCAGCTGCGGCCGCTGATGGGGCGCACCGTTGCTCCCGCGCCAGCTTCGCTCGCGGCGGCCGCCGACGAACTGGGCCGGGAGGCGGCCGCCGCGTCCGACGAGGTCGGCGCGCGCGAGCAACTGTCCGCCAAGTTCAATACGCTGGCCCAACAGGCGACCCTGGCCGACCAGGCGCGCGTGGCGCTCACGGCGCGCCAGGCAGCGGCCGCCGTTTCCGCCGATGGGCCAAAGGCCGCGGCCGCGGCGCTGGGGGCCCTGGCCGTCCGGAAACCCGAGCCCGCCGCGACGCCGGCGCCGGCCGAACAGGCCGGCATCGAGGAAGACGACCTGCTGGAGATCTTCCTCGAGGAAGCCGGCGAGGTGGTGCGCAACGGCCGCGCCGCCTTGCAGGCGCTGGCAGTGCACCCGTCGGAAGTGGCGGAGCTGACGATCCTGCGCCGCGCCTTCCACACGCTCAAGGGCAGCTCGCGGATGGTGGGGCTGGCCGAATTCGGCGAGGCCGCATGGTCGATGGAACAGGTGCTCAACACCTGGCTGGCCGACCAGAAGCCTGCCACCCACGACCTGCTGACGCTCTCCGGCGCGGCCATGACCGGCTTCGAGCGTTGGATCGCCGACGTGGCCGCGCACCGCGACGGCGGCTGGAAAGCCGGGCTGTTCCGCGGCCCGGCCGACGCGCTGCGCACCGAAAACCGGCTGATGCCGCTGGACGTGCCGGCACCGGCTGCCGCCCCGCCCGAGCCGGCCCTGCCCGCGACGTCGTTCGAACTGCCGGATCTGGAACTGCCGGCGTTCGAGGTGCCGGCACCATCCGGCGCGCTGGAAAAGACGCAGTTGCTGCGGCCCGAGCCCGAGGCTGCTGCGCCGGACTGCCTCCCTGGTCTGGAACTGCCGCCGCTCGAACCGGCCGGCCCGCTGGAGAAGACCCAGATCCTGCGGCCCCAGGCGGTGCCCGAGACCTTGCCTGCCGTTGCCGCCGCCGACCTGATGTCCGATGTCGATGTCCAGTCGGCGCCGCTGCGCGCAGAAGCACCGCCGGCACAGGAGATTGCCGGCATCGACCTCGACGCGCTCGCCGAGTTCTCAGACCGCGCGGGCGCGCCGGAAGTGCCAGCGCCGGCGGGGGACGACGGCGGCCTGCAAGTCGGTGCCGAAATTCCGATGGACGAGCTCGCGCTGGACCTGAGCGACTTCGGCGTGACGGAGCAGCCCGGCAGCGACGCACCGGCCGCGCCTGCCGCGATCGAGCCGGGCGCGATCGAGTCGCAGGCGAGCCAGGACCAGGAAGCCGATTCGACGGTGCCGCCGCCACCCGCCGCGGAGGCCGACAACGTCCAAGAAGAATCGGCCGAAACCGACGAACAGGTCAAGGTGATCGGCACGCTTCGCATCGGCATCCCGCTCTACAACGTCTACCTCAACGAGGCGGACGAGTGGTCGCGCCGCCTCGCCACCGAAATCGCCGAATGGGCGCTCGAGCTCGATCGGCCGGTGGCCGACTCCACCGTCGGTTTGGCCCACGCGCTCGGCGGCAGCTCGGCCACGGTGGGTTTCCACGCCCTTTCCGGGATTGCGCGCGCCCTCGAAACCGCGCTGCAGCGGTCGCAGCGCATGCCCGTGGGCAACAGCCAGATGGCGCAGGCGTTCAACGATGCCGCCGAG
>CAVPTY010000108.1:0-11774 GCA_963708655.1 uncultured beta proteobacterium
AACCTGGCGCTGGGCATGATCACGCCGCCGTTCGGCGTGAACCTGTTCGCGGCGTGCACGGTGGCGCGCATCTCCCTGGATCGCATCATCCACCACCTGATCCCGTTCGTCGGTGTGGTGCTGGTCTGTCTGCTGATCGTCACGTACTTCCCGGCGTTGTCGCTGACGCTGCGCGATCTGGTCTACGCCCGCTGACGGCGCGGCCGCACGCTACAATCCGCCGCGTCAGGAGAGCGTTCCCGCGTGGAACCGCCGAAGGCGCAGGGACCACCCGAACGCTCAGGCAAAAGGACTGACGCAGTGCCCCATCCGGGGCACTTCCTTGCTGGAGAGAGGCGGCGCCGTCGGCGCCGTCCACCGAAGGAGCAAACCCGTCCTCGCGGGTGAATCTCTCAGGTAAAGCGGACAGCAGGGGCCGGCCCATGGTGTGTACCATGGCTCAATCGCCCCTGGAGAGCCGCGTGCCAGAACAACACAATCTCCTCGCAACGCCCTTGAACGCGCTGCACCTCGAACTGGGAGCCCGCATGGTTCCTTTCGCCGGCTACTCGATGCCGGTGCAATATCCAGGCGGCCTCATCGCCGAGCACCGGCACACCCGCAGCGCGGCCGGACTGTTCGACGTCTCGCACATGGGCCAGTTGCGCCTCGTCGGCCCCGATGCCGCCGCCGCGTTCGAAACCCTGATGCCGGTGGACGTGATCGACCTGCCGGTCGGCAAGCAGCGCTACGGCCTGCTGCTGACCGAACAAGGCACGATCATCGACGACCTGATGTTCGTGAATTGCGGCGAGGACATGAGCTTCGCCGGGCCGCCCCAAGAAGCGAAAGCCCCCTCGGGGGGCAGCGAGCCTTCGAGCGAGCGTGGGGGCACGATTTTCGTGATCGTCAACGGCGCCTGCAAGGCAGGCGACATCGCGCACATCCAGGCGCGGATCGGGTCGCGCTGCCAGGTGATCCCCATGCCCGAGCGCGCGCTGCTGGCCCTGCAGGGACCGCAGGCCGTCACCGCTCTCCAGCGGCTGGTGCCCGGCGTGGAGCAGCTCGTGTTCATGACCGGCCAGCGCTTCGAGTGGCAGGGCGGCGAGCTGTTCGTCACCCGCAGCGGCTACACCGGCGAAGACGGTTTCGAGATCTCGCTGCACGAGTCGCAGGCCGACGCGTTCGCCCGCGCGCTGCTGGCCCAGCCGGAAGTCAAGCCGATCGGCCTGGGCGCGCGCAACTCGCTGCGCCTGGAAGCCGGCCTGTGCCTGTACGGCAACGACATCGACACGACCACCACGCCGGTCGAGGCGGGGCTCACCTGGGCGATCCAGAAGGTGCGGCGCGCCGGCGGCGCCCGCGCGGGCGGCTTCCCGGGCGCGGACAAGGTGCTCGGCCAGTTGCAGGGCACGGTGCCGGTCGAGCGCAAGCGCGTCGGCCTGGTCGCCCTGGAGCGCGTCCCGGTGCGGGAGCACACCGAGCTGCGCGACACCGGCGGCCAGCGCGTCGGCGAAGTCACCAGCGGACTGCTGGGGCCGACCATCGACCAGCCGGTCGCGATGGGCTACGTGGCCGCCGCCCTCGCGACGCCGGGCGTCCGCCTCGACGCCATCGTGCGCGGCAAGCCGGTACCGATGGAAGTGACCAGCATGCCGTTCGTCCCCAACCGCTATTACCGCGGCTGAAGGCCGCCCACTTTCACAGAAACCACCAGGAGCAGCACATGACCGTCAAGTACACCCAGGAGCACGAGTGGATCCAGCTCGAGGACCACGAGGCCGCCGTCGTCGGCATCACGCCGCACGCGCAGGACGCGCTGGGCGACGTGGTCTTCGTCGACCTGCCGGAAGTGGGCCGCACCTATGCCAAGGGTGAGGTCGCCGGCGTCGTCGAATCGGTCAAGGCCGCCGCCGACGTCTACATGCCGATCGCCGGCGAGGTCACCGAAGTCAACGAGGAATTGCGGGCGAACCCGGCGCTGGCCAACAGCGACCCGATGGGCAACGGCTGGTTCTTCAAGATCCTGATCAAGGACATGAAGGAGTTCGACGAGCTGATGGACGGCCCCGACTACGAGAAGTTCGCCAAGAGCGCCTGACGACGCCGCGCGGCTGGCCCTGCCCGCCGCCCACGGCTGCCGGAAACGCTTCCGGCATGACGCAACCCGGAGCCCCCATGTCGATGCAATCCGCCCGCCCGCTCGGCGAACTCGAAGATCCGTCCGAATTCATCGCCCGCCACATCGGCATCGGCGCCGCCGACGAGCAGCACATGCTGTCGGCGATCGGCGAGGGCTCGCGCCGCGCGCTGATCGACAGCATCGTGCCGCGCTCGATCGCCCGCCGCGACGCGATGAAGCTGCCGCCCGCCGCCAGCGAGGCGGCCGCGCTCGCGCAGCTCAAGGCCATCGCCGGCCGCAACCAGGTGTTCAGGAGCTTCATCGGCCAGGGCTACCACGGCACGTACACGCCGCCGGTCATCCTGCGCAACGTGCTGGAGAACCCGGCCTGGTACACCGCGTACACGCCGTACCAGGCGGAGATCAGCCAGGGCCGCATGGAAGCGCTGGTGAACTTCCAGACCATGATCTGCGACCTCACCGGCATGCCGATCGCCAACGCGTCGATGCTCGACGAAGCCACCGCCGCCGCCGAGGCGATGACGCTGGCCAGGCGCAGCGCGAAGGCGAAGTCGAACACCTTCATCGTCGCCGGCGACTGCCACCCGCAGACGATCGAGGTGATCCAGACGCGCGCCGCGGCCGCTCGGCATCGAGGTGGTGGTGGGCTTCGCGCCCGATCTCATGAAGCAGCACGACTACTTCGGCGTGCTGGCGCAATATCCGTCCAGCGGCGGGACGATCCACGACCTGCGCCCGCATGTGGCGCAGGCGCACGCCAAGGGCGCCGCATTCTGCGTGGCGGCCGACCTGCTGGCGCTGACGCTGCTGTCGCCGCCCGGCGAATGGGACGCCGACATCGTGCTGGGCACGACGCAGCGCTTCGGCATGCCGATGGGCGCCGGCGGCCCGCACGCCGCCTACCTGGCCTGCCGCGACGAATACAAGCGCTCGCTGCCGGGCCGGCTGGTGGGCGTCAGCATCGACGTCCACGGCAACCCGGCGTACCGGCTCGCGCTGCAGACGCGCGAGCAGCACATCCGGCGCGAGAAGGCCACCTCCAACATCTGCACCGCGCAGGTGCTGCCGGCCGTCGTGGCCAGCATGTACGCCGTCTACCACGGCCCGGCCGGGCTCAGGCGGATCGCCAGCCGGGTGGCCTCGTACACCGCGATCCTGGCCACGGGCCTGCAGGAGATGGGCTACCAGCTCACGTCCGACACGGCGTTCGACACGGTCACCGTGCAGACCGGCGACGCGACCGACCTGATCGCCGGCCGGGCGCATGCCGCGCGCGCCAACCTGCGCCGCGCCGGGACCGGCGCGCTGGGCATCAGCCTGGACGAGACGACGACCCGTGACGAGATCGCCCTGCTCTGGTCGTTCTTCGCCAAGCCGGGCCAGTCGCTGCCCCAGCTGGCGCGCTTCGAGAAGGGCATCGAGCCGCTGATTCCCGCCGCACTGCGCCGCACCAGCGAGTACCTGACGCACCCGGTGTTCAACACGCATCATTCCGAGACGGCGATGCTGCGCTACATGCGCGCCCTGTCCGACAAGGACCTGGCGCTGGACCGCAGCATGATCCCGCTGGGCAGCTGCACGATGAAGCTGAACGCGACCAGCGAGATGATCCCGATCACCTGGCCCGAGTTCGCGCACCTGCATCCGTTCGCGCCGCGCGACCAGCTGGCCGGCTACGCCGAGCTCGACGAGCAGTTGCGCGCCTGGCTGTGCGAGGCCACCGGCTACGCCGGCATCAGCCTGCAGCCCAACGCCGGCTCGCAAGGCGAGTACGCCGGCCTGCTGGCGATCAGGGGCTTCCACGAGAGCCGCGGCGAGGCGCACCGCAACGTGTGCCTGATCCCCTCGTCGGCGCACGGCACCAATCCGGCGAGCGCCCAGATGGCCGGGATGCGGGTGGTGGTGACCGCCTGCGACGCCAACGGCAACGTGGACCTGGACGACCTGCGCGCCAAGTGCGAACAGCACAGTGCCAACCTGGCCGCCGTGATGATCACCTACCCCAGCACGCATGGCGTGTTCGAGATGCAGGTGCGCGAGCTGTGCGAGATCGTGCATCGTCACGGCGGCCGGGTGTACGTGGACGGCGCCAACATGAACGCGCTGGTCGGCGTGGCCGCTCCCGGCGAGTTCGGCGGCGACGTGAGCCACCTGAACCTGCACAAGACCTTCTGCATTCCGCACGGCGGCGGCGGGCCCGGCGTCGGCCCGGTCTGCGTCGTGTCGGACCTGGTGCCTTTCCTTCCGGGCCACCACTCGGCCGGTGCGAGCGGCGCCTACGTCAGCTCGACGAGCACCGCCGCCGCGCCGCCCGCGCGCCGTGCCGGCGACAAGCCGACCGGCCTGGGCGCGGTTTCCGCCGCGCCGCTGGGCAACGCCGCGGTGCTTCCGATCAGCTGGATGTACTGCCGCATGATGGGCGCCGAGGGCCTGCGCCAGGCGACCGAGGTGGCGATTCTCAACGCCAACTACATCAGCGCGCGCCTGAAGGACCATTACCCGACGCTGTACGCCAGCGAGAACGGGCACGTCGCGCACGAGTGCATCCTGGACCTGCGGCCGCTGAAGGAGAGCAGCGGCGTGACGGCCGAGGACGTCGCCAAGCGCCTGATCGACTACGGCTTCCACGCACCGACGCTGAGCTTCCCGGTGCCCGGCACGCTGATGGTGGAGCCGACCGAGAGCGAGACGCGCGAGGAACTCGACCGCTTCATCGCCGCCATGATCGCCATCCGCGAAGAGATCCGGCGCGTCGAGCGCGGCGAGTGGCCGCAGGAGGACAACCCGCTCAGGCACGCGCCGCACACCGCGGCCAGCCTGCTGGTGGCGGATTGGCAGCACGCCTATCCGCGAGAAGCCGGCGCGGCCGTGCTCGACGAGCGGCGCCACGCCAAGTACTGGCCGCCGGTCGGCCGCGTGGACAACGTCTACGGCGACCGCAATCTGGTCTGCAGTTGCCCGCCGATGTCGGCCTACGAGTAAGGCTGGCGCCGATCGACGCCCCGATCGTCGTGCAGGGACGGTCCGGGTTCGGCTTCGGGGCTGGCGGCGATGACGCTGCGGGCCTGGACTCGAGCCGCGCCTGACCGCCTGAGCCCCCTTGAAATCGGCGCCGGCGCCGCAATGTCGGAAGCGCGCGGCGGCAACCCGCCCGCGCTACACCCTCAGTCTCAAGGAGAGCTGTGATGATCAATGCATCATTCAGACCTGCGGCGGACCTCTTCTCCGAGTTCAACCGCCTGCAGAGCATGCTGGACCAGGTGTTCCGACCTCTGGAACGGTCGAGCATCCGGGGCCTGACCGGCTCCAGCTTCCCGGTGATCAACGTCGGCACGACGCCGGAATCGATCGAGATCATGGCGCTGGCGCCTGGGCTCGAGCCCGACAGCCTGCAGCTGACCGTGGACCGCGGCCTGCTGGTGATTGCGGGGGAGCGCAAGAGCCAGGTGCCCGAGCCGGGCGACAGCACCAGCGTCTATGCGCAGGAGCGCTTCGCCGGCAGCTTCCGGCGGGTGGTGAGCCTGCCCGAGGACGCCGATCCGGCGAAGGTGGACGCCACCTACCGCGACGGCATCCTGCGCGTGAGCGTGGCCAAGCGCGAGTCGTCGCGCCCGCGCCGCATCGAAGTCAGTTGATGGTGAGGAGCTTGCCATGGACAGCAACATCCAGACCCAGGAACGCAATGTGCAACAACGGCCGCAGGACACGGCCGAGCGCGGCACGCCGTTCGTCGTGCCGCCGGTCGACGTCTTCGAGAACGAGTCGGGCATCACGCTGCTGGCGGACCTGCCGGGCGCGTCGCGCGAACGGCTCGGCGTGCGCGTGGACGGCGACAGCCTGTTCATCGAAGCCACGGCCGCGCCCAGCGGACCGGACAACATGGAACTGGTGTACGGGGAGGCGCAGATTCCGTCGTACCGGCGCCAGTTCACGCTCAGCCGCGAACTCGATGCTTCGCGCATCGAGGCGGCGCTGAAGGACGGCGTGCTCAGGCTGACGATCCCGAAGCTCGAGGAAGCCCGGCCGCGGCGCATCGAGGTGCGCGTCGGCTGAGGCAGCGGGCACGCCCGGTCCGCCGGCGCCGCGCGCGCCGGCCGCCCCCCGCTGCGGGCGCTTGCGGGCACAATGTGCACCTTCGCGCGCGCCGCCGCAGGCGGCGCGCGGCAGCATGCAGCACAGCCGCAAGGAGACCGGCGTTGACCCTCGAAGCGTTCATCGTGGAAGACAACGCGTCGATTCGCGAGAGCCTGGGCGAAGCACTGTGGGAACTGGCCGGCATCGCGACGGCGGGCTTCGCCAGCAGCGAGAAGGCCGCGATCGCCTGGTTGTCGAATGCCGACAACCGCTGGGACCTTGCGATCATCGACCTGATCCTCGAGCCGGGCGGCAGCGGCTTCGGCGTGCTGCTCGCCTGCCGCGGGCGCCAGCCCGACCAGAAGGTGGTCGTGCTGACCGCCACCGCCAACCCCGCCGTGCGCCGCCAGTGCGAAGCGCTGGGCAGCGACGGCGTGTTCGACAAGGCTATGGAAACCGACGCGCTGATCGAGTACTGCGCGAGCCTGCCGGGCGCCGCGCCGCCGCGCTGACGCCGTCTACGCAGCCGCCAGCTGGCGCAGCGCCTGCTCGAAGACCTGCGGCGGCTGGCCGC
This sequence comes from uncultured beta proteobacterium, assembly GCA_963708655.1. Taxonomy (GTDB): domain Bacteria; phylum Pseudomonadota; class Gammaproteobacteria; order Burkholderiales; family Burkholderiaceae_C; genus Ramlibacter. The sequence goes on from CAVPTY010000108.1 coordinate 6,771, forward strand.
CCTGGATCAGGTGGCGGTCGTTGATCACGACGGCGGGGACGGCCTGGATGCCACGCTCGGTGTAGAAGCGTTCCTGCTCGCGGACCTCGTCGGCCCAGGCGCCGCTCGCCAGCACCTCGCGCGCGCGCTGCGCATCGAAGCCGGCGTCCGTCGCCGCCCGTACCAGCACTTCATGGTCTTCCACGTTGCGCCCATGCGTGAAATATGCGGCGAACAGCGCCTTCTTCAGCGCGCGCTGGCGCTCCGCGCCCTCCAGCCCGGCCCAGTGCAGGAGCCGGTGCGCGTCGAAGGTGTTGTAGATGCGCTCGCGCCCTTCCTTGCGGAACTCGAAGCCGAGCTGCGCGCCGCGCTGGCGGATCGCCTCGCGCGACGCGGCCTGCTGCTCGGGCGTGCTGCCGTACTTGCGGGTCAGGTGCGCCGTGGTGTCCTCGCCGCCGGGCGCCATGGCCGGGTTCAGTTCGAACGGCTGGATGTGCAGTTCGGCGTGCACCTCGCTGCCGAGGCGCTGCAGCGCCTGCTCCAGGGAAGCCAGCCCGATGGCGCACCACGGGCAGGAGATGTCGGAGACGAAGTCGATCTTGAGGTCGGCGGGCATGGGCGCATTCTGCGGCACCGCGCGCGTCCTTGCAGGGAGACAGGAATACGGGTACCGAACGCAGAGTGCGCAAAGGGTCCGCAGAGGACGCAGAAAATTCAGAGAAAAAAGTTCAAACCGTCTGGCTTCGATTTCTTGTCTTCTTCTGCGCCCTCTGCGTAACCTTTGCGTCCTCTGCGTACGGAGGTCCGGTTCCGCTCCCGCTTTAGTCCCCCACCTTCCCCGTCACCGGCAGCACGATGCCCGTGATGTAGCTGGAGCACACCGGCGCGGCCAGGAACACGTACGCCGGTGACAGCTCCTCCGGCTGGGCCGGCCGCTTCATGTCGGTGGCCGCGCCGAACTGGGCCACTTTCCCGGCCGGCTGGTCGGCCGGATTCAGCGGCGTCCACACCGGGCCGGGCGCCACCGCATTCACCCGGATGCCCTTGTCGACCAGGCTGCTGGCCAAGGACATCGTGAAGGCGTGGATCGCGCCCTTGGTGGCCGAGTAATCGAGCAGTTGCGCGCTGCCGCGCAGTCCGACCACCGAACCCGAGTTGATGATGGATGAGCCTTGCTTCAGGTGGGCAATGGCCGCCCGCGCCATGTAGAAGTAGCCGAAGATGTTGGTCCGGAAGGTTTCGTCGAGACGCTCGTCGGTGATGTCCTCCAGCGAGCCGGCGTGCTCCTGGAACGCCGCGTTGTTGACCAGGATGTCGAGCCTGCCGAAGTGCTTCACGGTCCGCTCCACCGCGTCGCGGCAGAAGGCGGAATCCTTGACGTCGCCGGCGATCAGCAGGCACTGCCGGCCTTCCTTCTCGACCGCGCGCCTGGTCTCTTCGGCGTCCTCGTGCGCATTGAGGTACACGATGGCCACGTCGGCGCCTTCGCGGGCATAGAGCACCGCCACCGCGCGGCCGATGCCGGAATCGCCGCCGGTGACGATCGCGACCATGTCCTTGAGCTTGTCGCTGCCTCGGTAGTCGGGCGCCTCGTAGCGCGGCTTGAGTTCCATCCGGGCTTCGATGCCAGGCTTTTCCATGTGCTGCGCCGGAAACGGCCGTTCCGGCTGCGGCCGGGCGCCGGCCTGGACGGCCTTCTCCTGCTGCTGGCCGCCGCCCTGCTTGTCCTGGGCGCCGTCCTTGCAGTCCTGCTCGCGCTGCATTTCGCGCTGCCGCTCGCCGGCGCTGTCGGCGTCGCGCGCCGGGTTCCTCGCGTTGGGTTTGTCCATGGCCTGTTCCTTCCGACTCGAAAGGCCACTATCGCGCGGCTGGCGCGGCGCTGCTGTCGAAAGACCTGAGCGGGCGGGGTAGGACGGCGCTTACCGGGCCGGCGCCGGCCCGGGCCGTTTCGTGCCGAGATGGCGCTGCACTTCGGCGGGATCGTGTCCGGCATGCTGCACGGCATCGCGCAGTTCGTCGATGCTGACGTCGAGGATGCGGCACCAGTACGCCACGTCGGTTTCCCGGGTCAGGTCGATCCGCTGGCGATCGGCGGGTGGAGGGGTGTCATGCATGACGGCTCCTGTGGCTGGTTGTGATTGGATCGGACGCGGCCGGCCGGGTTCCTCAGCCGCCGGCCAGCTGCTGCAGCCGGCTCGGATCGACCGGCTTGGTCCAGTGCTCGTCGAAGCCGGCCTGCGCGGCCATGCGCTTGTCCTGTTCCTGGCCCCACCCGGTCAGCGCGATCAGCCGCGGCTGGCGCAACCCGGGCAGCGCGCGTACCTGCCGCGCGACCTCATAGCCGTTGATGTCGGGCAGGCCGATGTCGAGCAGCACGACGTCCGGCCGCACCTCGCGCACGGCCAGCACCGCGGAAGTGCCGTCGTTGGCGACGCTCACGTCGCAACCCATCATCCGCAACAGCTCCGCCAGCGTCGCGGCGCCGTCCACGTTGTCGTCGACCACGAGGATGCGCGGCCTGGCCGCCGCCCGCGGCTGCAGCGGCTGCGGCCTGGTGTCGCTGTCGTCGTCGCCCGATGGCGCAGGCACGCGCCGCGGCAGCCGGACGATGAATTCGCTGCCGGCGCCGAGGCCGGGGCTGCGGGCCTCCACGGTGCCGCCGTGCAGCCGCACCAGGCCCTCGACCAGCGACAACCCGATGCCCAGCCCGCCCTGGTGCCGCTGCGCCGGATGGCTCACCTGCGTGAACAGGCCGAAGACCCTGGTCAGCATGTCGGGCGCCAGCCCCTCGCCCGTGTCGCGCACCCGCACCTCGACGGCTTCCGGCCCGGCCTGCACGATGACGTCGATCTGGCCGCCGGGCTGGGTGTACTTGCTCGCGTTGTTCAGGAGGTTGGCGAACACCTGCGCGAGGCGCACCGGATCGCCGTCCACCTCCACCGGCTCGTCGGGCAGCCCCAGCGACAGGCCGTGCCGCGCGGCCTCGATGTGCGGCCGGCTGGTCTCGATGGCGCTGCGCAGCACCGACGCGAGCTCGACCGGCTCCTTCTTCAGCTCGATCTTGCCGGTGGTGATGCGCGAGACGTCGAGCAGGTCGTCCACCAGCCGGACCAGCTGGCCCACCTGGCGCTCGATCATGCCGGCCACCTGCATCACCCGCTGTGCGTCGTGCGGCGCGCGCGCGATGATCGTCAGGCCGTTCCACACCGGCGCCAGCGGATTGCGCAGCTCGTGGGCCAACGTCGCCAGGAACACGTCCTTCGCCCGGTCCGCCTCCTGCACGGTGCGCAGCAGCATGGCGTTCTCGATCGCCACGGCCGCCCGTCGCGCCAGGTCTTCGGCCAGCGCGAGATCCTTGGGCTCGTAGCGCCGCTGCGATTCGGCCGTGACGAACGTGACCACGCCGAGGATGCGGCCGCGCACGGCCAGCGGGACGCCGATGTACGAATGCACGCCCATCGTGCGCAGCACCTCGAGGTAGTCGCGCTGCTGCACTGCGCGTTGCAGCAGGTCTGCCGAGATCTCGGCGATGCGCTCGGCTTGGCCCGTCCGCAGCACGTGCAGCGGGCCGGCCCCGGCGATGCGAGCCGGATCGGGCGGAAAGCGCCGGTGCATCTCGCGGGCGAACTGCTCCTTGCGCGGCTCGCGGTGCGCCACGGCGACCCGCTCCAGGCCGCCATGCTCCGACAGGATGTCGACCATGCACCAGTCGGCGAACTCGGGCACGGCCAGGTGCGCGATCCGGTCGAGCGTGCCCTGGTAGTCGGTGAGGCCGGCCAGTTCCTCGCTCGCCTGCGCCAGGAAGCGCAGGTCGCTCTCGATGCGCTTGCGCCGGGTGACGTCCATGCAGACGCCGGCCACGGCCGACGGCTCGCCCCGCGGGTCCACGAAGAGCTTGCTGCGCGCTTCCACCCAGTGCACGCTGCCGTCCGGCCACACGACGCGGTACTCGATGTGCTGGCCCTGGCGCTGCACGATCGTGTCGCGCACGCCTTGCACCACGCGGTCACGGTCCTCGGAATGGATCAGGCGCTGGTACTCGGCGGTGTCCGGCGGCCGGGTGCCCGGTGCCAGTCCGTGGATCTCCGCCATGCCGGGCCACCAGACCACCTCCCGGTGCGGCAGGTTCGCCTGCCACACGCCCATGCCGCCGATCTCCAGCGCCAGTTGCAGCCGCTGCTCGCTGGCCTGCAGGGTCTCGGTCAGCAGCCGCAGCCGCTCCTCGCCCTGCTGCTGCTGGGTGCGGTCGCGCAGGATCTTCACGAACCCGGTCACGGCACCGGCGTCGCCGCGCAGCGGCATCAGCTCACCGGACGCCCAGAAGCGCTCGCCCCCGCGGCGCTGGTACCAGCGCTCGTCGCCGGCGTGTCCGGTTTGCCGGGCCTGCTCCATCTCCCGTTCCACCATGCCGGCAGCGACGTCCGCGGGGGTGAAGATGCGATGCAGCGAGTACCCGACCATCTCCTGCCCGGTCCAGCCGAGCATGGTACGGGCTCCTTCGTTCCAGCTGACCACCCGCCCTTGCGGGTCGGTGCCGATGACGGCGTGGTCGATGGCGCCTTGCACGATCTGCCGGTAATGGCGATCCAGGTCGAGCGGTGGCTGGGGACGATCCGGCATGGCGCGAGGCGGTGTTGCGTACAGCGTAGCCGATTCTTCGGCACGCGGCCAAATGCACTGGCGGCCGGCCGCAGCGCCGGCCGGCAACGGTCGAGCGTCAGCAGGAGGCCGGGATCGGCGCCAGCGGCGAGCGCACGTCCGCGTTCTGCGCGCGCTGCCGCAGCGCATGCTCCATCACCACCAGCGCCAGCATCGCCTCGGCGATCGGCGTGGCCCGGATGCCGACGCAGGGGCGCTCGATCAGGCCGCGCCAGCCGAGGAGGGCGATCTGATGGGCCAGCTGGAAGGCGCGGCTGCCGGCCGGCAGCATCTCCGACAGGGACAGCCGGCGGGCCAGCGAGTTGTACTCCCGCAAGGCGCCGCCCATCGCGGCCGAGGGCAGGATCGCGACGTCGACCGCAAAGC
>CAVPTY010000109.1:0-11676 GCA_963708655.1 uncultured beta proteobacterium
GCCAAGACAAAGTCCGTGCTGGAGTTGGCCGGGATGCTGAAGGCACCCAAGGGCAAGCGCGTCGCCATCGACGAGATGAATCCCTGGCGGCGCTGATGCCTGCGCTCGACACCAACGTCCTGGTGCGCCATGTCGTTCGCGACGACACTGCCCAGCTGGCTGCGGCCACGCGGCTCATCGAGGATGGCATCGCCAATGGACAGACCTTGTTCGTGCCGGTCACGGTCACGCTTGAACTCGAGTGGGTGCTGCGGGCCAGCTACGAGTTCGGCAAGGACACGGTGATGCAGGTGCTGGCAAGTCTGTTCTCGACGGCCGAGTTGAATTTTGAATCGGAGCGCGCGCTGGAGGTGGCCCTTCAGTTGTACCGCGAAGGCACGGCAGATTTCGCCGACTGCCTGCATGTCGCGCTCGCTGCGCAGGCGGGCGAGCTGCCGCTGTGGACCTTCGACAGGCGCGCGGCGAAGGTCAATGGCGCGCAGCTGGTCCGCTGATGAACACCCATGCTGGTCTCGTGCGACGCCGTGGCGGCAAGATCGACCCGGCCGTGGCCGTGGAGGTGATGCAGGAGGTGATCGCGCGCAGCGACACCAAGAAAAAACGCGCCTTTCTGTGCGCGTTCATCGAGAGGGTGTCGATTGGGGTGGACACCGTCACCGTGGAATACCGGGGTGAAGCTCTGCTGGCTGCAGGCTCCACGCCAAGTGTTCACAGGGTTGATCGTTGGCTCCTCGACCTGGGCTCGAACCAGGGACCTACGGATTAACAGTCCGGCGCTCTACCGACTGAGCTATCGAGGAATGTGTCGGTTCCGGTGTCGTTCACCGAAGCCTTGCATTATAGCGGACTTTGCCGGCCTTCTCGGCAGTGGCGGCGACCGAAACGCGATTGGTCGCGCACTGGCCGCTGGCCTACGCAGAAACCTCAGTCGAACACCGGCGTCTCGACGCCCAGCACCTTGTGCAGCTTGGGGCTGGTGGTCGTGTACTGCAGGTGGATCTTCTTGTCCGGGAAGATGAAGGGCGCGGCGGCGAAGGCGGCCAGCGCGCACTCGTGGAAGCCCGACAGGATCAGCTTCTTCTTGCCGGGGTAGGTGTTGATGTCGCCCACGGCGAAGATGCCGGGCACGTTGGTGGAGAACTTCTCGGTGTCCACCTTGAGCTGCTTGCGCTCGATGTCCAGGCCCCACTGGGCGATCGGCCCGAGCTTGGGCGACAGGCCGAAGAACACCAGCAGCATGTCCAGCGGCATCAGGCGCGTGACGCCGTCGCTGCCGGTGACCTTGACGCCGGTGAGCTTGCCGTCCTGCTCCTCGCAGCCGGTGACCTGGCCGACGCTGAACTGCATCTCGTGCGCGTCGCACAGCTCGCGCATCTTGGCCACGCGAGGCCGGCGCGGCCTTGAAGCCGTCGCGCCGGTGCAGCAGGATCACGCTTTCGGCGCGGTTGCGGGCCTTCCTGCGCGAACTGCAGCGTCCAGTCCAGCGCGGAGTCGCCGCCGCCGACGATGACGAGGTTCTTGCCGGCGAAGTCGGCCGGGTTCTTGACCCGGTAGAAGACCTGCGAGCCTTCGAACTTGTCCAGCCCGTCGACCTTCAGCGTGCGCGGCTGGAAGGCGCCGACGCCGGCCGCGATGAAGATGGTGCGGGTGAGAAAGCGCGTGCCGCTGCGAGGTCTCGACGAAAAAGCGGCCGTCGTCCTGCGGCCGGACCTCGGTCACTTCCTGGCCGAAGTGGAAGGTGGCGCCGAAGGGCTCGATCTGCTTGAGGAGGTTGTCCGTCAGTTCCTGGCCGGTGCACACCGGCACGGCGGGGATGTCGTAGATCGGCTTGTCGGGATACAGCTCCACGCACTGGCCGCCGGGGTAGCCCAGCGAGTCGATCACATGGGCCTTGATCTCCAGCAGCCCGAGCTCGAAGACCTGGAAGAGCCCGACCGGCCCGGCCCCAACGATGACTGCATCGGTTTCAATGGGTCCATCGTGGGCGGCGGCGGTCTTGATCACTTCTTGGTTCAGTTGTGGTTCCATACGACTATAGCGTTCGCGCCATTCTCCGCGGCGGCCACATTGCCGGCGGCAGGCATGGTTATCAGCGGACCAGTTCCTTCAACTTGTCCGTCTTGTCCTTCCATTCCTCGGCGTCCTCGAGGGCCGGCTTGCGCTTGGTGATGCTCTTCCAGCCGGGCGCGTGCGACAGCTCGGCGTTGAGCTTGACGAACTGCATCTGGTCGCCCGGCACGTCCTCTTCCGCGAAGATCGCGTTGACCGGGCATTCGGGAATGCAGACGGCGCAGTCGATGCACTCGTCCGGGTCGATGACCAGCATGTTGGGGCCTTCCCGGAAGCAGTCGACCGGGCACACGTCGACGCAGTCGGTGTACTTGCAGCGGATACAGGATTCGGTGACGACGTGGGTCATGGTCTCTTGTGTTGCCTGGGGGAAACCCTCGATTTTACGCGGCGCGCTGCAGCCCGGCCGGGTAGCCACACGAAGGCTGTGCGAACCGGCGGTCGAAATCTTTGCGTTGCGTCAGGCGGCGCGCACCAGCGCGGCGCCGGCCGTCCTGTGGCTGGCCGTATCGACCAGCACGAGCGAGCCCAGCACGCGCGACTGCTCGTAGGGCCGCAGGGCCAGCGGCTCCTGCAGCACCAGGTCGACATGGCCGATGGCGTTGGGCTCCAGTTCGCTGGCGGGTGCCTCGGCCAGGGTGTGGATGTCCAGCCGGTGCACGATCCGCTGCACCCGCGCCTTGACCCAGCGGTGGCCGTGCAGCGCCCAGTAGACGCGGCCCGCGACCAGCGGCTGGTCGTCGAGCCAGGCCACGGTGACCGAGAGCTCGCGCGCCGGCCGGGCCGCTCCGGGCGCCAGCAGCCAGTCGCCGCGGGAGACGTCCATCTCCCGGTCGAGCACGATGCCCGCGCTGCGGCCGGCGCCGACGGCGCGCGGCCGCCTGACGTGGTCCAGCACCTGGGCCACGACGGCGCTGCGGCCGCCGGGGAGCACGGTGACGGCCTGGCCCGGCTGCACGGTGCCCGCAGCCACCCGGCCCCAGAAGATGCGGCGGCCCTGGCTGGTGTCGGCCGAGGACGAGAACTTCTCGACCCATTGCACCGGCACGGCGGCGGGCGCATCGTGGTCCACGGCGGCCACGTCGAGCTGTTCCAGCAGCTGCAGCAGCGACGGCCCTTCGTAGCGGCACCAGCCGGGATGCGGCTGCACGACGTTGTGGCCCTTGAGCGCCGAGATCGGCAGCGTGGCGCGCACCGCGATGCCGGCCGACGCGGCGAAGCGCGCCAGCGCACCGCGGATGTGGTCGAAGGCGACGATGGGGTCTTCCACCGCGTCCAGCTTGTTGATCGCGAAGACGATCGAAGGCACGCGCAGCAGGTCGGCCAGCAGCGCATGGCGGCGGGTCTGCGGCAGCAGGTCCAGCCCGGCGTCGGCCCATTGCAGCTTGGTCGCGTCCACCAGCACCACGGCGGCATCGGCGCCGGAGGCGGCCGTCACCATGTTGCGGGTGTACTGCTCGTGGCCGGGCGCATCGCCGATGATGAACTTGCGCGCCGGCGTGGCGAAATAGCGGTAGGCCACGTCGATGGTGATGCCTTGCTCGCGCTCGGCCGACAGGCCGTCGGTCAGCAGCGCCAGGTCGGTCTCGCCCGAGCGCTGCACGCCGGCCAGCTGGTCCTGCAGCACGGCCTTGCTGTCGACCAGCAGCCGGCCGATCAGCGTGCTCTTGCCGTCGTCCACGCTGCCGCAGGTGATGAAGCGCAGGGCGGCAGCGTGGTCGCCGCTGCTTCGGGCTTGGTCATCGCGGCGCGGGCCGCGGTCCACCGGGGCATCCGCCGTCAGTTCCGTTCCGATCATCAGAAATACCCGTCCTTCTTGCGCTTTTCCATCGAGGCGTCGGAGGTCTTGTCGTCCATGCGGGTGGCGCCGCGCTCGCTGACGTCCACCGCCAGCGTCTCCAGCACCACTTCGGCGGCGTCGGCCGCGTCGCTCGCCACCGGGCAGGTGCAGGTGATGTCGCCGACGGTGCGGAAGCGCACGGTGCGCGTCACCACCTGCTCGCCGTCGCGCGCCGGCGTGAGCGGCGTCACCGGCACCAGCAGGCCGCGCCGCTCCACCACCTCGCGCCGGTGCGCGTAGTAGATCGACGGCAGCGCGATGTTCTCGCGCTGGATGTACTGCCACACGTCCAGCTCGGTCCAGTTGGAGATCGGGAACACGCGGAAGTGCTCGCCCGGCTGCAGCCGGGTGTTGAACAGCGTCCACAGTTCCGGCCGCTGGTCCTTCGGCTGCCACTGCCCGAAGCTGTCGCGGTGCGAGAAGATGCGCTCCTTGGCGCGCGCCTTCTCCTCGTCGCGGCGGGCGCCGCCGATCAGCGCGTCGAAGCGGAATTCCTCGATCGCCTCCAGCAGCGTCACCGACTGGTGCGCGTTGCGCGACTCGCCGGGATGGGCCAGGCGCACGGTGCCGCGCCGCATCGAGTCCTCGACGCTGCGCACGATCAGCTCGGCGCCCAGTTCGCGGGCCCGGGCGTCGCGGAAGTCGGTCACTTCGGGAAAGTTGTGCCCGGTGTCGATCATCAGCAACGGATACGGGATGCGGCCGGCACCGAAGGCCTTCTCCGCGCACTTCAGCAGCACCAGCGAGTCCTTGCCGCCGGAAAACAGCAGGGCGGGGCGTTCGAAGGCGGCCGCCACCTCGCGCAGCACGAAGATCGCCTCCTCCTCCAGCGCGTCCAGGTGCAGGTTGCTCAGGTGCGCGAGCAGCGCGGGTTCGACGCGGGCGTTCATGCGGTTACCTCTTCTTTCTTCACATGCAAGCCGCATTCCTTCGGAGCGTCGCTGCTTTGGCTCCGGCCGGCTTCGGTCGAAGCCTTAACTTCGCCTTCGGCGAAGTTAGCCTGCGCCGAAGTGGCGAGCGGCGAGCTGTCGCTCGCCCGCGGCTCATGCAAGCCGCACTCCTTCGTCGTCTCGCCACTTTCCCACCACCACCTGCCCGCCCTGAAATCTTCTCCCGCGGCAACGGCACGGGTGCACGGCGCGCAGCCGATGCTGGGATAGAACTGGTCGTGCAGCGGGTTGTAGTCGACGCCGTGCAGCGCGATGTAGTGCCACACGTCGCCCCAGGTCCAGCGGGCCAGCGGGTTGAACTTGACGCGCGCCGGGTCGCTCGCGTCCAGCAGCGGCACCTCGGCGCGGGCGTCCGACTGCTCGCGGCGCAGACCGGTGATCCAGGCGCGCTGGCCTTCCAGCGCGCGGGCCAGCGGCTCCATCTTGCGGATGCCGCAGCAGGCCTTGCGCAGCTCGATGCTGCGGTACATCGCGTCGCCGCCTTCGCGGGCGACGAACTGCAGCACAGCCTCCTGCACCGGCCGGTAGACGGTCACCGGCGCGCGCGAGGCGGCGCGGGTGCGCTCCAGCAGTTCCAGCGTCTGCGGATGCAGCATGCCGGTGTCGAGGACGAACACCGGGATGTGCAACTGCTGCACGTTGACGAGGTGCGTGATCACGACGTCCTCCGCACCCAGGCTCGAGGCCTGCGTCACCGGCGCGAACTCCGAAGCCGCCCGACGCAACAGCGTGCTGGTCTCCAGCAGCTTGTCCGCGAAGTCCGGCGACGGGCGCGCGTTGAGTTCCACCGCGCTCATCAGACGAACCTCGCGAACAGCGGGCGGGGATCGAGCACGTCGCCCTGGTAGAACGCCGGGTAGCGTTCGAACTGGCGCCGGGCGTGCGCCACGTCCTGGTCGGCGCGCAGCACCGCGCTGGAAAAGCCGCTGCGCTGCATCTGCACCAGCTGGTCGATCAGCACGTCGCCGGTGGCGCGGATGTCGCCCCGGAAGCCGCGCCGGCGCCGCAGCAGCAGGGCCTGGCTGAACGCGCGGCCGTCGGTGAACTTCGGAAAGTGCAGCTCGATGCGCTCGCACGCCCTCGAGCTCGCCGGCCAGCGGATCGGCGGCGTTGTCCAGCCGCAGCACGTCCGCCGATTCGTCCGGCGCCGGCGCGCCGCCGTGGATGATCTCCAGTTCCATCTTCATCAGGCCACCTGCTGTTCCGGGGTGCGGGCGGCGTTCGCCGCCGCCTTGAAGGGCTCGAGGCCGACGCGGCGCAGCGTCGCCAGGAAGGTTTCCTGCTTGCCGTCCGCGCTGCAGCGCAGCTCGCGGTAGGTCTCCAGCACGGCCTCGATCACCTCCGGCACTTCGGCCGCCGAGAACGACGGGCCGACCACCTTGCCCGGCTGGGCCGGTCCCGACAGGTCGGAACCGTCGGCGCCGCCGAGCGTGACCTGGTACCACTCCTGGCCGTCCTTGTCGACGCCCAGGATGCCGATGTGGCCGCTGTGGTGGTGGCCGCAGGAATTGATGCAGCCGCTCATGTGCAGGTCGATCTCGCCGATGTCGTGGATCTCGTCGAGGTCCTGGTAGCGCTGCATGATCGCCTCGGCGATCGGCAGCGAGCGGGCGTTGGCCAGCGAGCAGAAGTCGCCGCCCGGGCAGGCGATCATGTCGGTGAGCAGGCCGATGTTGGGCCGCGCCAGGCCCGCCTTGCGGGCGGCGTGCCACAGCGCCGGCAGGTCGTCGGCGTGCACCCAGGGCAGCAGCAGGTTCTGTTCGTGGGTGGTGCGCGCCTCGCCGGCGGAGAAGCGCTCGGCCAGCTCGGCGGCGAGCTCCAGCTGCTCGCCGGTGGCGTCGCCGGGCGCCTGCCCGATGCGCTTGAACGACAGCGTCACGGCGCGCAGCTGCGGGTCGCGGTGCGGCTTGACGTTGCGGGCCAGCCAGCGGGCGTACTCCGGATCGGCCTGCGCCGCCGCCCGCAGGATCGCGTCCTCGCCCTTGAACTCGCGCCGGGCCAGCACCGGCGGCGCGAAGTTCGCGGCCACGCGGTCGAACTCGGCCTGGGTGATGGTGTGGGCGCGCGCCGTCAACTTCGACGATCTGGCGGAACTCCTCTTCCACCTGGTCGATGTAGCGCTGGCCCTCGGCCTTCACCAGGATCTTGATGCGCGCCTTCCAGGCGTTGTCGCGCCGGCCATAGCGGTTGTAGACGCGGATCACCGCTTCCAGGTAGTTCAGCACCTGCTGCCACGGCAGGAATTCGCGCACCACGGTCCCGATGATGGGCGTGCGGCCCATGCCGCCGCCCACCAGCACCTTGAAGCCGAGTTCGCCGGCTTCGTTGCGCAGCAATTGCAGGCCGACGTCGTACCAGCCGATGGCCGCTCGGTCCTCCCTGGCGCCGTTCACCGAGATCTTGAACTTGCGCGGCAGGAAGGCGAACTCCGGATGCAGGGTGCTCCACTGGCGCAGGATCTCGCAGAACGGGCGCGGATCGGCGATCTCGTCGACGGCGATGCCGGCGAGCGCGTCGGTCGCGATGTTGCGGATGGTGTTGCCGCTGGTCTGGATGCCGTGCATGTCGACGCTGGCCAGCAGCTCCATCACGTCGGCGCTGCGCTCCAGCGGGATCCAGTTGAACTGCACGTTCAGGCGGGTGGTGATGTGGCCGTACCCCGCCTTCAGGCGCGAGCGCACCTCGCCGCCGCCGGGCACCGGCACCGCGCCGAGCGCATCCTGCGTCGCCTGGGCATCGCGGAACAGATCGGCGCTGGGCTGGTCGTATTCGCGGGCGATCTTCGCCAGCACGCGCAACTGCCGGCTGGCGATCTCGCCGTACGGCACGGCGATGCGCAGCATCGGCGCGTAGCGCTGGATGTACCAGCCGTTCTGCAGGCGCAAGGGGCGGAACTCGTCGTCGCCCAGCTGGCCCGCGAGGTGGCGTTCCAGCTGGTCGCGGTACTGGGCGGCCCGTTGCCTGACGAACTGCCGGTCGAACTCGGTGTATTGGTACATGGGTTGGTCGCAAGAGGCTGCGGCGCTGCCTTTTCGGGGGGCCGGCGCCGTCACGAGGTGACTCTATGGGGTGCCCTTATCCGCGCGAACTACTTTTTCGTTCGCTTCTTATGCGAATAAGCTTATGCGGCAGTGCCGGCGCGGCTTGCGCCATCGCAAGCACCTTCAAACGCGGTCTTGGATTCGCGCCACATCGGCCGATAATGACCGCGCCACCCAGCAGCCCATCCACCATGGCACAACGCGTGTTCGTCAAGGTCGTCGGTTTTTCCGCGGCGGAACGCCACGCCCTCAACACCGTCTTGCGCCTGTCCGAAGAGCGCGAGATCATGTACAGCCTGTGGGTGTGGGACGCGCCCGAAGCGCCGCGCCTGCGGCTGGTCGACGGCGAGAACGCCGAAGCGGTCGCCGAAGCCAGGTCCGGGAGCGCGGGCGCAGCCAGGCTGGTGTGGGTCGGCCCGCACGCACCCGCCGGACGCCTGGCGCGTCGTGCAGCGGCCGATCGCCTGGACCGAGCTGCTGCACGGCATGGACTCTTTCTTCGGCAGCACCGAAGCGCTGGATTTCGATCTGGGTCCCGGCACCGACGCCATGGACACCCAGCCGCCCGAACCGGTGCCGCAGCCGCGGCGGGCGCTGGTCGCCAGTCCCGACCGCGAGCAGCGCCTGTACCTGCGGGCGCGCCTCGCCCTGTCCGGACTCGCGATGGTCGACGAAGCGGAGACCGGGCCGCAGGCGCTGGCCCTGGCGAGCCGGCAGCCGTACTGCCTGGCCATCGTCGAACACCACCCGCCGCAGATCGATGCCTGGTCGGTGCTCAAGCGCCTGCGCGCCGGCACCCTGCCGTGGCCGGAGGTGATCGTCGCCAAGAGCGGCGGCTGCCTGCGCGATCGCCTGCGCGCGCGCTTGGGCGGCGCCGCGGCCTTCATCGACATGCCGCTGGATCCGGTGACCTTGCACGATGCGCTGCACAAGGTCCTCGCCGCCCCCGGCATGGCACCGGCACCGGTGCTGCCGGTGCACGAGCCGACCTCCTGAGGGTCAGTTGTGGCGCGCGGTGTCGAGCGCCGCCGCGAGCCGGGGCTCCAGCGGCAGCGGCTCGCCGTGCAGGCGCGCCGCCAGCAACTCGCCGCACAGGGCCGCAAAGGTCAGGCCGCGCGAACCCATCGCGGTGCTGACCCACAGGCCCGGCTCGACCTCCCCGACGCAAGGGCGGCGGTCCGCCGACGCGCAGCGCACGCCGGTCCAGGCTTGCACCGAGCCGTCGCGGAACGCCGGCGCCAGTTGCTGCGCCAGCCGCGGCAGCAAGGTGGCGAGCTTGGCCAGGTTGGCCCGGTGGTCGGCGTCGCGCGGCGAGCGGTCGGCGTCGCCGCGTTCGTAGGTGGAGCCGCACAGCCAGGCGGTTGCGCCTGCCACGGTCGCTTGCGGGATGAAGTGGCCATGGCCGTTGACGGGGAAGGGTGGCAACGTCATGCCGGGCCGGTGGATGGCCCAGGACACCTGGCCGCGCACCGGATGCAGCGGCAGGCGGCCGTCCAGCAGTGCCGCCGTGCCATGCGCCGCCGCCAGCACGACGAGTTCGGCTTCGTCCAGCAGCGCGCCATGGCGGTCGAACAATTGCCAGGCGTCGCCGTGCCGCGCCAGCCGCGCCACGCCGGCGCCGCCGCGCCAGCCGACGCCGTGCTCGCCGAGCCAGGCGCGCACCAGCGCCGCGGGACGGATCCACGCCGCGAGCTGGTGCCAGTAGGCCGGTTCGCCGGCCGCGAGGCCAGCCTGCGCCGTGCGCGCCGCGTCGGCATCGCGGGTCCAGGCGCGCGCCGCCTCGCCGGCGCCCTCGAGCGAGCGCAAGGCCGTGCCCGGCCGGTGCTCCAGCACGCCGGTGCAGCGCCAGTCGTCGCCTTCCGGCAGGAACTCGCGGGCGTACTGCAGCGTGATGCGCACGCCGCTGCGCGACAGGCGTGACAGCAGCGAGTCGTCGCTCGAGTGGTGCGGCGCCAGCAATCCCGCCGGCAGCGCCGAAGCGCCGGCCGCCGGCGTGCTCGCCTGGTCGATCACGGTGACTTCCCAGCCGCGGCGCGCCAGGCTCGCGGCCGCCGCGGCCCCGGCCAGTCCCGCGCCGACGACGACGCAGCGGCCCGGCGCGGTGGTGCGGTCCAGCGGCTGGCGCCGGGTCTCCCACGCCGGCTCGAAGACGGCCCGCAGGCAATGGCGCTTGGGCGCGAGCCCCTCGGCCCTGTCGGCGACGAAGCCGCACTGCGCGAGTTCGCGCCGCACCCCGCCGGCGACGCTCCACGTCGCCAGCGTGGTGCCGCGCCGGCAATGGCGCGCCACGGCCTCGAGCGTGTGCGCCTCCCACATCGCCGGATTGCGCTGCGGATCGAAGCCGTCGAGGAACACCGAGTCGGCGGCGAACGAAGGCTCGTTCAGCGCCTCCTTGACGTCGCGCACCGCCAGCGTCAGCAGCACCCGGCCTTGCTCGAACGCGAGGCGGTGCACGCCGGGCGCCAGCCCGATCCACTGCGCCGCGAGCTGCTGCGCCAGGGGCGCCAGTTCAGGATGCGCCGCGCTGGCGCGCAGCAGGTCGGCCGCGGCCACGGGCCAGGCTTCCACCGAGAAGAAGTGCAGCATCCGAGGCCGCGCCGGGTCGTCCAGCCAGGCGCGCCACGCCGTCAGGAAGTTCAGGCCCAGGCCGAAGCCGGTTTCGAGGATGCGCCAGCGCGGCTGGCCGGCCCAGGACTGGGGCAGGCCGCAGCCGGCGAGGAACACGTGGCGTGCCTGCTCGAGCCCGCCGCTGCTGGAGCGGTAGATATCGTGGAAACGAGGGCTGCGCGGCGTTCCGTCCGGCAGCCACTCGACGGGTTCACCCATGGTGCTGAACCGGCTGGCGTGGCGCGAGCCGGCCGTGTGGGCAGGCGCCTTACTCCTTGGGCGGCACGTAGCCGGCCGCCTGGTCGGCGCCGGCGCCGAAGAAGTGGTTTTCCATCTGGCGCGCCAGGTACTGGCGGGCGCGCTGGTCGGCCAGGTTCAGGCGGTTCTCGTTGACCAGCATGGTCTGGTGCTTGAGCCAGCCGGCCCAGGCTTCCTTGCTGACGTTTTCGTAGATGCGCTTGCCGAGCTCGCCGGGATACGGCGGGAAATCGAGCCCTTCGGCCTCCCGGCCGAGTTTGATGCATTGAACGGTGCGAGCCATGGCGATGCCTTTGAGAGTACGAGCTTCGCCGCCGACTGTATCAACAAACAAGGGACGGCCTGCGGCAGGCCGTCCCCCACGAGGGACTTTTGGCGTGGCCGGCGGCGGGCACCGGTGGCGCTCAGACGGCGACCGGCGAGCGCTCGGGCTGGGTCGCCGCGGGAGCGGTGAGCGCCTTGATCGTCACGTCGGCAGCGCTCAAGGCTTGCGCCTTGGCAGCGTCGCCCATCGCCACGCCCTCGGCGCGCACGATCCGGATGTCCGTGACGCCGAAGAAGCCGAACACCGTCTTCAGGTAGCTTTCCTGGTGGTCCAGGCCGGCGAGCGCGGGGTTGGTGGAGTACACGCCGCCGCGCGACGATGCCACGATCACCGTCTTGCCGCCGGCCAGGCCCTGGGGGCCCTTGTCGGTGTAGGTGAAGGTGCGGCCGGCCTGGGCAACGCGGTCGATCCACGCCTTCAGCTGCGTGGGGACGGAGAAGTTGTACATCGGCGCGCCCACGACCACCACGTCGGCGGCCAGGAACTGGCTGACCAGCTTCTCGGAAATCTCGTTTTCGCGGCGCTGGGCCGGCGTCAGGACGTCGGGTATCCAGGCCCAGCCGGAACCCGAGCGATTCCATCGAC
>CAVPTY010000110.1:0-12058 GCA_963708655.1 uncultured beta proteobacterium
TACGCTGTTTGACAATCAAATCGGAAGAAAGAGAAACGTGGACGGCGGAGGTCCTTGCGGACCGCTTCTCCTCGGAGAGCGGTCGATGAGACACTCTGACGGTCACGTTTTCTGAGGTACACCATTGTTTTCATCGTCGTGAGACGAGAAGGCAAGTGTGCTTGGGACTCGTCAAGAGTAAAATGTGATCAGTCAGTATCAAATCTCAAACTTGAGAGTTTGATCCTGGCTCAGAACGAACGCTGGCGGCAGGCCTAACACATGCAAGTCGAACGCCCTAGCAATAGGGAGTGGCAGACGGGTGAGTAACGCGTGGGAACTGTACCCTTCGGTCTGGAATAACCCAGGGAAACTTGGGCTAATACCGGATACGTGCGAGAGCAGAAAGATTTATCGCCGAAGGATCGGCCCGCGTCCGATTAGCTAGTTGGTGAGGTAAAAGCTCACCAAGGCGACGATCGGTAGCTGGTCTGAGAGGATGATCAGCCACACTGGGACTGAGACACGGCCCAGACTCCTACGGGAGGCAGCAGTGGGGAATATTGGACAATGGGCGAAAGCCTGATCCAGCCATGCCGCGTGAGTGATGAAGGCCCTAGGGTTGTAAAGCTCTTTCGCCAGGGACGATAATGACGAGACCTGGATAAGAAGCCCCGGCTAACTTCGTGCCAGCAGCCGCGGTAATACGAAGGGGGCTAGCGTTGTTCGGAATCACTGGGCGTAAAGCGCACGTAGGCGGATCTTTAAGTCAGGGGTGAAATCCCGAGGCTCAACCTCGGAACTGCCTTTGATACTGGAGGTGCTCGAGTTCGGGAGAGGTGAGTGGAACTGCGAGTGTAGAGGTGAAATTCGTAGATATTCGGAGAATTGAGCAGCGCCGTTCCCTTCAGCTTGGCCGCCGGCACCGTGGCGCCCGACGTGATCATGTTCAAGGCCGTCTCGAGACCCACCGCGCGCGGCAGCCGCTGCGTACCGCCGGCGCCCGGCAGCAGGCCGAGCTTGACTTCGGGCAGCGCGATCTGGGCATCGGCGCGGGCGACGCGGTAGTGCGCGCCCATCGCCAGTTCCAATCCGCCGCCCATGCAGACGCCGGAGATGGCCGCCACGACCGGCTTGGTCGAAGTCTCGAGGGCCGCGATCACGACCGGCAGGCGCGGTTCGCGCGCCGCGTTGGGCGTGCCGAATTCCTTCACGTCGGCGCCGCCGGAGAACGCCTTGTCGTTGCCGGTGATGACGATGGCCTGCGCGTCGGCGTCGGCCAGTGCGCGATCGAGCGCGGCGACGATGTCGGTGCGCAGCGCGGCGCCGAGGCCGTTGACGGGCGGTGAGTCGAGGGTGATGACGGCGGTGCGACCACGCACGTCGTAGCGGGTGCTGCTCATGGCAGGCGTCTCCTTGTGACGAACGGCCCGCTCGGGGCCACGGCAGGGGGTGTGGGTGAAGCGCCGCCGGCATGCCGGTGGCATTGACGTTCTGCAAAGCAGAACCGCATGAAGCTACATCCCGGGGGATGCTAGCACCCGATCCCCGCGCTGTAAATCGCGCGCGGGACCACCGATGCTCCGAGTCGCGGTCGCGGCAGTGCCGGATTGACATGGCGGCGGCGCGGGCGGAACAATCGCCCGCGCCGGACCTCTCACTGACGTTCTGCAGTGCAGTCGCATCGCCGGCGCTTCCTCCACCCAATCCCGGAATCCTCATGCCATCGCTTTTCGACCTGACCGGCAAGGTCGCCGTCGTCACCGGCTCCTCGCGCGGCATCGGCCGCGCCATCGCCGAGCGCCTCGCCGAGCACGGCGCCCGTGTCGTCATCTCCTCGCGCAAGCTGCAGCCGTGCCAGGAAGTGGCCCAGGCCCTCGACGCGCACCACGGCGCCGGCCGGGCCACCGCCTTCGCGGCGAACATCTCGTCGAAGCAAGCCCTGCAGGCGCTGGTCGACCACGCCAACCAGGTGTTCGGCCGCATCGACGTGCTGGTCTGCAATGCGGCCACCAATCCGTATTACGGGCCGCTCGCCGGCATCAGCGACGACCAGTTCCGCAAGATCCTGGACAACAACATCATCAGCAACCACTGGCTGATCGGCATGTGCGCGCCGCAGATGGTCGAACGCCGCGAAGGCTCCATCATCATCGTCTCGTCGATCGGCGGCCTGCGCGGCAGCCCCATCATCGGCGCCTACAACGTGTCGAAGGCCGCGGACTTCCAGCTGGCGCGCAACTACGCGGTGGAATACGGGCCGCACAACGTGCGCGTGAACTGCATCGCGCCGGGGCTGGTGCGCACCGACTTCGCGCGGGCGCTGTGGGAGAACCCGGAAACGCTGGAGCGCGCCACCCGCACCTCGCCGCTGCAGCGGATCGGCGAGCCGGACGAAATCGCCGGCGCAGCCGTCTTCCTGGCGTCCAAGGCATCGAGCTTCACCACCGGCCACACCATCATCTGCGACGGCGGCGTGCTGGTCTGAGAGCCATCAGAAAGGACAAGCCATGAGCGAAACCAGCACCGACCTCGACGCCTTCCGCCGCGACACCCGCGCCTGGCTCGAGGCCAACTGTCCGCGCGAGATGCGGCAGCCGGCCAGGACCGAGGCCGACGTGTGCTGGGGCGGCAAGCGCTTTACGTTCCAAAGCGAGGCGCAGCGGCTGTGGCTGCAGCGCATGGGCGAGCGCGGCTGGACCGTGCCGACCTGGCCGCGCGAATACGGCGGTGGCGGCCTGGACCACGCGCAGGCGGCGATCCTGCGCGACGAGATGGCGCGGCTGCACTGCCGCCCGCCGCTGCAAAGCTTCGGCATCTGGATGCTCGGCCCGGCACTGCTGAAGTACGGTTCCGAGGAACAGAAGCGCCACGACCTGCGGCAGATCGCCCGCGGCGAGATTCGCTGGTGCCAGGGCTATTCGGAGCCGAACGCCGGCTCGGACCTCGCTGCGCTCGCCACCAAGGCGGAGATCCGGGACGACCACTTCCTGGTCAACGGCCAGAAGATCTGGACGTCGTATGCCGACGAGAGCGACTGGATGTTCTGCCTGGTGCGCACCGACACGAGCCGCAAGCACACCGGCATCAGCTTCATCCTGATCGACATGACGACGCCGGGCGTGAGCACGCGGCCGATCAAGCTGATCTCGGGCAAGTCGCCGTTCTGCGAGACCTTCTTCGACAACGTGAAGGTGCCGTTGGCCAACCTGGTCGGCGAACTCAACGCCGGCTGGACGATCGCCAAGTACCTGCTGACGCACGAGCGCGAGATGATCGGCGCGATCGGCGAGCGTGCGCTGCCGCCACCGGTGGGGCGCTACGCCGTCGAACGGATCGGCCTCGACGCGAACGGGCGCCTGGACGATCCCGTGCTGCGGGCGGAGATCGCCCGGTTCGAGGTGGACGAGGCGGCGTTTCGCGCCTGGCTCCAGCTGGTGGGCGAACAGTCGCGCGCCGGCCAGGCGCACCCGGCGCTGTCGTCGGCGCTGAAGTACTACGGCGCCGAGCTGAACAAGCGGCGCTGGGAACTGATGATCGCCGCCGGCGGCGCCGGCGCGCTGGAGTGGGAAGGCGCCCGCTCGCAGGACGGCACGGCCGCCCGCACCTGGCTGCGCACCAAGGGCAATTCGATCGAGGGCGGCACCAGCGAGGTGCAGTTGAACGTGGTGGGCAAGCGGGTGCTCGGCCTGCCCGGCGCCTGAAGGAGCATCGCATGACCTGGATCCTCAACGAAGAACGCCGGATGCTGCGGGACAGCGCGCAGTCGTTCCTGGCCGATCGCGCACCGGTCGACCAACTGCGCCAGTTGCGCGACAGCGCCGACCCCAATGGCTATTCGCCGCCACTGTGGACCGCCTTTGCCGAACAGGGGTACAGCGCGATCCTGGTGCCGCAGGACCACGGCGGGCTGGGGCTGGGCGTCAGCGAAGCGTCGTTGATCGCCGAGCAGATCGGCCACACCCTGGCGCCGACACCCTTCTTCTCGACCGCGGTGCTTGCGGCGTGGCTGTTGCGCCGCGCCGGCGGGCCGGCCCAGCAGGCGGCCTGGCTCGCGCGCATCGCGGAGGCCGACACCATCATGGCGCTGGCCGTCGACGAGCGCGCGCGGCACCGCCCCGCGGCCATCCGCACCACGGCCGTGCGCGAAGGCGACGAGTGGAAGATCGACGGCAGCAAGCTGCTGGTGGTCGACGGCCACGTGGCGCAGGCCTTCATCGTGTCCGCCCGCGTCGACGACGGGCTCGCGTTGCTGCTGGTGCCCGCCGGCACGCCCGGCCTGCAGGTGGAGCGCACCGTCATGCTCGACGCGCACAACGCCGCGCGCCTCACGTTCGAGGGCGTTCGCGTGCCCGCCGGCGCAATCATCGGTTCCGCCGCGAACGGCGCGGCGCTGCTGGAACAGGTGCTGGACGTCGGGCGTGCGGTCGCGGCCGCCGAGCTGCTGGGCCTCGCCGACGAAGTCTTCGACCGCACCGTGCAATACCTGAAGGAGCGCAAGCAGTTCGACCGCGCGATCGGCGAGTTCCAGGCGCTGCAGCACCGTGCCGCGCAGCTGTTCTGCGACCTCGAGTTGACGCGCGCCATCGTGCGCCAGGCGGTGGCCGCGATCGACGAAGGTGCGAAGAACACGCCGCTGCTCGTGGCGCAGGCCAAGGCCCGCGCGTGCCTGACGGCCAATCGCACGGTGCAGGAAGGCGTGCAGATGCACGGCGGCATCGGCATGACCGACGAACTGGACATCGGGCTGTTCATGAAGCGCGCGCGCGTGCTGCAGGAACTGTTCGGGGATGCGGCGGTGCAGATGGACCGAATCGCGGCCTTGTCGGGTTACTAACCCAACAGCCGAACGCAGAGGCCGCAAAGGGTACGCAGAGGACGCAGAAGAAGCCAGAAACAAGAAGAAGAACTTGTCTTTCCTTCTGAATCTTTTGCGTCCTTTGCGAGTTTCTGCGCCCTCTGCGTTCGGCTGTTGGGTTGCGTCCGGCTGTCGGGTTAGGCGGTCCGCTTTACAACTCGGACTCAGAACCAGGCCGGATCGAGCTGCTGCACGCTGCCGGTGAAGCCCACCATCTGGTCGGTGTTGAGCGACAGCGTCGCGGCATGGGCCAGCGCCGCGCCGCCGGTGGCGAACTGGCCCGCCAGCGCCTGCACCGTGGCATCGTCGGCGCTCGTGCCGACCAGCATCCGGTACAGGTGCGCCACCAGGTCCGCCGATGACGCGCCGCGCGCGTAGGCGTCCACCATCTGCTGCCCGAGCGCGGCCATGTCGCCCGCCGCGTCGGCCTGCGCCGTCCAGCGGCTCAGGTCCGCCTGCCCCGGCAGCGTTCCGAAGGCCGCCCGCAAGAGGGCTGCCGCCTGCCAGACGTGTCCGCCGGCCGCGTCGCCCGCGGGCGCCTGGGTGTCGAAGGCGAACAGCGAATCCGCCAGCCGCACCCGCTCCACGTCGAGCAGCGTGTCGGTGCCCGAAGCCGTGCTGAGCGTCAGCACGCGGCCGCTGATCGCGTACCCATGCACCGAGGCCAGCGACGCACCGGTCACGAACGTGTCGGTGCCGGCACCGCCGTCGACCGAGTCGTCACCCGCCGTGCCTTGGAGCAGGTCGTCGCCCGGCAGGCCCTGGATCGCTTCGCCCCTGGACGGGCCGGCGGAATGGCCCGCCGCGCCGCTGTCCGCCGGGGCGGGAGGGTCCGACGGGTCCCCCGCGTCCGCGAAGCGCTGCGTGAACACGTCCAGGCTGCCGTCGGCGCCGGTCGCGGTCCAGGCCAGCGCCCAGCCGCCGTCGGGCAGCGCCGTGACGAGCGCCTCGCCGCCGTTGGTCTCGATGCGCTGTTCGCCACCCACGGCGGTGCCCGCGGCGTCGAAGCGCTGCGCCACCAGCGTCGGCGCCGACCGGCCAGAACAGCACGAAGCCGCCGTCGGCGAGCGCCTGCGCCTGATGCGGCGCATGGGCCGCGGCGGTCGGGCCGCCGATGGGAACGCCGTTGGCGTCCAGCAGTTGCAGGTACGGCGCCGCGCCGTCGACGGACCACAGCGCGTAGCCCTCACTCAGGGCCAGCAGGAGCGCGTCGCCGGGCAGCGGGCTGCCGTCGGCCGTGGTCGCGACAGCGGCCGTGCGCTCCTGGCTGTCCGAAGGAACGAAGCGCACCAGGGACTGGCCGTCGGCGACGTACTGCTCGACGAACAGCAGCCCGCCGTCGGGCAGCGTCGCGAACGACGCCTGCGCGCCGGGCTCGCCGGCGCCGAACAGGCGCGCGCCACGGCCCACCGGCTCGCCGCGGCTGTCGAAACTCGCCAGCGCGCCGCTCACGCTGATCTCCTCGCCGCCGCGCACCTCCACCACGTCCCAGGTGGCGGCCCAGGAGCCGTCGGGCCAGGTGAGCAAGCCCGGTTCGCGTGGAATCTTGTAGTCGGCGGCGAGCGACGAATGCGTCAGCGAACCAACCTCATGGGCGCCGCCCAGCGGTTGGCCGCTCGCGTCGAAGCGCTGGGCGAAGACGCTGGAGACTTCCATCGAATACCCGTCCAGCGGCACGCTGCGGGTCGCCGTGCAGGCGGCGACCACGCTGCCGTCGCTCAGCACCGCCAGCGCGATGTCTGGATGCTGGCGCAGGTCCAGGGCGAGGGTCGTTGCCGCGCCGGCCTTCGCGCCGTCGGCATCGAAGCGCTGCACCGCCACCCGGCTGCCGTCACCGGCCCCGGCCCAGGCGACTGCGTAGCCGCCATCCGCCAACGCCCCGGCCGCGCGCGCCGTCTGGTCGCCACCCGTCGTGGTGTTCACTGTCTCCGCCTGGCCCGCCATACTGCTCATGTTGTCCTGCCCCGCCCCGGTTTTCGAGGCTGAGCCACAGTCTCACGGCTGGGCTGGCGGGCGCGTGTGGGCTGCGCCAGACGCCGGTCGTAGGCGGCGCCCTACACGACCGATCGTTCGTGAAACGATACGCAACCGAGACAACAAAGGATCTGCGCGGCGACAGCGATTCGTGGAAAGGTCCGCACACCCGTGCGGCCGCCGCCCGAGCCGGAGATGGGCTACCGCGGCGCCTTCTCCGCGTCCTGCAGCGCGCGCCACATCACCTTGCCGGCCCCCGATTTGGCTCCAGCCCCTGGCCAGCAACGGCGCCGCGACGGCCGGCGCGATCCCGTCGGTGACAGTCAGCCCAGCAGGCCGCCGGTCAGCCGCAGCACGCGGCCGCAGCGTGCGGCCAGCGTCTCGTCGTGCGTGACCAGGATGAAGGCGGTGCCGCGGTCGCGGGCCAGCTGCAGCATCAGGTCGAACACCACGTCGGCCGTGCTGCGATCGAGGTTGCCGGTCGGCTCGTCGGCCATCACGCAGGCCGGCCGCGTGACCAGCGCCCGCGCGATCGCCACGCGCTGGCGCTCGCCGCCGGACAGCTGCGCCGGCCGGTGCCGCAGCCGCTCCGTGAGGCCCACCGCCGCCAGCGCCTCGCGCGCCTGGCTCGCGCACTGCTCCGGCGTCTCGCGCCGGATGCGCAGCGGCATGCCGACGTTGTCCAGCGCGCTGAACTCCGGCAGCAGGTGGTGGAACTGGTAGACGAAGCCCAGGTGCCGGTTGCGCACGCGGCCCTGCGCTGCCGCATCGAGTTGGGTGAACTCCTGGCCCATCAGCTGCACGGTCCCGGCCGTGGGCGAGTCCAGCCCGCCCAGCAGGTGCAGCAGCGTGCTCTTGCCGGAGCCGGATGCGCCGACGATGGCGACGGTCTCGCCGGCGTGCACCTGCAGGTCCACGCCCTTGAGCACCTCGACATCGAGACCCGCATCGGTGAAGCGCTTGGTGATGCCGCGGGCGGCCAGGACCACCTCACTCATAGCGCAGCGCCTCCGCCGGATTGACGCGGCTCGCGCGCCAGCTCGGGTAGATCGTCGCGACGAAGGCCAGGCCGAGCGAGATCAGCGCGATCGGCACGATGTCGTCGCTGCGCGGGTCCGACGGCATCTTGCTGATCAGGTAGATGTCCTTCGGCAGAAAACTGGCATTGAGCGCCTGCTCCAGCGCCGGGACGATCACGTCGATGTTGATGGCGATGCCCAGCCCGAGCAGCAGCCCACCCAGCGTGCCGATCACGCCCACGGTGGCGCCCTGCACGACGAAGATGCCCATGATGCTGGACGGGCTCGCCCCCAGCGTGCGCAGGATCGCGATGTCGGCGCGCTTGTCGGTGACGGTCATCACCAGGGTGCTCACCAGGTTGAAGGCGGCCACGGCGACGATCAGCGTCAGGATGATGAACATCATCCGCTTCTCGACCTGCACCGCCGCGAACCAGGTGCGGTTCTGCCGGGTCCAGTCGCGGATCAGGAACTCGCCGGTCAGCGTGCGCCCCAGTTCGGCGCCCACTTCGCGCGCCTGGTTCAGGTCCTCGAGCTTCAGGCGGATGCCGGTCGGCCCTTCCAGCCGGAAGATGCGCTGCGCGTCGTCCTGGTGCAGCAGCACCAGTGCGCTGTCGTATTCGAAATGGCCGGAATCGAAACTGCCCACGACCTTCATCTGCTTCAGGCGCGGCACCACGCCGGCCGGCGTGATCTGTCCGCTGGGCGCGATCAGCGTCAGCGGGTCGCCTTCGCGCACGCCCAGTTGCCGCGCCAGTTCGGCGCCCAGCACCACGCCGAACTCGCCCGGCACCAGCCGCTGCAGGACCGGCCGCATGCCGGCGGCGAGATCCGTCACTTCGTGCTCGTGCGCCGGATCGATGCCGCGCACGATGGCGCCGCGCATGTCCTCGCCGCGCGCCACCAGCGCCTGCGCTGCCACGAATGGCGCCGCGCCCACCACCTGCGGGTGGCGCCGCGCCTCGGCCATGGTGCGCTGCGGGTCCTCCAGCACGCCGCCGCCGGGGCCGAGGATCTCGATGTGCGACACCACGCCGAGCATGCGGTCGCGCACCTCCTTCTGGAAGCCGTTCATCACCGACAGCACGATGATCAGCGCGGCCACGCCCAGCGCGATGCCCAGCATGGACACGCCGGAGATGAAGGAGATGAAGCCGTTGCGCCGGGTGGCGCGGCCGGCGCGCGTGTAGCGCCAGCCCAGAACGAGCTCGTAGGGGATCTGCATATTCGGTGGCCGCGATTGTGGCATCCCCGACAATACGGGCGATGTCGGACAGCGCCCACTTGTTGATACCTTTCGCCTCGTCGCCGGAGCCCGGCTGCCAGGAGGCGCTGCGCGGGCTGACCCTGCCCCGCCTCGAGCAACTGCTGGCACGCCTCGTCCCCGGCCAATCCGACGCCGGCAGCGAGACCTCGCTCTCGCCGCCGCACGAGCGCGTGCTGGCGCGCGCCTGTGGCCTGGCAACGGCGGACGGTCGCATTCCGTGGGCCGCGTGGCAGGTGAAGCAGGACGGCCGCGATCCCGGCGACGCTGCCTGGGCCCGGATCACGCCGTGCCACTGGCGGGTCGGCAGCGACCATGTCGCCATGGACGACCCGGCCGGCCTGCAGTTGGACGAGCCCGAGTCGCGCGCCCTGCTGGCCGTGGTGCGGCCGTTCTTCGAGGAGGACGGCATCGCGCTGGAATACTCGGCACCGACCCTGTGGCTGGCGCGCGGCGAGAGCTTCCGCGACTTTCCGGCGGCGTCGCTGGAGCGCGTCATCGGCCGCAAGGTGGACGACTGGTTGCCGCGCGTAGCCGGCGCCGGGCCGGTGCGGCGGCTGCAGCAGGAAGTGCAGATGCTGCTCTATACCAGCGAAGTGAACGACGAGCGCCAGCAGCGCGGGCTGCTGCCGGTCAACTCGTTCTGGGTCAGCGGCACGGGCGCCTTGCCGGCAGGGGTGACCGCGCTGCCGCCGTCATTGACGGTGGCGGACGCATTGCGCGCCCCGGCGCTGGCGGGCGACTGGCCGGCGTGGGCGGCCGCATGGCGCGCGATCGACGGGCGCGAGGGCGCCACCCTGCTGCAGTCGTTGGCGGACGGCCGGAGCGTCACGCTCACGCTCGCCGGCGAACGCGGCGCGCGGTCCTGGTCCGGCAGCAGCGGCGGCTGGCTGCGCCGCATTGGCGGGATGTTCGGCGGCGCGCGCGCCGCCACCGAACTGGAGGCCCTGTGAAGATCGTCGTGCGAGACATTCCGCCGCGGGCCGCCTGGGCCCTGGAGCAGGGTGGCGTGCATCCGCTGCTGGCGCGCCTGTTCGCCGCGCGCGGGGTGCTGGGCATGGACGAACTCGACGACGGCCTCGCGCGCCTGCTGCCGCCGGACGGCATGAAAGGCCTGGCCGAGGCCGCCGTGCTGCTGGCGGACGGCATCGCCGCCGGACGGCGGCTGTGCATCGTCGCCGACTACGACTGCGACGGCGCCACCGCCTGCGCGGTCGGCGTGCGCGGCCTGCGGCTGCTCGGCGCCGCGCACGTCGATTACCTGGTGCCCGACCGCGTCGCCGACGGCTACGGCCTGACGCCCGCGATCGCGCAGCGGGTGAAGGCGCGCGGCGCCGACCTGCTGATCACCGTCGACAACGGCATCGCCAGCGTCGACGGCGTGGCCGCCGCCAACGCGCTCGGCCTGCAGGTGCTGGTCACCGACCACCACCTGCCCGGCGACCGCATTGCCCGACGCCGCCGTCATCGTCAATCCCAACCAGCCCGGCTGCACCTTCGACAGCAAGTCCATCGCCGGCGTCGGCGTGATGTTCTACGTGCTGCTGGCGCTGCGCGCCGAACTGCGCCGGCGCGGCGCGTTCACGCCGCAGAACCAGCCCAAGCTGGACGCGCTGCTGCCGCTGGTGGCGCTGGGCACGGTGGCCGACGTGGTGCGGCTCGACGCGAACAACCGGCGCCTGGTCGCGCAGGGCCTGCGGCGCATGCGCGCCGGCGCGCTGCCCGGCGGCCTGGCCGCGCTGTTCGCCGTCGCCGGGCGCGAAGCCGCGCGCGCCACCACCTTCGACCTCGGCTTTGCCCTCGGGCCGCGCCTCAACGCGGCCGGGCGCCTCGCCGACATGACGCTGGGCATCGAATGCCTGCTGACCGACGACGCGGCGCGCGCCGGGGAGCTGGCGCAGGCGCTCGACGCGATCAACCGCGAGCGGCGCGACATCGAAGGCGGCATGCGCGAGCAGGCGATGACGATCGTCGACGGCCTGTTCGACCCGGGTGAAGAGCCGCCGCCGGCGGTGTGCGTGTTCGACCCCGACTTCCACGAAGGCGTGGTCGGCATCGTGGCTTCGCGCGTCAAGGAGCGGCTGCACCGGCCGGTGTTCGTGTTCGCGGCCAGCCAGGCGCCGGGGCGCGAGCACGAGCTGAAAGGCTCCGGCCGTTCGATCCCGGGCTTTCACCTGCGCGATGCGCTCGACCTGGTGGCCAAGCGCCACCCGGGCGTGCTGCTGCGGTTCGGCGGCCATGCGATGGCGGCCGGCTGCACCATCGCCGAGGAACACCTCGAGGTCTTCGAGCAAGCGCTGGCGCGGGTGGCGCAGGAGTGGCTGGACGCGGCCACCCTGTCGCGCCGCCTGGACACCGACGGGCCGCTGGCGCCGGAGTACCGCCGGCCCGAGCTGGTGGACACCCTGCACCACGCGGTATGGGGCCAGGGCTTCGCGCCGCCGGTGTTCAGCGAGATGGTGGAGATCGTTTCGCAGCGGCTGGTCGCCGACAAGCACCTGCAACTCAAGCTCAAGCACCAGGGGCAGGCGGTGGACGGCATCTGGTTCGGCCGCACCGAACCGCTGCCGGCGCGCGTCAAGCTCGCCTTCCGGCTCGATGCCGACGAATGGCAGGGCGTGCGCCGGGTGCGCTTCCTGGTGGAAGGGGCTGAGTTCTGAGGTCGCTCAGGCGCGCAGCCCGGCCGGTACCGGGGCGCGCTCGTCGTCGAAGTAGGCGAAGAGGCGGGCGGCGGCCTCGCGCAGTTCGCGGTCGCCCAGCGTGTGCGCGCGGGCCAGTTGCCACATCGCGTAGTCGCGGTCGCCCAGCATCATCGAGGTGTTGATGCAGCGGCCGTGGCCGGCCATCAGCAGCGCGAAGGCGGCCAGCAGTTCCGTGGGGCAGTAGCGTGCCTGGCCGTACACGTCGAAATCGTCGGAGGCGTCCAGCGACGGCTGGCTGGCTTCCGCACGCGGCAGGCGGGTG
>CAVPTY010000111.1:0-9726 GCA_963708655.1 uncultured beta proteobacterium
GCGGCGATCGTTTCGCCTTGCGTGTTCTCAGCGACGCCGAAATGAAAGTGTGGCGCCAGCGCGGCGCGCGCTGGCCGGAGCGCGGGCTGCGGTATCTCGCCACGCGCTTTTCGGCCAAGGAGGCGTTCAGCAAGGCGGTGGGGCTGGGCATGCGGATGCCGATGGCCTGGCGGCTGTGCGAGATCGCGAACCTGCCCAGCGGCAAGCCGGTGATCGTGCTGCACGGCGCCCTGAAGGACTGGTTCGAGGCGCAGGGTCTGGCCGCCCATGTGACCGTGACCGATGAAACCGACTACGCGGCGAGCTTCGTCGTGGTCGAACGCAAAGTGACCGAATGACACAACACGCTCCCTTGATCCTCGACGTGGCCGGGCTGGCCCTGGCCGACGTGGACCGCCGGCGCCTGGCGCATCCGCTGGTCGGCGGGATGATCCTGTTCGCGCGCAACTGGCAGGATCGCGAGCAACTCACTGCCCTGTGCGAGGAGGTCCACTCGGTGCGCCCCGACCTGCTGATCTGCGTCGACCATGAAGGGGGGCACGTGCAGCGCTTTCGCACCGGCGGCTTCACGCACCTGCCGCCGATGCGCGCCTTCGGCGAGCTGTGGATGAAGGACGCGTTGGCCGCGACCAACGCCGCGACGGCGACCGGCTACGTGCTGGGCGCCGAGCTGCGTGCCTGCGGCGTCGACTTCAGCTTCACGCCGGTGCTCGATCTCGACTGGGGCGCCAGCGGCGTCATCGGCGACCGCGCGTTCCACGCGGATCCGCGGGTGGTCGCCATGCTGGCGAAAAGCCTGATGCACGGCCTGCTGCGGGCGGGCATGGCCAACTGCGGCAAGCACTTCCCGGGACACGGCTTCGTGAAGGCCGATTCGCACACCGAAATTCCGATGGACAAGCGCAGCCTGAAGGCGATCCTGGTCGACGACGCGGCGCCTTACGGATGGCTCAACACCACGCTCGCGAGCGTGATGCCGGCGCACGTGATCTATCCCAAGGTGGATTCGCGCCCGGCCGGCTTTTCCGGACGCTGGCTGAACGGCGTGCTGCGCCAGCGGCTGGGCTTCGGCGGTGCGATCTTCAGCGACGACCTCAGCATGGCCGGCGCGCGGGTGATCGACGGGCGCCAGGTGAGCTACACCGAGGCGGCGATCGCTGCGCTCGACGCTGGGTGCGACATGGTGCTGCTGTGCAACGAGTCGCTCAAGAACCCGCAGGCCGTCGACGACCTGATCGACGGCCTGACCGAAGCCCAGGTGAAAGGCGGCTGGCAGCCGCGCGAAGCGAGCGAGCAGCGCCGGCTGGCGCTGCTGCCGTCAGCGCCGGCACTGGCGTGGGACGACCTGATGCGACACCCCGACTACATCCACGCTTTGCGGCTGCTGCCTTGAAACGCGGATAACCCAACAGCCCGGTAACCCAACAGCCGAACGCAGAGGTCGCAAAGATACGCAAAGGACGCAGAAGAAATCAGGAAGAAATTTGAAAAGCTTCTTTCAGCTGCCTTTTCTGCGTCTTCTGCGTCTCCTCTGCGCCCTCTGCGTTCGGCTGTTGGGTTAATTCAACCCTCCCGCCGCAAGGCGGGGAACAGGATCACGTCGCGGATGCTCGGGCTGTCCGTGAGCAGCATCATCAGCCGGTCGATGCCGATGCCGCAGCCGCCGGTGGGCGGCATGCCGTATTCCAGCGCCTGCACGAAATCGTGGTCCAGGAACATCGCCTCGTCGTCGCCCGCGTTCTTGGCGTCGACCTGCGCCAGGAAGCGCGCCATCTGGTCTTCCGCATCGTTCAGCTCGGAGAAGCCGTTGCCGAACTCGCGGCCGGTGATGTAGAGCTCGAAGCGCTCGGTCACGTGCGGCCGCTCGTCGTTGGCACGCGCCAGCGGCGAGATCTCGGTCGGGTGCTCCATGATGAAGGTCGGCTGCCAGAGCTTCTCCTCCACGGTCTCCTCGAAGAACAGCACCTGCAGGCTGGCCAATGATCGGCCGGACAGCCGGTCCTTCTCCTCGGTCATGCCGATCCTGCGCAGCGCGTTGATCAGCCAGTCGCGGTCATCCACGCGTTCGCCGGCCTCGGTGTGCTTCAGGATCGCGTCGCGGATCGTCAGGCGCTCGAACGGCGCCGCCAGGTCGACCGGGCGTCCGCTGTAGGTCAGTTGCAGCGTGCCCACGGACTTTTCGGCGGCGTCGCGCACCAGCGCCTCGGTGAAGTCCATCAGGTCCAGGTAGTTCCAGTACGCCGCGTAGAACTCCATCATCGTGAACTCGGGGTTGTGGCGGACCGAGATGCCTTCGTTGCGGAAGTTGCGGTTGATCTCGAACACCCGCTCGAAGCCGCCGACGACCAGGCGCTTGAGGTACAGCTCCGGCGCGATGCGCAGGAACATCTCCAGGTCCAGCGCGTTGTGGTGGGTGACGAACGGGCGCGCGTTGGCGCCGCCCGGGATCGGATGCAGCATCGGCGTCTCGACCTCCAGGAAGCCGTGCGACACCATGAACTCGCGGATGCTGGCGACGGCCTTGCTGCGCGCGACGAAGCGGTCGCGCGCGGTCTGGTCCATCATCAGGTCGAGGTAGCGGCGGCGGTACTTGACCTCCTGGTCGGCGATGCCGTGGAACTTGTCCGGCAGCGGGCGCAGGCTCTTGGTGAGCAGCCGGATGCTGCTTGCCTGCAGCGACAGCTCGCCGGTGCGCGTCTTGAACAACTGCCCCTCGGCCGCGATGATGTCGCCCAGGTCCCACTGCTTGAACGCGGCATAGGTTTCCTCGCCCACCGCGTCGCGGGTGACGTAGATCTGGAAGCGGCCGGTGGCATCCTGCACCGTCGCGAAGCTGGCCTTGCCCATCACCCGTTTGAGCATCATGCGCCCGCCGATGCTGGCCTGCGTCGGGTGTTCCGCCAGTTGCTCCGTGGTCTTGGCGCCGTGGTGCGCCAGCAGGTCGGCCGCGCGATGGCCCGGCTTGAAGTCGTTCGGGAAAGCGACGCCCTTGCCTTGGCGCTGCGCGTCGCGCAGCGCCTTGAGCTTGTCGCGGCGCTCCGCGATCAGCTGGTTCTCGTCGGCAACGGGCGCGGCAGGGGCCTGGGTGGGATGGTCGGACATGAAGGGGAGGGAATGCGGGAGGGGGTCGGGCAAACCCGGATTTTAGTTACCGGCGGGCTGGTGCCGAGCCCGACTCGATAATCGGTCCATGTTTCTGAAAGCCGGCGCCCTGTCCCTCGCCCTGCTGCTGGCGAGCCGCGTGCTGGGCCTGCTGCGCGAGTCGGCGCTGGCCGGCGCGTTCGGCGCCTCGGGGCTGGCCGACGTCGCGGTGCTGATGCTCACCTTGCCGGACTGGGTGGCTGGCGTGCTGGCGAGCGGCGCGCTGGCCTACGTGCTGGTGCCGGCCTGGGCCGGCCAGCCGGCGGCGCAGGTCGCGGCAACGCAGCGGGTGGTGGCGCTGCGCCTGGTCGCCGGGGCCGCGTTGCTGGCGTTGCTGCTGGCACTGTGGCGCGAGCCCGCGCTCGCGTGGCTGGCCGGCGGCCTGCCGGCGCAGTGGCGCGCGGCAGGCGACGCGGCGCTGCTGTGGAGCGCGCTGGCCCTGCCGTGGGCCCTGCTGGCGGCCGTGTGGGCGACCCGGCTGCAGCACGAACAGGACTTCACCGGCATGTATGCCGCCAACCTCGTCGTCAACGGCGTGCTGATCGCGGCGATCGCGCTGTCCGCGCTGGCGGCTCACGGTTCGGCCATCCAGTGGCTCGGCGCGGGACTGCTGGCGGCGATGCTGGCCCGGCTCGGCTGGCTGCACTGGCGCATTCCGGCCGGCGCGGGCCGAGCGACTGCGGCCCCGGCAACGGCCGCCGCGCTGCCGCCCGTGAGCCTGTGGCTGTGGGCGGCGTTGTCGGCGGGGCTGCCGCTGGCGCTGCCGTTCGCGGCGCGCTCCATCGCATCGCAGTCCGGGACGGGCGCGCTGGCGACCTTCAATTACGCCTGGAAGCTCGTGGAGCTGCCGCTGCTCCTGGCGATCCAGCTGGTCGCGACCCTGGCGCTGCCGGCCATCGCGAAGGCCTTCGCCGCCGAGGACCAGGCTGCGGCCCGCCGCGCCGTGCGCAGTGCGTTCGCCCTGGCCTGGGCGCTCGCCTGCGGCGCGGCGGCGGCGCTGCTGGTCGGTGCCCCCGCGATCGCCGCACTCCTGTTCGGCTGGGGCCGCATGGACGGCGCTGCGCTCGCGCGTGTGGCGCAGTGGGGTGCGACCGGCGCATGGGGCCTGCTGCCGCAGGCCTTGATCGCCGTGGCCCTGGCGGTGCTGGCCGGGCGCGGGCGCATGAAGCCGGCCGTGCTCGCCTACGGCGCGGGCGCTGGCCTTGCTGCTGGCGGCGGGCGGCTGGGGCTTCACCGGCGGCGCGCAACTGATGTCGTTGCTGAACCTGTTGTTCGGCCTGGTGGCGATCGCGACCATCGCGGCCCTGGGCAAGCAGGTCCGATCCTGGCTGCCGTGGCGGGCGATGGCGATCTCGCTCGGCGGCCTGGTCGCGATCGCGGCGATCAGCTTCGGTGCGCCGTCGGCCGCCTCCCTGGGGCTGTGGACCGGGCTGGCGGCGGCGGCCGTGGCGGGCCTGCTCGTGCTGGGCGCGACATGGTGGGGCAGCATCGATCTGCGCTCGGCGCTGGCGCGATAATCGCTCGCTTCATGCTCGAACTGATCCAGATCACCAACGACCCGGATTTCGCGCGCCGTTGCGACGAGCTGGGGGGCTTCCGCCTGTTCGTGGACCTGGAGCGCCTGGGCAAGGCCGAGCGCCAGGCCGGCCGCAACACCTTCATCAGCGCGCACGCGCTGGACGACGTCGCTCGCATCAAGCGGGTGCTGCGCCAGTCGGAACTGATGGTGCGGGTCAATCCCTTGCACGAAGGCACGGCGCGAGAAGTGGCTGCGGCGCTGGAGCACGGTGCCGACCTCTTGATGCTGCCCATGTTCACCCGCGGCGAGGAAGTGCGCGAGTTCGCGGCCCTCGTCGCGGGACGCGCGCCCATCGTGCCGCTGCTGGAGACCGCCGGCGCGCTCGAATGCCTCGACGACTGGCTCGCAACGCACGGTCTCGCGGAGGTCTACGTCGGGCTCAACGACCTGCACCTGTCGCTGGGCCACCGCTTCATGTTCGAACCGCTGGCGCTCGGCCTCGTCGACCGCGTGGCGCAGGCCGCGCGTCGGCAAGGGCTGCGTTTCGGCTTCGGTGGCATCGCCCGCATGAACGAAGGCCAGGTGTCCGGCCGCGACGTGCTCGCCGAGCACCTGCGGCTCGGCTCCAGTTCCGTGATCCTGTCGCGCACCTTCCACCGTCCGGAAGACGCGCTGCCGTTCGAGGACGCCGTGGCCGCGCTGCGCGAGGCCGAGCGCGAACTGGCGATGCGCGATGCCGCGCAGGTCGACGCCGACCGGGTGCGGATCGCCGCCAAGATCGTGCAGGTCGCGGCATCCCTGCCGCCGCCGCGATGAAGCGGCTGCTCGACGTGGTGCTGGCGCTGGCCGCGCTCGTGGTGCTCGCGCCAGTGCTGGCCGCGGTGGCGCTGGCCGTGGCCCTCGAAAGCGGACGCCCGGTGCTGTTCCGCCAGACCCGCATCGGGCTGGGCGGGCGCGAGTTCGGCATGGTCAAGTTCCGCAGCATGGTGCCGGGCGCGGCCGCGATCGGCCCCTACTTCACCAGCGACAACGACCCGCGGATCACGCGGGTGGGCCGTTTCATCCGCCGCACCAGCCTCGACGAGATGCCGCAGTTGTTCAACGTGCTCGCCGGTGACATGAGCCTGGTCGGTCCGCGTCCGGACGTGCCGGCCCAGCGCAGCCTCTACAGCGACGAGCAGTGGGCGGTCCGCTGCAGCGTGCGGCCCGGCATCACCGGGCTGGCGCAGGCGAAGCTGCGTTCCAGTGCCACCCCGCAGGAGCGGCTGGCCCTCGACTTGCGCTATGCGCGCGAGCACAGCGCCTCGCTCGATCTGCGAGATTCTGTGGGTGGACTCTCGCCCGCCTCTCCGGAAAAGGGGCGAACTGATGTGCGGCATCTTCGGCTACTGGGACCGCAGCCGGCGCGCGCTCGATGATGCGGCGCTGGCGGAGATGGGCCGCCAGCTCGCCCACCGCGGGCCCGACGACGCCGGTGTCTGGCACCAGCCGCAGCGCGGCGTCGCCGTCGGCAACCGGCGCCTGTCGATCATCGACCTGGCGCACGGGCACCAGCCCTTCGTCTCCGACGACGGGCGCATTGCGGTGGTGCAGAACGGCGAGATCTTCAATTACGTCGAGCTTGCGCAGGAGCTGCGGCGCGAGGGCGTCGCCCTGCGCACCGCGTCCGACACCGAAGTCATCCTGCGGCTCTACGAACGCGAGGGCATCGCCTGCCTCGACAAGCTCAACGGGATGTTCGCGATCGCGATCGACGACGCCCGCGAGGACGCGCTGTACCTCGCGCGCGACCGCATCGGCGTCAAGCCCTTGTACGTCGCGGACGACGGCGAGCGCGCGGTGTTCGCTTCGGAACTGAAGGCGATGCTGCCGTGGACGGCGGCGCGGCAGGGGCTGGACGGGATCGACCTGGAAGCGGTCCACCACTACCTCAGCTTCAATTACATCCCGGCGCCGTGGACCATCTGGCAAGGCGTGCGCCACGTGATGCCCGGCACCTGGATGAAGTTCACACGGGCCGGCGTCGAGACCCGCCGCTGGTGGAACCTCGCGGCGCAGCACGAGACCGACCAGGAATTCGGCGCGTGGGCCGAGGAATTCCTGGCGATCCTGGAGGACGCCACCCGGATCCGGCTGCGCGCCGACGTGCCATGGGGCGCGTTCCTCTCGGGCGGCGTCGACTCCAGCACGATCGTGGCGCTGATGGCGCGCCATGTGCAGCGGCCGGTCAGGACGTTCTGCATCGGGTTCGCCGACCCGCGCTTCGACGAGTCGGTCTTTGCCGCCGAGGCGGCGCGGCGCTTCGGCTGCCGGCACACCAGCGAAATCGCCGAACTGAACATGCTGGATCGCTGGCCGCAGGTGCTGCATCACCTGGACCAGCCGCATGGCGACGCCTCCTTCATGCCGACGCTGCGCGTGAGCGAACTGGCCGCGCGGCACGTGAAGGTGGTGCTGACCGGCGACGGCGGCGACGAACTGTTCGCGGGCTACGACAAGTACGCCGATTACTTCGCCCGGCCGGAAGCGATGTCACTCGACGACCAGGCCTTCCGGCGCAGCTATTTCGACTCGATCTCGCTCTTCGCGCCGCACGCCAAGCTGGACCTGTACACGGAGGCGATGGCGCGGCAGGTGGGCGGCATCGACAGCTTCCGCTCGGCGGCGCTGCCCTGGTTCGAGCAGGCGGGCCACTTCGACCGGCTCAACCAGGCGCTGTACCTGGACATGCAGTTGCTGTTGTCCGGCAACAACCTGGTCAAGCCGGACCGCATGGGCATGGCGGTGTCGATCGAGGCGCGCACGCCGTTCCTGGACTGGCGGATGATGGAGTTCGCCTTCCGCTCGCGCGGCGCCACCAAGTTGCACGGCGGCGACAAGAAGCACTGGTACAAGCGCGCCGTCGCGCCGCTGATCGGCCAGGACCTGGCGTATCGCCGCAAGCAGATGTTCACGGTGCCGATCGGCGAGTGGTTCCGCGGCGAAAGCCACGGCTGGCTCGCGCAGACCTTGCGCGGCTCGGCGCTGCTGCGGCGCCTGTTCCGCCCCGGGCCGATCGACGCGATGCTGGCGGCGCATCGCGACGGCAGCGCCAACCACACCCGCGAGTTGCGCGCGCTGGCGGCGCTGGCGCTGTGGGCGGCGCCCTTTGCCGCATGAAGAAGGTCCTGTTCGTCTGCTACGGGTCGGGGCACGTGCGGATGGTGCTGCCGGTCGCCGCGGCGCTGCAGGAGCGCGGACTGGCGCAGGTGCAGGTGCTGGGGCTCACGACCGCGGCCGCGGTCGTTCGCAGCGCCGGCCTGCCGCTGCTGCAGTTCAAGGATTTCGTGGAGTCAGGCGACGAGCCGGCGCTGGCGCGTGGTCGCGAACTTGTCGTCGCTTTGCCGTCGGTAGAAGACGCGCAGGAAAGCGCCGCCTACCTGGGGCTGTCGTATGCCGATCTCGAAGCCGAGGTCGGGGCTGACGAGGCGCAGCGCCGCTACGAGCAGTTCGGACGGCAGGCGTTCCTGCCGGTGCGCACGCTCACCCGCATCCTGCAGCGCACGGCGCCGGATGTGGTCGTGGTCACGAACTCGCCCCGCGCCGAACGCGCCGCCGCCATCGCCGCCGGGCGGCTTGACATGCCGTGCGTGTGCATGGTCGACCTGTTCGCGATCGACGAGGTGCGCTGGATCGGCGCCGCCGACTACGGCCAGTGCGTGTGCGTGCTCAACGAGCAGGTGCGCGATTTCCTGCTGGCTGCCGGCCGAAGTCCCGAACAGGTGGTCGTGACCGGCAATCCGGCGTTCGACGCGCTGCTGGCGCCGGCCACGGCCGAGCGGGGCCGCGAGTTGCGGCGGCGACACGGCTGGCAGGGCCGCCGGGTAGTGCTCTGGCCGACCCAGGTCGAGCCCGCCGTCCATCCCTTCGACGGCCGTCCGGGCGATCCGGAACTTCCGTCGCGGGTCCTGGCCCGGCTGGCCGCATGGACGCTGGCTCAGCCGGACGCCGTGCTGTGCGTGCGGCCGCGGGCCGGAGAAGCACCGCCGGCGCTGCCGGCCAGCGATCGCATCATCGTGACGGGACAGGACTGGGCCCTGCCGGAATTGCTGCACGCCGTCGACACCGTGGTGACGCTGA
This sequence comes from uncultured beta proteobacterium, assembly GCA_963708655.1. Classification (GTDB taxonomy): domain Bacteria; phylum Pseudomonadota; class Gammaproteobacteria; order Burkholderiales; family Burkholderiaceae_C; genus Ramlibacter. Next base: position 8,780 of record CAVPTY010000111.1, read on the forward strand.
CGTCCACCGTGGGCCTCGAAGGGCATCTGTGCGGCGCCAGCCTTATCCAGGTGCTCGGCTCGGTGTTCGAGCCGGCCATGCCATTGGCGCGGTTCGGCATCGCCGATGCCGCAGTGCCCGTCGACCGGCTGGAAGCCGCCCTCGACCGCTGGACCCGCGAGCCGCGGCGCCAGGCCGGCGAGCAGGCGGGCAGCGCCGCCGAGCGGGTGCTCGCCGTGCTGGCCGAATTTCTATAATCCGACCTTTCACGCGGCCGCCGTCCGGGGGCCCGCACCACCCCCTCCCGATGCCACTGATCCCCCAACCGAAGCCCGTCGATCCGTCCGCGTTCGACGCACCGCAGGAAAGCGCCGGCGTCAAGTACGGCCTGCCGCGCTACGTGCATTTCTGCAAGCGCTGCGTGATCTCGAACCAGCGGCCCAATTCCGCCGTGGAGTACCAGCACACCAAGGACAGCCGCAAGGCCACGATAGCCTTCGACGACGAAGGCATCTGCGACGCCTGCCGCTACGCCGAGCAGAAGCAGGCCACGATCGACTGGAAGCAGCGCGAGGACCAGCTCGCGGCGCTGTGCGACCGCTTCCGCAGCACCTCCGGCTACGACTGCCTGGTGCCCGGATCGGGCGGCAAGGACAGTTTCTATGCATCGCACGTCCTCAAGATGCAGATTTGATAAGAAAATATTATCATGGTCTTCAGCAAATGTTGGACTGCTTAAAAGTTCCATGGTTTCTTTGGCTTTATCTGAGTTAGGTAGTTGTAAATCCACAAGCAGCTGACCATTAGGCTGCGCTCTTATTTGTTCCAAAGCTTTTTGGGTATCTTTAAGTGCGGAGATAAATTTATTCGTATGATAAAGCTTTTTACGCATGTACTTAAGGTTAACTAAATTATAGTCAATCATACACTTTACCATTTGCTTCATATCGGCTAGATCTGCTATCTTT
>CAVPTY010000112.1:0-29592 GCA_963708655.1 uncultured beta proteobacterium
GACGGTGAGCAGGATGATGCGGGCGCCTGGCGCCGCCTCCTTGAGTCCGGGCAGTGCCTGGATGCCGGTGGCCCCGGGCAGGTGGTTGTCCAGCAGGATGACGTCCGGTTGCAGTGCCGCCGCCTGCCGCACGGCCTCGCCCGCGTCGGACGCCTCTCCGGCGACGGCGAGGCTGCGGTCACCGGCCAGCAGCGCCACCAGGCCGCGGCGGAACAAGGTGTGGTCGTCCACCACGAGCAAGCGCACGGGCGCTGGCGCGGCTGCAGTCACGCCAGGGCTCCCAGCGGCTGTGCGGCCGGCTCGAGCGCGGCGGCCGCCGGCAGGTCCAGCGTCACGATGCAGCCGCGTCCCGGACTGGAGTCGACAGTCACCCGCGCACCGATGCCCTGGGCGCGCTCCTGCATGATGCGCAGGCCGACATGGGTTTCATCCGCGTGGCCGGCAGCGGCGTCGAAGCCGAGGCCGTCGTCCCGCACCTCGAAGCGCCAGTGCGGCGTGCGCGACACCCGCAGCACCACCTCGCGCGCGCCGGCGTGCTTGCGCACGTTGGACAGCGCCTCCTGGATGATGTGCAGCACCTGCACCTGCACGTCCGGCGCCAGCGGCACGCCGTGGCCTTCCATCTCCAGGCGCACGGTCATCCCGGTCTGGTGCTCGAACTTGGACAAGGTCGTGCGCAGGGCCGGCTCGATGTCCTCCTCGTTGGTGCGGGTGCGGAAGTGCACCAGCAGTTCGCGCACGTCGGCGTAGCTCTCGCGCACGCCGGCCTCCAGCTCGCCGATGATGCCGTTGATCGCCGGCGCTGTCCTCGCGGCGCATCGCGTCGCGCAGCAGCTGCACCTGGATCTTGAGGAAGGCGAGCGACTGCGCGATCGAGTCGTGCAGTTCCTGCGCCAGCAGCGCCCGCTCCTGCGCCACCGCCGCCTCGCGCTCCAGCGCCGCCGCGCGCAGGCTCTCCATGGCGCTGGCGAGGTGGGTGGCCAGCGTGTCGAGCAGGTCGCGGTCCTCGTCCTCGAGCGCCACCGGCGCGCGGAAGAACAGGTCCACCTCGCCGAGGACGCGGTCGTGCAGCTTGACCGGTACCGAGATCAGGGTGCGGAAGCCGGCGCGCTGGCAGTACCCCATCGAGGCCGCCGGGTCCGGGACGATCGGGATGGTGCGGATCGATGCCTGCGCCCGGCGCTGTCCGCACAGGCATGTGCCGGTGTCCAGGCAGGCTTCGGACTGCAGCAGCGCCGCCGGCAGGCCGTCGGCGGCCAGCAGCAGGTAGCGCTGGTTGCCCTCGTCGGACCAGCGCACCGCCGCGCCGTCCGCCTTCGCGATGCGCCGCACCTGGCTCGCGAAGCCGCGTGCCAGGGCATCGAGGCTGGGCGCTTTCGCCAGGAAGGCGCTGGCCTCGTACAGGTCGGCCAGCCGCTGGCGCTTGACCTCCAGCCGGGCCGTCTTCTCGCGGACCTTGTCCTCCAGGCTGCCGTAGAGGGACTGCAGCGTCTGTGCCATCTCGTTGAAGCCGGCCGAGAGCTGGCCGAACTCGTCGAGCGTGTCGACCTCGACCCGGGTCGAGAGGTCGCCGCGCTGCACCGAGGTCAGGCCGCGCTTGAGCCGCGCCAGCGGGTTGAGGACGAACAGGTAGCCCGCGTACAGCATGGCCACCACGCCGGCGATCGCCAGGCCCATCATCGCCAGCTGCACGCCCTGCAGCAGGGTCGTCGAGCGCGACATCTGGGTCTCGATGGCCGCCACGAAGCCGTCGATCAGCGCGACGAAGCGGCCGGCGTCGCGGGCCGCGTCCTGCGGCGACGGCCGCTCGGCCGTCCACTGGGCGCGCAACTCGTGCCAGGTTTCGGCGATGAGGCGGAAGCGCTGGCGCGAATCCTCCGACCAGGGCACGAACAAGGGGCGCGACGGGTCGCCGGAGCGCAGCAGCGCCACGCTGGCGTCGAAACTGCGGATCAGGGCCAGCGTCTCGCCGCTGGGGCCGCTGCTGGATGCGGCCAGGGCGAGCCGGTAGGTCTGCATCCGCATCCGGCCGGCCTCGTTGACCGCGGCGGCGCCGCCTTCGAGGTTCCACGTCACCCACAGCGTGATGCCGATCGACGTGAGCGCGAGCACCAGGAACGTGAGGCCGCTGGTATAGAGCTTGGCGGTGAGCGTCCAGCTTTTCATCGGCCACGCTCCGGGTCCGGCGGCGACGCCGCTACTTGACCAGCAGCACCGGGATGTCGGCGTCGGCGACCACCTTCTGGGCCACGCTGCCCATGAGCGCGCGGCTGATCAGCCCGTGCCCGTGGGTGCCCATCACGATCATGTGCGCCTTCTCGCGCCGGGCCGCCTTGAGGATCTCGTCGGAGGGCGCGCCGACGACCCACTTGGTGCGGTAGGGCGCCGGGTGGCGCTTGAGAAAGCGGGTGATCGGGTCCAGGACCTTGGCCGATTCGTCCTGGTAGTAGTCGTTGACGATGCCGGCGCCGACCATGGTCTTCACGCGCGGCGGGACCGGCGGCTGCACATGCAGCACGACCACCTCGTCGTCGGCGCCGGCGAGGTTTTCGTGGGTGGCGAGGAAGGCCAGGGCCTTCTTGGTGAACTTGCTGCCGTCGGCGGCGAAGAGGATTTTCATGTCGGGGACTCTTTCCGGTGGTCTGGACGCCGCGCCTTCAGCGCAGGACGAGGACGGGCACGGTGCTGTGCGTGAGGACGTGCTGCGTTTCGCTGCCGAGCAGGATGCGCTTGATCCCCTTGCGCCCGTGCGACGCCATCACGATCAGGTCGCAGCGGTGCTTCCTGGCCGCGGCGAGGATGGATTCGGCGACCAGGTCCGAGCGGGCCACGACCGCCTTGGCCTTGATGCCGGCGGCCTGTGCCGCGCTGGCGACGGCGTCGACCACCTCCTGGCCCTTGTCGGTCCACTGCTTCTCGATGCGCGCCACTTCCTGCGGCGATATGCTGATGCCGCCTTCGAAGTAGCTGACCGGATAGCGTGGCACCACGTACAGCGCGACCAGTTCGGCGCCGACGGCGCCGGCCAGTTCGATGGCGCTTTTCACGGCCTTCTTCGACAAGGGCGAACCGTCGGTCGCCACGAGGAGTTTTCGGTACATTCTTGTGCTCCCGCGGCAGGGATATTGAGCGCCGCGCCTTGAGCTTAGGGCCCATCGCCCCTGGGCCCTTGATCAATGTCAACGGGGTGGCCCCAGCCGGGCCCTAGCCTTGCCGCATGGTGCGTCGTGAAGCAACGGAAAGGCCGATCCCCGACGGGGGAGGTTTGCCCGCTGCCCGCTGCGCCTGTCCAGCGGGTGCAAGTCCCGCCCCGGTAAGCGTCGGTGCGCCGGGTAGCAGACCCCAGGCGGAGCGGGGAGACCTGGCCGCCCGAGCGGGGTGTCAAAAGTCCGAGGAGCAGCTTGAGCTGTTCGGAGGGGAGCAAGCACGCGGGCCGCAACATGAAGTGAAGCCTGCAGCCTCGACAAAGTTACAACCCGCAGGCCGAGCCGCTCATGTCACGGCGAAGGCAACACCGCCCGGGCAGGCACCGAATCGCCCGGGTGGCTGCGGCGGGGTAGGGGGCGCAGCACGCGTGCAGGGACAGGGGCGGAACACGAGAGAGCCGTCTGCGCGGCCCGGGTCGGGGCAAGCGCGCCCGTATAAGCCAATGGCGAAGTCGGGGCGTGCGCAGCGGCAGTCCGAGGGGATCACAGTACTGCACGGTGCGGCGCAAGCTGCGCCGACGAAGGCCGTGCGGCATAACGCGGCTGGAGGGAGAGGTCCCTGCGGTGGTCATGCTGGGGATGCGGGTAAGCGCGAGGGAATGGCCGGCCAGACCGGACCTAACGACCCCCGTGGCGATAAGTCACGTGAAGAAGTGCGAGAACTGCAAAGACAGCTCTGGGCCGCAGCCAAGCGGGCACCGGGTAGGCGTTTCCATGCGTTGTACGGTCAGATCTGCAGGGATGACGTCCTGCGGCAGGCGTGGAGGCGTGTGAGGAGCAACCGCGGCGCGGCCGGTGTTGACAAACAGTCGATCGGCAGCGTGGAGCAGTATGGCGTGGACCGGTTCCTGGCGGAGCTGGCCGCGCAACTGCGAGCGGGCGAGTATGGTGCGCAGGCCGTGCGGCGCACCTACATCCCGAAAGCCGACGGAAGCGCGCGGCCGCTGGGAATCCCCACGGTGCGCGACCGGGTGGTGCAGATGGCAGCCAAGCTGGTGCTGGAGCCGGTGTTCGAGGCGGACTTCCTGCCTTGCCTGCTGGTGCTGGATCGGGTGTGGACCCGCCACTGTGCCCAGCTGGGCACGCTGGTGCGCTACTGTGACGACTTCGTGGTGATGTGCCGCACCCAAGCGGACTGCGAGGAAGCGCGGCGGCGGCTGGACTACGTCCTGCAAAAGCTGGGGCTGCAACTGCATCCGGACAAGACGCGCAGCGTGGAGCTGACTGATGGCAAGGAAGGATTCGACTTCCTGGGCTGCCACCTGCACAAGCGCATGAGTGGAAGGCTGTGGGAAAGCAAGCGGATTCGCCGCTACTACCTGCAACGCTGGCCGAGCCAGCGGGCCCTGAAGCGCGTGCGCGAGAAGGTGCGGCAGCTGACGCCGCGCAAGCGCTGTCATGCGGATGTGCGAGGCATCATCGCCGAGATCAATCCGCTCCTGCGCGGCTGGGGCCAATACTTCCGAAGCGGCAACGCCTCACGCCAGTTCAACATGGTGGACTCGTACGTCGTGCGACGGTTGAAGAGATTGCGCCAGAAGCGCAAGGGACGCAACCTGAAGGCGGGCGAGAGCCAGAAGTGGACGCGCGAGTACTTCGAGGCGCTCGGGCTGTACCGCCTGCGCGGGACCATCCGCTACCCCAAGCAAGCCTTCTTCCAGAAGGAGCCTGCGTCATGCTGCGCGCCGACCGGCCACCGGTAAGCCGTGTGCGGGAAATCCGCATGCACGGTTTGAAAGGGGGCGTTGGTTCGCGAACCGGCCACTGGCCCTATTAGCAACCAACGTCTACCAATGCAATCCGACGCCCTTGCCCTGGACAGCGGCCGCCCGCAGGACACGCCGGCCGGCGGTTGGCTTGCCCTCGACGACCCGCTGGAGTGGGCCGGCTTCAGCCGGCCGGTGCCGGACCACGAGGGCTGGCAGGAGTCGTACCTCGCGATCCAGGGCATGCACTGCGCGTCGTGCGCGCTCACCGTGGAACAGGCGCTGGCGCAACTGCCCGGCGTGCAGGCGGTGCAGGTGAACGGCGCCAGCGCCACCGCCCGCGTCACCTGGGCGCCGGCAGCCAGCCGGCCTTCGCACTGGCTCGCCGCGCTCCAGCGCGCCGGCTACGGCGCGGTGCCAGCGGGCGACCTGCGCGCCGCCGCCGCCCGGATCAAGGAACAGCGGCTGCTGCTGTGGCGCTGGCTGGTGGCGGGCTTCTGCATGATGCAGGTGATGATGTACGCGTGGCCCGCGTACGTGGCCGAGCCGGGGGAGATCACGCCGGACATCGCGGCCCTGCTGCGCTGGGCGTCGTGGGTGCTGACGCTGCCGGTGGTGCTCTTTTCCTGCTGGCCGTTCCTGGCCGCGGCGCTGCGGGATCTGCGCCATCGGACCGTCGGCATGGACGTGCCGGTGGCGCTGGGGATCGCGCTCGCCTTCGGCGCCAGCACCGCCGCCACCTTCGATCCGTCCGGCGTCCTGGGCAGCGAGGTCTGGTTCGACTCGGTGACCATGTTCGTCTTCTTCCTGCTGTCCGGGCGGCTGCTGGAGCAGCGCCTGCGCGACCGCACGGCCGGCTCGCTCGAGGTGCTGATGCGGCGGCTGCCGCAGACCATCGAGCGGCAGCGCCCGGACGGCGGCTTCGAGCGTGTCGCCGCACGCCGGCTCGCGGCACAGGATGTGATCCGGGTGCTGCCCGGCGAGGTCTTTCCTGCCGACGGCCGGGTACTGGAGGGCCGGACCCGGGTCGACGAGTCGCTGCTCACCGGTGAATCGCGGCCGCTCGCGCGCGCGGCGGGCGAGCCGGTGATCGCCGGCAGCCAGAACCTGAGCGGCGTGCTGCTGGTGCGGGTGGAGCGCACCGGCGGCGAAACCCGCTATGCCGGCATCGTCGCCCTGATGGAACGGGCCGCCGTCGAAAAACCGCGGCTGGCGCGCATCGCCGACCGGATCGCCAGCCCCTTCCTGCTGGCGGTGCTGGCGGCCGCCGCCGCCTCGGCCGCCTGGTGGTGGACCGTCGATCCGGCGCAGGCGCTCGGCGTCGCCGTGGCCGTGCTGATCGTCACCTGCCCCTGCGCGCTGTCCCTGGCCACGCCCGCGGCCACGCTGGCCGCCGCCGGCGCCCTCGCCCGGCAAGGCATCCTGGTGCGGCGCCTGCAGGGGCTCGAGAGCTGCGCCGGCATCGACACCGTGGTGTTCGACAAGACCGGCACCTTGACGCACGACCGCATGGGGATCTGCGCGACGCGCGCCCGCCCCGGCATTGACCCGGACGAGGCGCTGGTGCTCGCGGTTTCGCTGGCGCGCCATTCGCTGCACCCGGCGTCGCGCGCGATCGCGGCGGCGGCGGGCCGTGCCGGCTGGCCTGCGACCGAGGTCGCGGAACAGGCCGGCCGCGGTCTGGAAGGCCGGCTGGCCGTCCCCGGCGCGCCGGCCCGGCGGCTGCGGCTCGGTTCCGCCGCGTTCTGCGGCGCCCCGGCCGCGGCGGTGGCGGAACGACCCGTGGTCCACCTCGCCGACGACGACGGCTGGCTGGCCAGTTTCGAACTCGACGAGACGATCCGCGCCGATGCCGCGGCGGCCGTTGCCGCGCTGCGCCGCCAGGGGCTGCAGGTGCAGCTGCTCTCGGGCGACGCCGCGCCCGCCGTGCAGCGGCTGGCCCGGCGCGCCGGCATCGCCGATGCGCACGGCGACTGCTCGCCCGAGGACAAGCTCGATCGGGTGCGCCGGGCGCAGGCGGCGGGGCGGCGGGTGGCGATGGTCGGCGATGGCGTGAACGACGGGCCGGTGCTGGCCCGCGCGGACGTCTCGGTCGCCATGGGCGACGCGGTGCCGCTGGCGCAGGCGAAATCGGATTTCATCGTGCTCGGCGGGCAGTTGCTGGCCGTCGGCACGCTGGTGGCGCAGGCCCGGCGCACGCAGCGCATCGTGCGCCAGAACCTGGCCTGGGCCGCGGGCTACAACGCCGTGTGCGTGCCGCTGGCCGTGGTCGGCTGGATGCCGCCGTGGCTGGCCGGCCTGGGCATGGCGGCGAGTTCGCTGCTGGTGGTGGCGAACGCCGCGCGGCTGGCGCGGATCACGGGCGCGGCCGTGCTCGACGGGGCAAGCGCCGCGCCCGCGCCGCTCGCCGGCCAGTCGAGCTGAGCGGCCGCGACGATATATCAATCACGATGAATGGAATCCGGGCCCGCATCCAAGCCTTCCGGGGGTGTATTCCAACAGTCCTCGGCGGGTATGGACGGCCTATCCAATTCAATTTATATTAGCAATCATGGATATTCTTTTCATCCTCGTTCCGCTGTCGGTCGCGCTGGCGCTGCTGATCCTGGGCGCGCTGGGCTGGGCCGTCTGGCGCGGCCAGTTCGAGTCGGTGGACGCCGAGGGAGAGCGCATCCTCAAGTCCGACTGAAAGGAAGCTCCGAACAAACCCCGCCGCGCGACGCGATTCGCTCAGAGCTTTCTCAACCAAAAGTTTGATCTCGATCAATCGTTTCCGACGGGTTTGATCTGAGTCAAGAGTTCCAAGCCGCAGCGCAGCAACACTTTGGCGGTCACGAACAACGGGTAGGGCACCATGGATAAACAGGGAGCCGGGACGGCGCTGTACAACGACACCGTTGTGCGCCAGTTCTCGCTGGCGGCAGTGGTCTGGGGCGTCGTGGGGATGCTGGTGGGGGTGTTCATCGCCGCCCAGCTCGCCTGGCCGGAATTGAATTTCGGCATCTCCTGGCTCAGTTACGGCCGGCTGCGGCCGCTGCACACCAACGCAGTGATCTTCGCCTTCGGCGGCTGCGCGCTGTTCGCGACCAGCTACTACGTGGTGCAGCGCACCTGCCATGTGCGCCTGTTCGGCGACAAGCTTGCCGCCTTCACCTTCTGGGGCTGGCAGGCCGTGATCGTCGCCGCGGCCATCAGCCTGCCGCTCGGCTACACGTCAAGCAAGGAATACGCCGAGCTCGAATGGCCGATCGACATCCTGATCACGCTGGTCTGGGTTTCCTACGCCATCGTCTTCTTCGGCACCATCGGCATCCGCAAGGTGCGCCACATCTACGTGGCCAACTGGTTCTACGGCGCCTTCATCCTGGCGGTCGCGATCCTGCACCTGGTCAACAGCGCCGCGATCCCGGCCGGCTGGATGAAGTCCTACTCGGCCTACGCCGGCGTGCAGGACGCGATGATCCAGTGGTGGTACGGTCACAACGCGGTGGGCTTCTTCCTCACCGCCGGCTTCCTGGGGATGATGTACTACTTCATCCCCAAGCAGGCCGAGCGGCCGGTCTACAGCTATCGCCTGTCGATCGTGCACTTCTGGGCGCTGATCTTCACCTACATGTGGGCGGGCCCGCACCACCTGCACTACACGGCGCTGCCGGACTGGACCCAGTCCGTCGGCATGGTGTTCTCGCTGATCCTGCTGGCGCCGAGCTGGGGCGGCATGATCAACGGCATGATGACCTTGTCGGGCGCGTGGCACAAGCTGCGCGACGACCCGGTGCTGCGCTTCCTGATCGTGTCGCTGTCCTTCTACGGCATGAGCACGTTCGAAGGTCCGATGATGTCGATCAAGACCGTCAACGCGCTCTCTCACTACACCGACTGGACCGTCGGCCACGTGCACTCCGGCGCCCTGGGCTGGGTCGGCCTGATCAGCATGGGTTCGCTGTACTACCTGGTGCCGCGCCTGTACGGCCAGAAGAAGATGTACTCGGTGCCGGCCATCGAGCTGCACTTCTGGATCGCGACCATCGGCATCGTGCTGTACATCGCCGCGATGTGGATCGCCGGCGTGATGCAGGGCCTGATGTGGCGCGCCGTCAACGCCGACGGCACGCTGACCTACACCTTCGTCGAATCGGTCAAGGCCACGTACCCCTTCTACGTGATCCGCGCGCTGGGCGGGCTGCTGTACCTGACCGGCATGATCGTGATGGCCTGGAACACCTGGATGACGGTGGCGCGCGGCCGCTCGGTGCGCGTCCCGGTGGCCATCCCCGCCGCCGCCTGACGGAGCACCCGACATCATGAGCAATACCAGCCAATCCACCGGTTTCACCCACGAGAAGGTCGAGACCAGCAACTTCCTGATGATCGTGCTGATCCTGCTGGTCGTCGCCGTCGGCGGCCTGGTCGAGATCGTGCCGCTGTTCTTCCAGAAGTCGACGACCGAGCCGGTCGCGGGCCTGAAGCCCTACAGCGCGCTGCAACTGGCCGGCCGCGACATCTACCTGCGCGAAGGCTGCTACAACTGCCACTCGCAGATGATCCGTCCGTTCCGCGCCGAGACCGAGCGCTACGGCCACTACTCGGTCGCCGGCGAGTTCGTCTACGACCGTCCGTTCCAGTGGGGCAGCAAGCGCACCGGGCCCGGACCTGCATCGCGTCGGCGGCAAGTACAGCGACGACTGGCATCGCATCCACCTGATGAATCCGCGCGACGTGGTGCCGGAGTCGAACATGCCGGCCTACCCGTGGCTCGCGAAGAACACCGTCGATGCGGCCGCCATGCCCAGGCACATGAAGGCCCTGCGCACCGTCGGCGTACCGTACACCGAGGCCGACATCGCCGGCGCCGCCGAGGCGGTGAAGGGCAAGACCGAAATGGAAGCGCTCATCGCCTACCTGCAGGGCATGGGCCGCACGCTGAAGTAGCAAAACAGGGAGCACCAATGGACATCACCTTCCTGCGCATCGCCACCACGCTGGCCAGCCTGGTCGCCTTCCTGGCCATCGTCTGGTGGGCGTACGACCGCCGCAACCGCGAGCGCTTCCAGGAAGCGGGCCTGATCCCGTTCGACCACGACCAGTAAGCCGGGGACCCCATGAGCGATTTCAATACCGAATTCTGGTCGGTGTACGTGGCCGGCCTCACCGTGGTGAGCATCGTCGCGTGCCTGCTGCTGCTGTGGATCACGGCCCGCGGCAAGACGCCTTCAGCCACCGCCGACAACACGACCGGCCACGTCTGGGACCAGGACCTGCGCGAGATGAACAACCCGATGCCGCGCTGGTGGATGTGGCTGTTCGTCATCACCATCGTCTTCGGGCTGCTGTACCTGGTGGCCTACCCGGGCCTGGGCAGTTACCAGGGCGAGCTGCGCTGGACCCAGCGCGGCGAGTACGACGCCGAGGTGCTGCGGGCCAACCAGGAACTGGCGCCGCTCTACGCGCAGTTCGCGGCGAAGAAGACCGAGGAACTCGCCGGCGACGCGAACGCGCTGGCGATCGGCGAGCGCCTGTTCATGAACAACTGCGCGCAGTGCCATGGCTCGGACGCGCGCGGCAGCAAGAGCTTCCCCAACCTCGCGGATGCCGACTGGCTGTACGGCGGCAGCCCCGACAGGATCAAGGAGACCATCACGCAGGGGCGCAAGGGCCAGATGCCGCCGATGGCGGCGGCGGTGGGCACGCCCGACGACGTGAGGAACGTCGCGCACTACGTGCTGAGCCTGTCGAACGGACCGCACGACTCGGTCCGCGCGCAACTGGGCAAGACCAAATTCACGGCCTGCGCCGCCTGCCACGGCATGGACGGCAAGGGCAACCCGGCGCTGGGCGCGCCCAACCTCACCGACGACGTGTGGCTGCACGGCTGGGGCGAGCAGGCGATCGTCAACATGGTCACCGCCGGCAAGACCAACGAAATGCCGGCGCAGGCCGGCAAGCTGACCGATGCGCAGATCCACGTGCTCGCTGCCTACGTCTGGGGCCTGAGCAACAAGCCGGCGCCGGCGAAGCCTTGAAGGGGGGCCGGTGCAACCGCAGGCCACGCGCAAGGTGATCCCGATCGCCTCGGTCCCCGCTGACGGGGGGAGCGGCGGCGGCTCCCTCTACGAAGCCCAGAAGAAGATCTATCCGCGCGAGGTGAAGGGCCTCTTCGCGCGCTGGCGCTGGGCCTTCGTCTGGCTCACGCAGATCGTCTTCTACGGGCTGCCCTGGCTGGAATGGGGCCAGCGCCAGGCGGTGCTGTTCGACCTCGGGGCGCGCCGCTTCTACATCTTCGGGTACGTGCTGTACCCGCAGGACTTCATCTACCTCACCGGGCTGCTCGTGATCAGCGCGCTGTCGCTGTTCCTCTTCACCGCCGTGGCGGGGCGGCTGTGGTGCGGCTTCTCGTGCCCGCAGACCGTGTACACGGAGATCTTCCTGTGGATCGAGCGCCAGGTCGAGGGCAGCCGCGTCGCGCGGATGCGGCTGGACGCGGCCCCGATGTCGGCGGCCAAGCTCGCGCGCAAGGGCCTCAAGCATTTCATCTGGATCGCCGTCGCCTTCTGGACCGGCTTCACCTTCGTCGGCTACTTCTCCTCGATCCGCCAGCTCGGCGCCGACCTCGCGGGCCTGCAACTGAGCTCGTGGGAGGTGTTCTGGGTGTTCTTCTACGGCTTCGCCACCTACGGCAACGCCGGCTTCCTGCGCGAGCAGGTCTGCAAGTACATGTGCCCGTACGCCCGCTTCCAGAGCGCGATGTTCGATCCCGACACGCTGATCGTCAGCTACGACGCCGGCCGCGGCGAGCCGCGCGGCTCGCGCTCGCGCAAGGCCGATCCGGCGGCGCTCTCGCTCGGCTCGTGCGTCGACTGCAGCCTGTGCGTGCAGGTGTGCCCGACCGGCATCGACATCCGCAACGGCCTGCAGTACGAGTGCATCGGCTGCGCGGCCTGTGTCGACGTGTGCGACACCGTGATGGAGAAGATGAACTACCCCAAGGGGCTGATCCGCTTCACCACGCAGAACGCAGTGAGCAAGGGCTGGGACAGGCAGCAGATGTGGCGCCGGGTGCTGCGGCCGCGGGTGCTGGTCTACGGCGCCGTGCTCGCCACCTTGAGCCTGCTGCTGGTGGCGAGCCTGGTGGCACGCACGCCCCTGAAGGTGGACGTGGTGCGCGACCGGGCGGCGCTGTCGCGCATCGTCGCCGGCGGCAAGCTGGAGAACGTCTACCGCCTGCAGATCATGAACGCCACCGAGGAGCCGCAGCGCTACCGCATCGCCGCCGAGGGCCTGCCGGGCCTGGTCGTCGCCTCGGAAGCCGAGGTGCAAGTCGGCGCGGCGCAAGCGCGCTGGGTGGCCGTGCGGCTGCAGATTCCCTACGGGTCGGCGCCGTCCGGCTCGCATCCGATCCACTTCAACATCGGCACGGCCGCGGGCGACGCTCACGTGAGCGAGAAGTCCGTGTTCCTGGTGCCTCGCTAAGGATCCGTCATGACGCCTTCCCCCGATCGCAGCGCCCCCTGGTGGACCCACGGCTACGTGTGGCTGGTGATCGCCGGCCCGGCGGCGGTGATCGTCGCCGGCTTCGTCACGGTGTGGCTGGCCGTGCGCACGCCCGACCCGGTCGTCGACGCCGACTATTACCGGCGCGGCATCGAGATCAACAAGACGCTGGCGCGCGAGAAGTCGCTGCTGCCGGCGCTGCAGGGCCGCAATCACGCGGCGACGCCCCCGGCCGATCGGCAGTAAAGTCCGCCTTTTCCGAACCGAGGAGGCAACCCGATGACGAATCTCAACGTGATGCGGGTGGTCTGGCCCGCCTTCCTGGCCGCGTGCCTGCTGGAACTGGTGGTGTTCGCGGTGGTGGACCCGGCCGGGCTGGCGTGGTCGGATCGCCCGCTGTCGCTGTCCACGCAAGGCGTGTACACGCTGGCGTTCTTCGTATTCTGGGCGATCAGCGCCGCTTCGTGCGCGCTCACGCTGCTGCTGCTCAAGACTGCCGCCGAAGTGAACGGATGCCCCTTCAGGCCGGAAGAGCGGCCGCAGGGCTGTCCCCACCCGGCCGGCAAGGCTTGAACCGGCGCGCTCAGGATTTCGCCGGTTTGTCGGCTTCGGGCTGCGGGGAGCGGATCACCAGCACGGGCACCGGCGCCATGCGCACGATCTGCTCCGCGCCGCTGCCCATCAGGATGCGGCCGACGCCGCGCCGGCCATGGGTGCCGACGACGATCAGGTCGGCGTTCCAGCGCCGCGCCTCGTCGGCCACCACTTCCGGCAGCCGTGCACCGAGGCTGTCGTACAGCACCTCCTCGGCTTCGACGCCCGCCTCGCGCGCGGTGGCGACGCCGCTCGCCAGGATGCCGGCACCGGTCTCGCGCATGACCTTCAGCAGGTCGCCGGCATAACCGCCGAACTGGTCGTACCCGGTGAGGTACGCCATTTCCTCCACCACGTGGACCAGCCGCACGCGGCCGCCGCTTTCGCGGGCGAGTCCCAGCGCCGTGGCGAGCGCCTGGTTCGAGGTCTGGCTGCCGTCGACGGGAACGATGATGCGCTGGTACATGGTTGGCCTCCTTGACCCGATTATCGGCGCCCCGCAAGCCAGCGTGCGGCCAGCGGCAGGATGCCGGTGGCGATCGCGGAGCCCAGCGCCAGCAGCCGGGCCCAGCGGCTGCGCCGCAGCAGCCGGCCGGCGAGCAGGGCCAGGCCCGCCAGCGCCACCTGCGTGCGCAGTTCGGCGAGCAGCGCCGCCGAGCGGTCGCGTTCGAGCGCGATCTCGCGCACCAGCGCCGCGCGGCGCTGCACGATGACCTGCAGGCGGGTGTTCATGGCTGTTCGCCGAGCCGCTGGGCGTCCTTGTCGAGTTCGGCCAGGGTGGCGGCCAGGAACGCCGGCTGGTCGCGCAGCGCCGCCGCGAACCGCCAGCCGGCGAGCACGGCGGCCAGGGCGAAGAAGCCCGTGACGCCGACCGCCGCGGCCAGCCGGGCCGCGTCCCAGAAATAGATGATCACGGTGGCGCCGGCGCCGAACAGGGCCAGCGCGAGCAGCAGGGCGGTGACGATCGCGCGCACCAGCAGCAAGCCCAGGCGCAGGACCTGCTCCTCGAGTTCCAGCGAGGCCAGTTCGAGCCGCTGGCGCAGCAGCAGCACCGATCCGGCCGCCAAACGCGCGAAGTTGCGCCCCAGCGCCACGGACCTACCTGCGGCCGATCAGCAATCCCACCAGCAGGCCGATGCCGGCGCCGACGGCGATCGATTCCCACGGGTGGCTGCGAACGTAACCGTCGGTGGCGCGGCCGGCGCGGCGCGCGCCGTCGATCATCTGGTGCTCGAACGTGTCGAGCTCCTGGCGCGCCGCCTTGAGGCTCGCCTCCAGTCGCTCGCGCGCCTCGGCATAGCCTTCGCCGGCCTGGTTCGCGGCCGCGCGCAGCAGCTGCTCGGCGTCGCTCACGACGGCGCGGAAGTCGTCCGCCAGCCGGTTGGTTCCTTCCTTGAGGGGGTGCATCGCCTGATCCATGCTGTCGCTCCAAAGTCTGCCTCGAGTCTAGGTCCCGCCGTCCCGGATTCGTTGACCGCGATCAAACGCTCCGGCGCGGTCCGGCCCGGTGACTGCGCGCGGCGCCGTGCGGACCCTTGGCCACGGTTGGGTGGGCGCGTTGACGTGCGTCAACGGTGCCAGCCCACAGGTGCAATAACGTGCACGTTCGCACCGTCCCACATCCATGATCTCCTCGTTCACCGACCGCGCCGCCGCCGGCAAGGCCCTTGCGCAACGGCTGGAGGTCTACGCCGGGCGTGGCGACGTCGTCGTGATGGCCCTGGTGCGCGGCGGCGTGCCGGTCGCCGCCGAGGTGGCGAAGGCGCTGGGCGCCCCGCTGGAACTGCTGATCGTGCGCAAGCTGCCGATGCCCGGTCGGCCGGACGTGGCGCTGGGCGCCATCGCCGGCGGCGGCGCGATGTACGTCGATCCGCACCTGGCCGCGGAGTGCGGCGTCACGCCGGCGCAGCTGGAGAACATCGTCGCCGCCGAGAGCGTGGAACTGATACGGCGGCACGCGATGTATTCCGCGCGGCCGACGATGGCCGCCGAGGGTCGCACGGTGATCGTCGTCGACGATTGCCTGGTGACGGGCGCCTCCATGTGCGCGGCGCTGAAGACGCTGCGCAGCGCCAAGCCGGCCTGGGTGGTGGCTGCGGTGCCGGTGGGGCCGTCCGACGGCGAGGACCGCATTGGCACCGTGGCCGATGAATTCGTCTGCGTGCTCGATGCGCCCGGGTTCCACGACGCCCGCCAGTTCTACGCCGATTTCAGCCCGGTCTCGGACGACACGGTGCGTGACCTGCTGGCGCGCGGTCCGGCCCGGTGGCTGCAGCCGCCGGGTTGACTGCGGTCAACGTCGCCGCGGGGCCGCGGTCTATATTCAATTGGAAGGAGCAACGCCCGGCGGTCGCCGCCCGGCGTGCCGAACGAATGGGACGAGTCTTTCTTTCGCGCATCATCGCCACCCTGTCCGGTGTGGCGCTCCTCGCGCTGCTGGCCGGCTGCGGCTCGCTGCTGCCGCGGGCCGTCAGCGATACGCCGACCGGTTTCGACACGTTCGAGGAGGCGGAGGCCGCCGCCAGGCGTGTCGAGGGCCTGAAGACGCGTACCGAAGACCTGAAGGCGCTCGGCTTCGACTTGACGGGTGGAGCCAACGTGACGCTGATTCCGTATCCCGACATCGTGGCCCGGCTCGCGCCGTATTCGGGAGTGGCGATCGAGCAGCTCGACCCCGGCATCCGCGAGTGCATCCAGGCCCAGTCCGCCTGCCGCGGCTACCTGTTCCACTTCGAGCGGCAGAACCGCAAGCGCCAGGGCAGCTTCTGGCCCGACTTCCTGAACCTGCGCCGGCACACCTTCATCAAGGGCTGGTGGTTCGACGCGCTGATCGTCGTCAGCGACGGGATCGTCTTGTTCCGCAATTACGGCGGCCAGGCGAGCACCGACCGGGTGGAAAAGCAGGTCAATCCGCTCGGTCCGTTCCAGCGCGCCGGGGAGTCGGCCGGCGGGCAGCTCATTCATTAGCGCCTCGGGTCCAGGCGCCGCTTCCCGCCTCTCCATTGCCGGTTGCCGGTCTGCGGTAAATTGGGGGCCTTGTCGCGCCTGTCATACTGAGCCGTGCCCCATTCTTCCATCAGCAGTCTTGACGTCGCCGCCCTGGCGGGCGATCCCGGTGACGCCGCGGGCCTCCTGGCCGGGGTGCTGGACTCCGCCATGGATGCCATCATCACCACCGATGAGCAGCAGAACATCGTCCTGTTCAATCGGGCCGCCGAGAAGATCTTCGGCTGGCCGCGCCAGGAGATCCTGCGCCAGCCGCTGGAAAAACTCGTTCCGCAGCGCTTTCGCGCCACGCACGCGAGCCAGGTGCGGCACTTCGGCCAGGCCGGCGTGACCTCGCGCCGGATGGGCGCGCTGAACGTGGTCTACGGCGTGCGGGCCAGCGGGGAGGAGTTCCCGATGGACGCGTCCATCTCCCAGCTCGACACCCCGCGCGGCAAGCTCTACACGGTGATCCTGCGCGACATCACGGAACGCCTGCGCGCCGAGGAGGAGCAGGCGCGGCTGGCGGCCCGGCTGGCGGGGCTGCTCGACTCCGCGATGGACGCGATCATCACGGTGGACGAGACGCAGCACATCGTCCTGTACAACCGCGCCGCCGAGAAGATCTTCGGCTGGCCCAGCCAGCAGGCGCTCGGCCGCAGCGTGGAGTTCCTGATGCCCGAGCGCTTCCGGGCCACCCACGCGGAGCATGTGCGGCGTTTCGGCAGCGCCGGGACCACGTCGCGCCGCATGGGCGACGGCACCATCCTGCACGGGTTGCGCTCGAGCGGCGAGGAGTTTCCGATGGAGGCCTCGATCTCACAGCTCGATACCGGCGAGGGCAAGCTCTACACCGTCATCCTGCGCGACATTTCGGAGCGGGTGCAGGCGCAGGAGGAACTCAGCCAGTTTGCCGCCGAGGCCCATGCGATCCGCGAAGGCGAGAAGAGCCGGGTCGCGCGCGAGCTGCACGACGAGCTGGCGCAGTCGCTGACGGCGCTGAAGATGGACACGATCTGGCTGCGCGACCGCGCCGGCGGGCAGCCGCCGGAAGCGATCGCGAAGCTGGAGCAGATGGTCGGCATGCTCGACACGACGGTCGCGGCGACCCGGCGCATCGCGGCCGACCTGCGGCCGCTGCTGCTGGACGACCTCGGCCTGCACCCGGCCATCGAATGGCTGGCCAACAACTTCACCCAGCGCACCGGCGTGCCGTGCGAGGTGAACGTCGACGAGGACATCGAGCTGCAGGAGCCGTATGCGACGGCGGTCTTTCGCATCGTCCAGGAGTCGCTGGCCAACGCCGCCAAGCACGCCGCCGCCACCGAGGTCAGCGTGCTGGTGGCGCGCACGCCCAAGGCGGTGGTCCTCGAAGTGTTCGACAATGGGCGCGGCTTCGACACCGCCGCGCCGCGCAAGCCGCTGTCGCTGGGCCTGATGGGACTGCGCGAGCGGGCCCACCTGCTCAAGGGCAGCGCCAACATCGAGAGCGAGCCGGGGCGGGGCACGCGCATCGAGGTCCGCATCCCCGTGCGGCAAGAGGAGACAGTGCAGTGATCAGGATCGTGATCGCCGACGACCACGCCATCGTCCGCGAGGGGCTCAAGCGGATCGTGTCCGAGGTGAAGGACATGCAGGTGCTCGGCGAGGCGGCGGACGGCACGCAGGTGATGCAGCGGGTGCGCGAACTGGAATTCGACGTGCTGGTGCTGGACCTGTCGATGCCGGGGCGCAGCGGCATGGAGCTGATCAAGCTGGTGCGGGCCGAGAAGCCGAAGCTGCGCATCCTGGTGCTGAGCATGCACCAGGAGCTGCAGTACGCCGTGCGCGCCATCAAGTCCGGCGCCAGCGGCTATCTCACCAAGGAAAGCGCGCCTTCGCAGCTCGAGCAGGCGATCCGCAAGATTGCCGGCGGCGGCGCCTACGTGTCGGCCGAGGTGGCCGAGCAGCTCGCGCTCGGCGCGATGCCCGGCAGCGAAGTCGACCCGCATTCGTCCCTGTCCGACCGTGAATTCGAGGTGTTCCGCCTGCTGGCGGCCGGCGTGTCGGTGACCGACATCGCCGCGCGCCTGAAGCTGTCCGTCAAGACCGTGAGCACGCACAAGGCCAACCTGATGCAGAAAATGGGAATGAACAACGCAACGGAGCTGATCCGCTACGCGATCAAGCACGGGCTGGCCGACTCGATCGAGCCTTGACCCGGGGTTGACCCGGGTCAACCCGGGCGCGCCGGGCGCGACCTAACGTTCCTGCACCGCCAACCAAGCCAAGGAGTGGTGCCGTGAAGGAATCCCTGACCCAACTGCTGGTGCACCTGGATGCCTCGCCGCATGCCAGCCGGCGCCTGGAAGTCGCGCGTTCGATCGCGCAGACGCACGGGGCGGCCGTCACCGCCCTCTACGCAACGACGCCCGCCCTGCTGGTGGTGCCGTTCGCACCCGAAGGCGGGCCGAGCGTCGCCAACGCCCTTGGCCAGATCGACGCCGAGCGACGCGCCCAGGCCCGCG
Source organism: uncultured beta proteobacterium (assembly GCA_963708655.1). Taxonomy (GTDB): domain Bacteria; phylum Pseudomonadota; class Gammaproteobacteria; order Burkholderiales; family Burkholderiaceae_C; genus Ramlibacter. Next base: position 18,490 of record CAVPTY010000112.1, read on the forward strand.
CGGCATTCGATCGCAGTCCCGCCGTGCCGGGCGTGCATGCCGCCTGGGCCGAAGTGGAGGACTACCCGATCGTGCCGGCCGTGGTGCGGCAGGCGCTCTACGCCGACCTGCTGGTGCTGGGGCAGTACGACCCCGAGGACAGCGAGTCGGCCGGAATCCCGTTCGACTTTGCCGAGCAGGTGATGGCCGGCAGCGGCAAGCCGGCCCTGGTCCTGCCTTTCGCCGGCATGCCGGCTGCGGTGGGGCAGAACGTCGTGATCGCCTGGAAAGCGACGCGCGAAGCGGCGCGCGCGGTCAGCGCCGCCGTGCCGCTGCTGCAGCGCGCGCGCCGGGTCCACGTGGTGGCCTGGGGCGAGGAGGAGGAACAGGTGACCGGCGCCCGCCTCGACCTCGACGGCTACCTCAAGTTGCGGGGTGTGGACACGGTGTGGCACCGCGAAGGCGGCGAGGAGCCGGCCGACCTGGGCGACCTGCTGCTGTCGCGCGCGTTCGACCTGGAAGCCGACCTGCTGGTGATGGGTTGCTACGGGCACAGCCGCGCCCGGGAGTGGGTGCTGGGCGGGACGTCGCGCACGGTGCTGCGCTCGATGACCGTGCCGGTGCTGATGGCGCACTGACACCGGCCAGACCGTGATGGCGGGTTCGACCGGATTGACTGCGGTCAATCGGAATGGGCTGGATTCCCGCTATGCTTGCGACCTGTCCTGCCGCACCCGTCCTCATGAAACCCGACTGGACCCTGATCGCCAACGGCACGCGCGCGCGCCTGTTGCAGCAGCACGCGAACGCTCCCATGGTGATCCTCGAGAGCTTCATCCACCCGGTACGGCCGGCCGACGGTTTCACCCCGGGTCCCAGCCTCTTCGGCGACCTCGAGGCCGACTGGGCCCGCGGCCACCAGCACACCGAGTTCGCGCGCGAACTGGCGCACCTGCTCGAACAGGAGGCGCAGCTGGCGCACTACCGCAGTCTCACCGTCTTCGCGTGCCATCCGTTCCTGGGCGAACTGCTCGAGGAGTTCGGCAAGGCCACGCGCGCCCGCCTGGCCGCGGCGCACGACGCGGACCTCACCGGCTTCACCTTGAGCGAGATCGAAGAGCGCATCGCGCAGGAACTCGCGGCGAATCACTGACGCGCGGGCCGGGCCGGAAACAAGGCCCGCCCCCGCATTTCCTGGCCGACGCGATGTCGCCGCTCAGCACCGCATCGAGCAGCGGCGCCAGCCCGTGCTGCTGCAAGACGATCTCTGTGAAAGCCTGCTCCTTGTTCGTGACCACGGCCAGCCTCACGCCGCGGCGGCAGCCGGCACCGCAGTCAGTACATCACGTGGAAGCGCTCGCCGCGAAAGCCCAGCACCACGCTGTCCGTCCTGATCTGCTCGAGTACCACGCCGGCGCCGAGGTCGGCGCCTTCGCGCACGACCTGGCCGTTCACGATCACCCGCCGCCGCGCCGGGTTGGGTGAATGCACGCCGCCGTTGATGACCAGTTTCGGCGCGTCCGGCGGCAACCCCTTCACCGGCGCCGATGGCACCGTCGGCAGCGCCGGCACCGGTGCGCGCGCGGCGGGCGGCGGCGCGGCGAAAGCCGGCCGGCCCGGTTGCGGCACGGCGGCGTTGTAGCCCGGTGCGCCCATGGTCGCGCCGGGAAACGGCTGCACCGGCGTCGTGCCGGCCAGCGGCGCGGCCGGCGCTGCCGTGCCTGATGGCGGGGCCGCCACGGCAGGAGGAGCGGTCGGCGCGGCGCCGGGCGCGGGAACCATGGCCTGTGGGGCCGTGACGGCGGGCGCGGCCGGCTGGACCTGACCGGGCGCACTGGCGGCACCCACCGCCGGGGCGGCAGGCGCGGGGAAGCCAGGGGCCGCGACGGGCGCGCCGCCCTGGGCCGCCGGGTTGCCCGGCAATGCGGTCTGGGCCTGCGTCCCGCCGCCCAGCGCGGTCAGGAGCGTGGCCGCCAGCAGCGATGCCGGGGCGGGGCGGCGCCGGCTGGCCGCTCGAGGTTCGGAATGCTGCATGGTGCGATCCTCTGTTTGCCGCCCGCCCGGCGCTCGGGCCTGGCGGACGGACAGCCGGATCGTACCGGCTTGCGGCCCGGCTGAGCCTGGGCTCACCTGGGTCCGAAGCGGCGCCCGCCCATCGGACCGAAGGAGCGGTCGGCGATCGCCCGCTGCTCGGGCGTCAGAGCGGCGAACAGCTCCTGACGCGCGGCATTCTGCGCCTTCCACGACGATTCGCGCAGCGACGTCATCGCCTCGTGGTGCGCCGCCATGTCGGGCGGCGTCGCGCCGGGCTGTGCGTTCTGCCACTGGGCGTGGAACTGGTCGCGCAGGGCCTGCATCGCGGTGGCCTGTTCCGTCACCACCTTTTCGTAGGCCTTCCAAGCGCCTTCCTGTGCCGGGGTGATCTTCAGTTGGGTCCTGAGTGCGGCGAGGTGTCCCGCGACGGCGGCGGCGGGGTCCAAGCCCGAGTTGCCCGGCCCCATGCCGCGACCCATGCCGTACCCCGGGCCCATGCCCATGCCGTAACCTGGGCCCATGCCGTGTCCGGGGCCCATCCCGATCCCCATGCCCATGCCGTACTCCGCGCCCATGCCGAAGCCGGGGTGGGCCGAGACGATGCCGGCGATGCCGAGGGCGGCGGCCGCGGCGACGGCGGCGATGATCCTGGTGCTGCGTTTCATGATGACTCCTGTGGTGGTTGACCATTGGCCGGATTCGCCGGCTGCGTGGCAGGTTGTCCTGCCATGACTGCATTGAAGCGCCTGGATGTAAGCGGCGAATGTCACGGGACGGCCTTTTTGTCGCGCAGTGCGACGCAGGCGGCGCCTGACATGCTGTGTTACGTGGCGCTGGCGGTGCGCTGCGCGAACCGGCTGTAATACGGGGTATGGACCGGCCGGACCACATCCTCATCGTCGACGACGACGCCGAGATCCGCACCCTGCTCGGGCGCTATCTCGAGAAGAACGGCCTGCGCACGACGGCGGTGGCCGACGGGCGCGCCATGTGGCAGGCGCTGGACCGCGCCGCGTTCGACCTGATCGTGCTCGACCTCATGCTGCCCGGCGACGACGGCCTCACCTTGTGCCGCACGCTGCGCACGCGCTCCGACATCCCGGTGATCATGCTGACGGCGCGCGGCGAGGAGACCGACCGCATCGTCGGGCTGGAAATGGGCGCCGACGACTACCTGCCCAAGCCGTTCAGCGCGCGCGAACTGCTGGCGCGCATCAAGGTGATCCTGCGGCGCGCCCGCAGCCTGCCGCCCAATCTGCGGCCGGAGGAGGAGCGCGACATCCGCTTCGGCGGCTGGACGCTCGACACCGTGCAACGGCAGCTCGTCTCGCCCGAAGGCGTCGTCAGCCCGATCGGCGGGGCCGAGTACCGGCTGCTGCGGATCTTCCTCGGGCATCCCAACCGCGTGCTCACGCGCGACCAGCTGATGGAGATGACGCAGGGGCGCGAGGCCGACGCGCTGGACCGCAGCATCGACGTGCAGGTGAGCCGGCTGCGCCGGCGTCTGGGCGACGGCTCGCGCGACGCCGCCATGATCAAGACGGTGCGCGGCGAAGGCTACGTGCTGTCGGTGCCGGTCGGCAAGGAGCCCGGGTGATGGCCGCGCTGGCGCGCTGGCTGCCGCAGTCGCTGTTCGGACGGCTGATGCTGGTGCTCGGCAGCGGCCTGCTGCTGGCGCAGCTGCTCAGCGCGGCGATCAACCTGGCCGAGCGCGACCGGCTGCTGCTGGCGGCCGGCGGCATGCGTCAGGCGCAGCGCATCGCCGACGTCGTCAAGCTGCTCGATCCGTTGGGAAGCGCCGAGCGCGAGCGCATCGTCGCCGTGCTGAACGTGCCGCCGCTGGTGGTGGCGCTGGCCGACGCGCCCACTGCCGCGGCGCCGGCCGACGACGCTGCGCCGCGCGCGGCGATGTTTGCCGCCATGCTGCGCAGCTCGCTTGGCGAGCAGCGCGAGATCCGGGTCGAGCCTGCGGCCGGCTTCGAGCGGCCCTGGCCGCCCGGCGCCGGCCACCGCCACATGATGGGCGCCGGCCCGGGGGCCTTGCCGAGGGGCATGGGCCCGCCCGGCCCGATCCTGCGGGCGCAGGTGCAGTTGCGCGATGGCCGCTGGGCGCGCTTCGACAGCGAGCTGCCGTCCTCGTCCACCACGCTGCCGTGGCGGCTGGCGCTGACGCTGGCCGTGCTGCTGGTGGCGGTGCTCGTGCTGTCGTACGTCGCGGTGCGCTGGGTCACCCGTCCGCTGCACGTGCTGGCCACTGCGGCGGAGGCGCTGGGCCGCGACATCAACCGGCCGCCGCTGGCGGAGGAGGGGCCGCTGGAGATCCGGCAGGCGGCGCGCGCCTTCAACACCATGCAGGGCCGGCTGTTGCGCTTCATCGAGGACCGCACGCGCATTTTCGCGGCGATGTCGCACGACCTGAAGACGCCGATCACGCGGATGCGGCTGCGCACCGACCTGCTCGACGACGACGAACTGCGCCACCGTTTCGAGGGGGACCTCAAGGAGATGGAGGCGATGGTCACGCACACGCTGGAGTTCATGCGCGGCATGGGCGGCCAGGAGGCGCGGCAGGACGTCGACGTGATGGCGCTGCTGGAGAGCCTGCAGTCCGACAACGAGGCGATGGGCCGCAGCGTGGCCGTGGAAGGGCAGGCGGCCGCGCCGTATCCGGCGCGGGTGTCGCTGCTGAAACGGTGTCTCGCCAACCTGATCGACAACGCGGTGCTCTATGGCGAGCGCGCCACCGTGCAGGTCGAGGACTCGCCGCAGTGCCTGACGCTGCGCGTCCTGGACGAAGGGCCAGGCATTCCGCTGCCGGAGCTGGAGAAGGTGTTCGAGCCTTTCTACCGGCTCGAGCAGTCGCGCAGCCGCGAGACCGGCGGCACCGGGCTGGGGCTGGCGATCGCGCGCAACATCGCCCACATGCACGGCGGCGACATCGTGCTGCGCAACCGGCCGGGCAAGGGGCTGGAGGCGATCCTCACCCTGCCGCGCGGCGGGTGATGCCGTGCGCGGCTGCGGCAGGGCTGAACCTTGGGACGTGCGCCGCATCCAAGGGTGACGTCCAACGAGCCCCACCTTCCGCATGAAGAAACAGATCCTGCACGGCGCACTCGCGCTGGCGTGCCTTTCCACGATCACCGCCGCGGGCGCCGCCGATGTGCAGCGGCAGGCGGATGTCGCACGGCGCGGCGCCGACGTGATGCCGTTCAGCCTGGCGGCGACGCAGCACGTGTTCACCAGGACGGCCGAGGGCGGCACGCAACGCGTGGTCGCGCGCAGGACCGGTGATGCGAAGCAGGTGCGGCTGGTCCGCGAGCACCTGCACGAGATCGAGGCGCAGTTCCGCCAGGGCGACTTCTCCGGGCCCGCGCACATCCACGGCGCCGACATGCCCGGCCTGGCGCAACTGCAGGCCGCGCCGCGCGGCGCGGTCGCGATCAGCTACCGCGAGGTGCCCGGCGGGGCCGAGCTGGCGTACCGGACGGCCGACCAGACGCTGCTCGCGGCGCTGCACGCCTGGTTCGATGCCCAGGTGTCCGAGCATGGCCGCGACGCGCGGTCCGGCCATCCCGGCGCCCACGGCAAGCACCATCACTGAGACAGTCCTTCATCATCCACTCCAGGGAGATTCCATGAGCCAGTATGTGTTCGGCAAGACCGTTGCCATGTCGTTCGACGACGCCGTCCGGCGCGTGACGGAGGAGCTCGGCAAGCAGGGCTTCGGCGTGCTCAGCGACATCGACGTGCAGGCGACCATGCGCAAGAAGATCGGCCAGGAGATGGCGCCGTACCGCATCCTCGGCGCCTGCAACCCGCACCTGGCCAGCCGGGCGATCGGTGCCGAGCCGCAGATCGGCGCGCTGCTTCCATGCAACGTGGTCGTGCGCCAGGACGCCGCCGGCACGGTGTACGTCGAGGCGATGGACCCGCAGGCCGTGCTGCAACTGGTCGACAACCCGGCCGTGCCGGCGCTCGCCGCCGAAGTGCGCCAGAAGCTGGAGCAGGCGCTCGCGGGCCTCTGACCGGCCAGCCGCGCGTTCAGAACTCCAGGTCGTCGCGGATCGCGCCGATGCCGGCCTTGGCGGAGCCGGTGGCCCCGCCGTAGCATGCCGCGCTACATCCGGGTGGCGCCGTGTTCGCGCTCACCTCGTGGCTGACCCGGGCCGGCATGTGGACCGGCGCCGGGCTGACCGACCGCTGGCTCGATCGCCGCCGCAGCGTGGCGGTGCGCGGCCCGGCGGACGCCGCGATGGTGGCGCCGTAAAGCCGTAGGGCGGCTACCGAGCGACTTCCGACTCGATCGCGATCTGCGTGCACACGGCCCGGCAGAGCGTGACCACGCGGTCGTTGATGATGCGGTAGTAGATCTGCACGCCGTCGCGGCGCTTGCCGAGCACCCCCGCCTGGTACAGCGTGTTGAGGTGCTGCGACATGTTGGGCTGGGTGGTGTCGATCTCCGTCAGCAGTTCGCTGACGTTCTTCTCGCCGTTGCACAGGCAGCTGATGATCTTCAGCCGCATCGGCGCCGACATGACCCGGAACACCTCCGCCGCGAGTTCGAACACCTCGTCGGATTCCAGGGCTGCTGGAACCTCTTCCTTGGGAGAGCGTTTGGCCATGGTCATTCCGTAAATATCGCCAGATGCCAATATAAGCGAATTCGGCCTCGTTGCCGAGCGGTCGAACCCCCGAAGGCGTCCCGCCGGGGCGACGGAATTCAGGTCCGATCAGCGCCCAGGCGACCAGCGTGCAAAAGCCCGTGCGCTGCACGACGGCGCCGAACACCGTCGCCACCAGGAACGCCCCCCACAGCACCTGCTGCGTGAGCATCGCGAGTTCGCCGGTGGTCATGCGTCGATTCCGGGTGGCCCGCCCGTGCGGGTCGGCGCGGGTGGGCTTTCGTGTCCGGCTCGGAATCGTCCTAGTGCGACCCGGAACTCAGGAGGCCGCGCTTTCAGCCGAGTCCGAGCAGCAGATTCAGCCGCCGCTGATGGCCGCGGCGGGGGCCGCCTGCCACAGTCACCGCATGACAGCAAATCCGGCTCCGGTGAAGGTCAGGGTCTTCCTGGCCGACGACTCGGCCCTGATTCGCGACCGGGTGGCCGCCATGCTGGCGACCCGCGCGATCGACATCGTCGGCCAGGCGGAAACCCCCCAAGGCTCCATCGACGGCATCCTGGCCGCCCATCCCGACGTGGTCGTGCTGGACGTGCAACTCGAGGGCGGCACCGGCCTGCAGGTGCTGCGCGCCGTGCGCCAGGCCGCCCCGGGCATCGCCTTCGTCGTGTTCAGCAACAACGCCGGCCCCGCGTACCGCAAGCGCTACCTCGGCGAAGGCGCCCAGCGCTTCCTGGACAAGACCACCGAGTTCGACCAGCTGGTGAGCGCGGTCGAGCACGCGTCGCATCAAGCCCACTAGAAGACCAGACCGAAGCCACCGCCGCAGGAACCGCCATGTCCGCCACCGCCTTCCACAGCACACCGCGTTGCATCCCGATCGAGCCCGCCGCCCCGGCGCCCGCCGCGGCCGTGAAGACCCAGTGTTCCACGTGCCACCTGCGCGAGCTGTGCCTGCCCAGCGGCATGAACGAGATCGACCTCGGCCGCCTCGACAGCCTGAAGTTCACGCGGCGCAAGCTCAAGGCCGGCCAGACGCTGTACCGCGAAGGCGACCAGTTCACCTGCATCCATGCCGTGCGCTCCGGCACGCTCAAGTCCAGCCTGATGCTAGCCGACGGCCGCGAGCAGGTGAGCGGCTTCCACATCGCCGGCGAACTGGTGGGCCTGGACGGCGTCGCGCAGGGCCGGCACGCCAGCGCCACCATGGCGCTGGAGGACACCGAGCTGTGCGCAATCCCCTATGCCAGCCTGTCGGACGCCGCCGCGGGCCACACCGGCCTGCAGCACGTCATCAGCCGCCTCATGAGCCGCGAGATCCTGCGCGAGCACAGCCTGATGATGCTGCTCGGGAGCATGAACGCGGAGGAGCGGCTCGCGGCCTTCCTGCTGAACCTGTCGCAGCGTTACGCGGCGCGCGGCTATTCCGAGCGCGAGTTCCACCTGCGCATGAGCCGCGCCGAGATCGGCAGTTACCTCGGCATGAAGCTCGAGACCGTCAGCCGCACCTTCTCCGCCTTCCAGCAGCAGGGGCTGATGGAGGTCGACAAGCGCCACATCCGCATCGCCGACCTGCCGGGCCTGAAGCGCCGGTTCGAGGTGCGCGTGCACTGAGCGTCATTCGCGGAGAGGCCATGAAGTACAAGGACTACTACGCGGCCCTTGGCGTGCCCCGCGACGCGGATGCCGAGACGATCAAGAAGGCGTACCGCAAGCTGGCGCGCCAGCACCATCCCGACGTTTCGGCCGCGCCCGGCGCCGAGGCGCGCTTCAAGGAGATCGCCGAGGCCTGGCAGACGCTGAAGGACCCGGACAAGCGGAAGGCCTACGACGAGCTCGGCCGCCGCCCGGCCGGCGAGGAATTCGCGCCGCCGCCGCAATGGGCGCGCGAGTTCGGCGAGGGCTCGTTCGAGGACCTCGACCTGGCCGACCTGCTGGCCGCGTTCGGCCACGGCCATCGGCGCGGGGCGCACCGGACCCGCATGCCGGTGCCCGGCCGCGACTACGAGAGCACGGTGCGCATCAGCCTGGAGGACGCGCACCGCGGGGCGAAGCTGAACCTGCAGCTCGGCGACGAGGCGGGCGGCGGCCGCACGCTCGAAGTGACGATTCCGCCGGGCGTGAGCGAGGGGCAGAAGCTGCGCCTGCGCGGGCGCGGCGGCAAGGGCCGCGACGGCGGCGCCGACGGCGATATCTACCTGCACATCACGCTCGCGCCGCATCCGGTGTTCCGGCCCGACGGCCACGACCTGCACCTGGACCTGGCGCTGGCGCCATGGGAGGCCGCGCTCGGCGCCGACGTCGAAGTGCCGACGCTGGACGGACCGGTCGTGCTCACGGTGCCGCCGGGCACGCGGGCCGGGCGCAAGCTGAGGCTGCGCGGGCGCGGCCTGGCCAATGGACGCGGCGGCCGCGGCGACCTGTACGCCGTGGTCCACATCGACGTGCCGGGCGCGCTCACCGAACGCGAGCGCGAACTGTTCAAGGAATTGGCCGCGGCCTCGCGCTTCGATCCGCGCGCCGTCGCCGGCCGGGGAGCTGGATCATGACTGTGCCGCCCGTGGAAGTCGTCTGGCTCGACGCGCGCGAGATGATCACGCGCAGCGAACTGTCCCGCAGCTGCGGCCTGACCGAGACCGAGCTGGCGGAACTGGTGGACTACGGGGCCCTGCGCGCCCTGCCCGCCGCCGGGGCGGAGCCGGTCTTCAGCGCCGAATGCCTGCCGGCGCTGCGCCGCGCGACGCGGCTGCGGCGCGATCTCGACCTCGACCTGTTCACCGTGGCCCTGCTGCTGCAGTACCTCGATCGGATCGAAGTGCTCGAGCAGCAGCTGCGGTCGCTGCGCGCCCAGGTGTCGTTCCACGCCCCGGCGGCGCCGCGCGAAGGGCCGCAGCCCTGGCACGAGCCGCACGGCTGATTGGCGGCGGCGCAGATTTTGCTAGGGGAAACCGGCCGGCGCGTGCTAACGTGGGTCCATCCAAGGAGAATCCCGTGCCCGCATTTGCCGTCAAACATGTTGTCGAGGATCACGGGCTGCTCGCCCGGATCATGAAGGACGTCCGGAGAACGCCGTATTCCTACGCCTCCAGCGAGCCGGAAGCCACCGAGGCGGCCCTGGGCAGCGACGTCTACGTCATCGAGGTGCGCGGCGAACCCAGGATGCCGCGCTCGTTCTGGCTGGGGTACAAGTACCGCGCCTACGAGAAGTACCCGCGGGCCGGCGGCGGCCTCTGGCGCGACCACTTCAAGTTCAAGAACGCGGCAAGGCCGATGGAGCGGGCCGAAGGCGCCTACTTCGACGCGCCGGTCCAGATCGTCGACGCCCAGGCCAACGCCTGGCTGCGCGACAAGGTGTCGTCCATCGCGCAGATCCCCGACCACCTGGTCGGCACCCTCGACGCGCTGATCGCCGACCCGGCCTACGGCGCCAAGCCGTTCGCCTGATCCGCCGCGCGGCGCTTCAGCCGGCGCCTTCCCCGTCCACCGGCTGCCGCACTTCGAGCACGCGGCCGGTGCCGACCGCGCGCGTTCCGGCCAGCACGCTGAATGGCGCGCCCGCCGGCAGGCGCGGCAGCGCCAGCGCGGGCCGCAGCAGCTGAACCTGCAGCACTGCCGGTTGCGGCCCAGCCAGCCACTGCGCCAGCGGCTGCGCGAGGCGGGCCGTGAAGCCTTCGCTGCCCACCACCAGCGTGCACGGGCCGGCGTCCACCGCGCTGTGCGCCCCGAGCTTCATGCCCTTGTCCCCGGCAGGTTGCGCCGCCGTGTTGGCAGCGCCGAGATTGATGATGCGGCCGGTGACATCTTCCTGCCATGCGACAGCGGGGATGAGTTCCCCCGCGGCGATTTTCGCCAGCAACCCGTTATGCAGCTCACCGCTGCCGCTGTGCTGGATCAGCCGGCTGGCGAATACCAGGGCCGGCACAACAGGTTCGGGCGACACTTGCGCCGCCAGTGCGGCAACCACCGCCGCCATCTCACCAAACCCCTGGCCATAGCCGTCAGCAGATTCCGGGATCAGCAGGCCGGTCCAGCCTTGTTCGGCCAGCTTGCCCCAGAAGCCGCGGTCAAAGCCGGTCGGCGTGCCGCGCAAGCCGCGCGCGCGCGCCAGCGGCGATTCCTTGGCGGCAAAGCTTTGCGCGCTTTCGCGCAACATGCGCAGGTTGTCCTGCCGTTCGGTATCCTGTGTGTTATCGTTCATGGGCGATTTCCAGATCAATCCTGCCCCCGTAGCAACCCGACACCGAAGGTGACTGCGGCCAATCCCAAGATGGCGATGGTCAGAACCTTGCTGAACCACGCGAGCTTCGCCGTCAGCGGCGTGGCGAGAACGTCGGCGGCACCCACCAGGCGATGTATTTCACCGAGCTCGGTTTCGGCGCCTGTAGCGACGACGACGCCGGCGCTGTTTCCCGCCGTCACCAACGTGCCCGAGTAGGCCATATTGCGGCGATCCGCCACCGGCGTCACCGG
>CAVPTY010000113.1:0-45901 GCA_963708655.1 uncultured beta proteobacterium
GCACGTCGGCGCACAGCGCGAGTTCGGTCGCATGGTTCTTGCCGAGTTCCCAGTCGCGGTTGGACAGGTGCACCACCGGCAGGCCGGCAGGCAGCGGGTCCACCGGACTGTGCACCGACATGCGCAACAGGTCGGCGCCAATGCAGACGACGAGGTCGAAGGGCTCGAGCAGCGCCCGCGCCGTCTTCTGGCTGCGGGTGAGGTCGCCGAGGAACGCCGGATGCTCGACATCGAAGCGGGCGTTGTACGGGACCGGCTCGTGGAACACGCCGGCGCCGAGCACCTCGGCGAGCCGCGCCAGTTGCGCGAAGGCATCGCCCGCGGCCACCTCGCGCCCGGCGATGAGCACCGGGCGCTGCGCGGCCAGCAGCCGTTGTGCGAGCTGCTCCAGCACCGCGTCGGCAGGCCGCACCCGGTGCTCGACGCGCGTCGGCCGTCCCAGGTCGAGGGACGCGCTGGCGTCCATGATGTCTCCCGGCAGGCTGAGGAACACCGGGCCCATCGGCGCCGCGAGCGCCACCTTCGCCGCGCGATGCACGATCCGGGGCAGGTCTTCCAGCCGTGGCACTTCCACCGCCCATTTCACGAGCGGCTCGGCGATCCGCACCAGCGGTTCGTACAGCATCGGCTCCTGCAGGCCATGGCCGGTCTCGTGCTGGCCGGCGGTCACCAGCACCGGCGAGCCGGCGAACTTCGCGTTGTAGACGGCGCCCATCGCGTTGCCCAGACCCGGCGCCGCATGCAGGTTGCACGCCACCAGCCGTTGGCTGGCGCGGGCATAGCCGTCGGCCATGCCCAGCACCGCCGCTTCCTGCAGCCCGAGGACGAAGCGCAGGCCGGGGCTGTGCCCCACGGCTTCCATGATCCCGAGCTCGGTCGTGCCCGGGTTGCCGAACAGGTGGTCGATGCCTTCGTCCTGCAGCAGCCGGGTGAAGGCGTCGGCGCCGCGCAGTGTTTCGGTGGCCATTCGCGTATTGTGTCGCCAGAGCCGCCACGGCCGCAGCCGTGCCGGGTCACGCGCGGGCCCATGCCGGCCCCGGCGGGTCGCGGACTCGGAGATCTGCCTGCTGGTGCAGGCCGAGAGCGTCACCGCGCTGAAGAACCTGCAGGCCATCTGCGCGGTCGAGGGGGTGGACCGCGTGTTCATCGGGCCGGCCGACCTGGCGGCCTCGATCGGACACCGCGGCCGCCCGGACCATCCGGCCGTGGTCGACGCGATCGAGAACGCGAGATAGGGTCGACATCGCGTTCGTGGCCGACAAGCCGGGAGACTGGATGTTCCACTGCCACATCCTGGAGCACCAGGAAGGCCGGATGACGGGCGTCGTGCGGGTTGCCTTGTAACTTTGAAAATCGCGCCAGCGCGATTCCAAGCTATCCTCTCAATTCAAGAGAGGCGCAAATGTTCACAAGGTTTCAGCCGAGCATCGCGTCGAGCCGTTCCTTGGTCTCCGCGAGTTCGACCAGCATGTCCTGCACCACCTGGCGCACCGACGTTTCCTCGTTCATGTCGCCGACCAGCTGCCCAATCGGATAGGTGAGGAAAGGCTCGGCGTTCACCCGCTCCACGCGCGTGCGGCCGTGTGCCCACCACAGCATGTTCTGCAGCGGCGCAGGCAGCGGCTTGGGCGCGCCGGGTTTCTCGTAGGCCTCGCTGAACGCGTTGCGCAGCGTGCGGCACTGCTTGCCGGTCACCGACTTGGTGAGCATCGCGTCGTTCTCGCCGGCCGCGAACAGCTTCTTCTTGATCTCGGGCGGTACCTCGCTTTGCACCGTCTTCAGCCAGATCGAGCCGCACCAGACGCCTTGGCAGCCCAGCGCCAGCGCCGCGGCCAGCTGCCGGCCGCGGCCGACGCCGCCGCCGCCCAGCACCGGCAGCGGCGCCACGGCATCGGTGATGCGCGGCCACAGCACCATGGACGAGATGTTGCCGGTATGGCCGGCCGCTTCGGTGCCGACCGCCACCACGAGATCGCAGCCCACGTCGCGGTGCTTGAGCGCGTGCTCCACCTTGCCGGCCAGCGCGCCCACCTTGATGCCCTGCGCGTGCGCGCGGTGGACCAGGTCCTTCGGCGGGCTGCCCAGCGCGTTGACGATCAGCTTGATGGGGTGCTTCAGGCACACCTCCAGCATCTGCATGCTTTCGCGCGGGGTCATGTGCAGGCCCTTGAGCAGCTCGCGCGCGGCGGCGTCGGCCTGGTCCTCCGGCAGGCGCGGGATGCCGGCGTCGTCCAGCAGCTTGCGCACGAACTCCACGTGCTGCGGCGGCAACGCGTCGATGTCAACCTGCGCCACGTCCTCGTATTTCTGCGGCATCAGGATGTCGACCCCGTAGGGCCGGCCGCCGATGTGGTCGTCGATCCAGCGCAGGTCTTCCTCCACCCGGTCGGCATGCGCGCGCGCCATGCCCAGCACGCCCAGGCCGCCGGCCTTGGAGACTTCCACCACCACGTCGCGGCAATGCGAGAACGCGAAGATCGGCGCCTCGATGCCGAACATCTCACACAGGCGGTTGTTCATGCGGGCTTCCTCAATAGGACTTTGGAAGTCCCAGCACGCGCTCGGCAATGTGCGACAGGATCATCTCCCGGCTGACCGGGGCGATCCGCGGAATCATGATCTCGCGCAGGTAGCGCTCGACATGGAACTCCTTTGAGTAGCCCATGCCGCCGTGGGTGAGGATCGACTGCTCGCAGGCGCGAAAGCCCGCCTCGGCCGCGAAGTACTTCGCGGCGTTGGCCTCCGCGCCGCAGTCCTTGCCCTGGTCGTACAGCCACGCTGCCTTCATCATCAGCAGCTGCGCGGCCTCGAGTTCCACCCAATTGCGCGCCAGCGGATGCTGGATCGCCTGGTTCTTGCCGATCGGGCGGTCGAACACCACCCGTTCGTTGGCGTACTCGGCCGCCTTCTTCAGCGCGATCCTGCCGATGCCGATGGCCTCGGAAGCCAGCAGCACGCGCTCCGGGTTCATGCCGTGCAGGATGTACTTGAACCCCTTGCCTTCCTCACCGATCCGGTCCTCCACCGGGACCTCCAGGCCGTCGATGAACAGCTCGTTGGAATCCACGCACTTGCGGCCCATCTTGTCGATCTTGCGAATGTCGACCTTGCTGCGGTCCAGGTCGGTGTAGAAGAGCGACAGGCCACCGGACTTCTCTTCCGGGCGCAGGTCTTCCACGGCGGTGGTGCGCGCCAGCAGCAGGATCTTGTCGGCCACCTGCGCGGTGGAGATCCACACCTTCTGGCCGTGCACGACGTACTTGTCGCCCCGGCGCACGGCACGCGTCTTGAGCTTGGTCGTGTTCAGGCCAGTGTTGGGCTCGGTGACGCCGAAGCAGGACTTGACCTTGCCCCTGGCCATTGGCGGCAGCATCCGCTTCTTCTGCTCCTCGGTGCCGAACACCACGACCGGCATCAGGCCGAACACGTTGATGTGGATGCTGGAGGCGCCGCTCATGCACGCCCCCGACTCGGCGACGGCCTGCATCATCACCGCGGCTTCCTGCACGCCCAGGCCCGAGCCGCCGTATTGTTCCGGAATGGCGAGCCCGAGCCAGCCGGCCTCGCCCATCGCCTTGTAGAAGTCGTTGGGGAAGACGCCGTCAATGTCGCGCTCGCGCCAGTACGACTCGGGGAAATTGCTGCACAGCTGCGTCACCGCCTCGCGGATGGACTGCTGTTCCTGGCTCAATTCGAAGTTCATCCGTACTTCCTTGGTTTGTCGTCAGCGGCCGCTCCAGCGGGGCGCACGTTTTTCGGCGAAGGCGCGGGGGCCTTCCTGAGCGTCCTCGCTGAGGTAGACGCTCTCGAACAGGTGGTAGGCGGCGCGAAGACCCGCCGAACGCCCCATCTCGGTGGACAGGTAGACCAGCTCGCGCGCGGCCTTGACGGTGAGCGGCGCGTTCACGGCGATCGTCCTGGCCATGTCCAGCGCCTTGTCCAGCAGTTGCGGCAGCGGCGCCACCGCATTGACGTAGCCCAGCTCGTACGCGCGCTGCGCGCTCATGGGCGCACCGGTGAGCAGTAGTTCCATCATCACGCGCTGCGGCAGCATGTGCGCCAGCGGCGCGGCCCACGGCATGCCGCGGCCGACCTTCGCCTCCGTGATGGCGAACTGCGCATGTTCGGCCGCGACGCACAGGTCGCACATCTGCGCGAACAGGAACCCGCCCGCGTACGCGACGCCGTTCACGGCGGCGATCACCGGTTTGCTGGTCTGGACCACGTCGCCCAGCACCGGAAACATGTCGCGCGAGGGCACGCGCAACTGGGTCGCAGCGGCCTGCTTCAGGTCCATGCCGGCGCAGAACGCCTTGTCGCCGGCCCCGGTGAGGATGCCGACGCGCAAGGCCGCATCGCCCTCCAGCTTCTGCCACGCCTGGCGCAGGCCCTCGATCACGCCGCCATTGATGGCGTTGCGCGCCTGCGGACGGTCGATGGTGACGATGGCGACCCCGTCGACCGTTTCGAACCGCACTTCCTCGGTCAGGTTCATCAGATTTCCCCCCAGGTCTCGCGCGCTTCGCGCAGCAGGCGGTCGCGGTGTTCCGGCGGGGCGATCGACACCATGGCCCTGACCCGCTCGCGCAGGCTCTTGCCCCGCAGCCGCGCGATGCCGTGCTCGGTGGCGATGACGTCGACGTCGCTGCGCGCGGTGGTGACGGGACCCGACAACCGGCTGACGATCTTCGAGTCACCCTTCTTTCCGCAAGCGGGCAGCGCCACGATCGACACGCCGCCGTCTGACTGCGCCGCGGCGCGCACGTAGTCCACCTGGCCTCCCACCGCGCCGATGTAGTCGCTGCCGATGGCCTCGGCGTTCACCTGGCCGGTGAGGTCCACTTCCAGGGCCGAGTTGATGGAGACGAAGTTCTTCAGCCGCGACAGTGCGCGGATGCTGTGCGTGTAACTGGTGGGGCACAGCCGGATCTGCCGGTTGCGGTGGGCGAAGCGCCGGCGCCAGCCACTCGCGGATGGCGGGCGTGTGCGCGTCCCAGCCGGTGGCGCAACGGTTCCGCTGCTGGCGGACCGCGGACTTGAATGTGGCGGCGGCGATGCTGCCTGGACTGGTCGAGTTCCTGGCCGATCAAGTCGAGGCGCTGGGGTCCATCCTCCCTGCCTGACCGCCGCGGTGCCTCAGCGCCGCGCAGGCTCTCACGCCGCCAGCGCCTGCAGCCGCGCTGCAGCTTCCCGCTTGCCCATGCCGCGCAGCTCGGCGATCCGCGGCAGGTGGCGGGCGCGGGGCCGGATCTTGCCCGACTCCCACTTGTAGACCGATTGCCCGGAGGCCCCGATCAGGGCGCCGAACGCCTCGGCGGACAGCCCCAGCCGCTTGCGCTGCGAGGCCAGCCCCTTGGCGCTGAAGCGCAGCTTCTGGTCGGCCTCCGCGTCGGCGCCGGCCACTGGAGGGGCCTCGCGTCCCGGCCGGGACGCGAGGCGCTTGACCTGCTGTTCGAGTGCGCCGATCCGCCGTTTGAGACGCGCGATCTCGCCGCGATAGGAGGCGCTGGCCTTCTTCAGGCCTTGCAGTTCCGCGCGCAGTTCACGGCGCGCGACGCGAGCGATCTCGCTCTTGAGCATGCTTGCGAGGTTAGCCATGGTGACATTGTGCCCCGGATGAGTCGGGCTGTCCCGACTACTGACTGCCGCCGGCCGGGTCTGTCACCAGGCGTCCACAACGCGCGCCGGCGGCCCTTCGCGGCGGCTGGCTCAGGCGAGCCCGCGCGCGGACCAGTCGCGGGTGTGTGCCGGGCCGACGCGGCGTCGATCTCCACCGCGGCAGCCATGTTCATCGCTTGCCCGTCATCGCCGTGGCGGCCGGGACGGTGGCCGCGCTGGACCAGTTCGGCTGGCTTGACGAGCAGCAGCGCGAGGAACTGCGGCCCTGGCGCGCGGAGGTCATGACCGGTATCCGCGGCGCGCCCGTGGGCGCGCGGTGACCGGTGTTCTCGCTGCAGCGGTAGCCTCAGGCGAGCCGCGTCATCGCCGCGAAATTCGGCATCGCACCGCTCGCGAACCCCGGGCACTGCAGCGACCCCAGTGCGATGCGCCCGCCGCTGATGCGAAGCCGCACGGCGCCGTGGCTGCGTTCGTACAGATCCGGATGGGCGGTCAGGAAGGCGTCCTGCTCGGCCTTCGGCTGCGCTGCCATGCCGTTGACATAGTAGTGGCCGTTGCGCTCGACGTGGCTGATCCCCAGCAGGTCCACCAGGGCGAGGTCCTGTTGCACCGACAGGCCGGCCTGCGTGGTGAGGTCTTCCGCCGACATGAAGTAGCGCGGCTCGCCCGCCTCGGCGTTCCAGCGGGCGCAGCGTGCGGCGTTGAGCACCGACTTGTAGAAACCCTTGCAGGTCTTGGACGACACGCCGGCGTAGCCGCGCTCGCGCGCCGCAACGAAGGTGCCCAGTTCCCCGTCGGACTCGTCGACGATCACCGGCTTGCCGAGCTGCGCGCGGTGCAGGTCGGTGTCCAGCGCCAGCTTGCGTGCGATCGGCTGTTCGATGAAGAGGATCGAGTGCCACAGCCGCGCCAGCGCGGGGCGGGCGCGCAGGCCGGCCACCAGTTCGGCGACGCCGGCCGCGTCCGAGTACTGCTCGTTGCCGTCCAGGCTCGCGAAATACGGATGCGGCAGGCGATCCAGCACGGCGGCGATCGCCTCCAGCCGTGCCAGGTCGGCGTCGATCTGCCCACCGACCTTGAGCTTGAAGTAGCGGTGGCCCCAGGCGGCGATCACTTCCTCCAGCGTTTCCGGCAGGCCGTCGTTCGCCCCCTCGTGCGGGTCGGCGGCCGTGATGGCGTCCACCATGCCGACCGTGTGCCGCGCCTCGATCGAGCCGGACGCTTGCAGCCCCGCCAGGAACGAATCGAAGTCGAACGGCGCGAACTCGGGGTGGGCGGCGCCGATGCCCGGCAGGTTGCCGCGCATGGCCTGCGCGAACGACACGCCTTCGCTGCGGCACAGGGCATCGAGCACGGCGCGGTCGACCAGCGCCGGGCCGTAGCTGGCCAGCAGCGAGTTGAAGCCGCGCGCCTGCGCCGCCGCGAGGTGGGCGTCATGGTGCCGCGCGAAGTGGCCGAACGCCGCGGCCGGCGCCGCGTCCGAGAGGTACGCCTCGCGCGCCATGCGCAGCACGCCGCGCAACTGCTCGAAGTTGTCTTCGTTGGACAGCTGCAGGTTCTTGTCGAACCACTTGGGCGCCATCATCTCGGCGGCCGCGCCCCAGGCGCTGGCGCCGTCGGCCAGTTCGATGCGCGCGCGCACGAAGGCCTGCGGGCATTCGCGCAAGGTGACGACGCCGAAGCGGAACGGCAGCCGCAGGACGACCGGGCGCTGGTACAGCTCGATCTCGCGGACGCGAAAAAAGCGCGGCGCTTCAGCCATGGCGGTCCAGCCCTTCCACGATGCCTTTCAGGTAACCAATGGCGCGGGCGGCGCAGCCCGGACCGTCCGGAACGTAGTCGAACGGCTCCACGGCCACCACGCCCTTGTACTGGCCGGCCCGCTGCAGCTGCAGCAGCTTGTCGAGGATCGGCGCGAACGCCATCTCGCCTTGCCCGGGCCCGCGCCGGTTGGGGTCGTTCACCTGGACATGCGCCACGTGGCCGGTCGGCACCCAGTGCGCCAGCAGGTCGGGGATGGAGGCCTTCTCCATCTGGCCGGCCGCGCTGCAGTCGATCATGGTCTTGAGGCCCGGCGAACCGGCCTCGTCGACGATCCGCACGGCTTCGGCCACCGTATGGATCAGGTTGGTCTCGCGCGACGACAGCGGCTCGATGCAATAGACGACGCCGGCCTTGGCCGCCGTGCTGCCGGCTTGCGCGAAGCAGTCGGTGGCGCGCGCCAGCGCCTCTTCGCGCGTGGAACCCGGCGGGGTCGAGCGCTGCTTCGGCGAGCCGTGCACCAGGTAGCGTCCGCCCATCACGGCACAGAGTTCGACCAGCCGCCGCATGAACGCCACGGTGCGATCCCGCACGGCCTGGTCCTCGCTGACGATGGACAGGCCGGCCGGTGCCACCAGGAGCCAGTGCAGGCCGTCGATGGTGAGCCCCTGGTCCTGCGCCATGCGGCGGAAAACGGCGGCCTGCGCGTCGGTGATGTCTTCGGGCTTGCCGGCCAGCGTGAAGGGCGCGACCTCGAGCCCGTCGTAACCGAGTGTCGCGGCCAGCCGGCACTGCTGCTCGAACGGCATCGGCTGCAGAACCTCGTTGCACAGGGAGATGTGCATTGGAAGCCTTTCAGGCGCGGCGCACGAACAGCATGCGGATGCCGCTGCCGATCGCGGTGCGCCCGCGGACCACGGCGGCCTTGAACGGCTTCACGTACAGCAGCAGCGTGAAGATGGTGACGGCGGCGAATGCCATCGCGATCGGCCGCGTGAAGAACGGCAGCAGACTGCCGTCGGACAGCACGAGCCCGCGGCGAAGGCTCTTGTCCAGCAGCGGACCCAGCACCAGCCCGAGCACCAGCGGCGCCATCTCGTAGCCGCGCCGCCGCAGGAAATAGGCGCCGATGCCGATCGCCAGCATGGCGTAGATGTCGAACAGGCGCGAGGCGGTGGCGAACGCACCGACCGTGCACAACAGGAACACGATCGGCATCAGGATCGCGCGGCGCACCTTCAGGATGTGCAGCAGCGGCCGCACGCCGAACAGGCCGAACAGCAGGATCGTGATCGACGCCAGCGTGGTCATCGCCACCACCTGGTAGACGAAATGCGGATGCTCGATCATCAGCATCGGCCCGGGTTGCACGCCGTGGATGATCATGGCGGCCATCAGCACCGCCGACGGCGCCGAACCGGGAATGCCCAGCGCCAGGCACGGAATGATGTGGCCGGGGATCGACGACATGTCGCCGGTCTCCGCCGCCATCAGGCCGTCGATCGAGCCCTTGCCGAATTTCTCCTTTTCCTTGCTCAGGCCCTTGGCGGCGGCATAGGACATCCAGGCACCGGCGTCCTCGCCGACACCCGGCAGCAGGCCGGTGAGCACGCCGATGACGCCAGAGCGCAGCACCGTCCAGCGGTACTGGAACACCTCGCGCCAGCGCGGCAGCACGGAGTCCTTGAAGTCGGCGATCTTGCGTTCGATCGGGTCCGACAGCGTCGTCAGCACCTCGGCCAGCCCGAAGGCGCCGACCAGCGCCGGGATCAGCGCGATCCCGCCGGACAGCTCGTCCCAGCCGAGGGTGAAGCGGTTGTACGCGTAGAGGCTCTCCTGCCCGACCTGCGCGATGAACAGGCCGAGCAATCCCATCAACCATCCCTTGAGCGGGTCACCGCCGACGATGCTCCCGGACATCGTGACGCCGAACAGCGCCAGCCAGAAGAATTCGAAGGCGCCGAACTGCAGCGCGACTTCCGCCAGCAGCGGCGTGAACATCGCCAGGCACAGCACGCCGATCAAGGTGCTGACGAACGCGCCCGAGGTGGCGATGCCGATCGCCCGGCCGGCCTGTCCCTGCTGCGCCAGCGCATAGCCGTCGGCGCACGAGGCCGCGTTGGCCGCGGTGCCAGGGATGTTCAGCAGGATGGCGGTGCGCGAGCCGCCGTAGAGCGCTCCTACGTAGGAGCAGATCAGCACCAGAATCGCATCGTTGGTTCCGAGCTTGATGGTCAGCGTGGTCAGCAGTGCGATGGCGAGCGTCGCCGACAGCCCCGGCAGAATGCCCATCACGATCCCGACGAACGCTCCGCCCAGCCCGTACAGCAGCGTAAGCGGGTTCATGAAGCTCAGGTAGGCGGCACCGAGGTCTTGCAGTCCTTGCAGCATGGAGGGGCCTTGCGGCGAAACGTCTTCGGAAGACAGGTCAGGGCAGCCGTACCAGGAACACCCTCTCGAATACCAGCCAGGTGACCAGCGCCGCGCAGGCGCCGATCACGAGCGCCTTGACCCATGCCCCGGCACCGAGCTGGCGCTCCAGCGGGTCGCGGCTGAGGCGCTGGAACACGAGGATGGACGCGGCGACGTACACCGTCGAGGCCAGCCAGAACGGGATGCCATGGCCCACCAGCACGACGCCGTAGCCCGTGCACAGCGCGATGGCGATCCACACGCGCCGGCGCGCCTCCCGCTGGTCCGCGCCGGCCGGCGCCATGGCCCGGGCGAGCGCGCCGCGGCGCCAGCTGCGCACGCCCAGCGCGCTGCCCAGCAGGATCATGGCAATCCCGAGCAGGCCGGGCAGCAGCCCGGGTGCCGTGACCGGGTTGATGTTCTGCGCCTCGAGGCGGTCCATCGTGACGGAGCCGACGAGCACGGCCGCCCCGAAGACGATCCAGCCCACCGCGTCCTTGAGGTCGGCACGCGGCGGCGCGCCTTCCTCGTCGACGCCGGCGGCGATGGAGTGTTCGGGAACGAGCACCGGACCGGCCATGCGTCAGGGCTTGGGAATGCCGACCGTGTCGGGCGAAACCTTGGTCTTGCCGCCCGCGTGCAGGTTCCAGACGTTGGCCTGCACGGCGGGGAACACGGCGTTCTGCGCGGCTTCGCCGGCGAGCGGGTTGAACAGTGCCCCGCGGCTGGTGGCGTACTTCTTCAGCGCTTCGCTCTTGACGATCTGCTCGTTCCAGATCTTCTCGACGGTCTTCACGACTTCGTCCGGAACGCCCTTCGGGATGAAGATGCCGAAGTAGTTGGCCGGTGCGTGCAGCCCCGGCACCGTCTGCGACAGCGGCGCGATGGTGCCGAAGCCTTCCAGCTCCAGCGGCTTGTCGCCGACGACCGCGAGCGGACGCAGGCGCTTGCCGCGGATCATGTCGGCCTGTTCCACGAGCCAGCTGGGTGGTTACGTCGGCCTCGCCGGAGACGGTGGCCACCACCGCGGGATTGCCGCCGTCATAGGAGACTTGCCTGTACTTGACGCCGGTCGACCTTGACGATCTGGTCCATCGCGTTGTGGCCGGCGGAGGTGACGCCGGCGGTCGCGACGCTGATCTGGCCGGGGCCTGGTCTTCATCGTCGTCGAGCAGTTGCTTGGCGTTGTTGTAGGGATGCTGCGGGTTGACGCCGATCACCGAACGTTGGCGACGTTCAGGAAGAGGTGCCAGTCCTTGATGCTGGTGTTCAGCGAGCCCAGCGTCTGGTAGGTGCCCAGGTCCTGCGCCGCGCCCGCGGTCCAGGTGTAGCCGTCCTTGGCCGCGTCCAGCGCGCTCTTGGTGCCGATCGAGCCGGAGGCGCCCGGCTGGTTGATGATCACGATGGTCTGGCCCAGCGCCTTCTCCAGCTCGGCCGCGGTGACGCGCGTGACCTGGTCGGTGGAGCCGCCGGCAGCCCACGGCACGATCAGGTTGATCGGCCGCGTCGGCTTCCACTGCTGGGCCATGGCCGGCAGGGCGCCGCCCAGGGCCAGCGCGGCGAGGGACACGGAACGTCAGGAAGAAGCGTTTCTTCATGGGTTCTCCGGTTAATTCCCTAAACAGTTAATTGAGACTGTAGAGAACCGCGCCGGGGCTGTCAACGACGAAGCCCCGGGCGCGTGCGAGAAAAAGCACCGGAGGACGAACGCAGTCGCCTGCGCGTCCGGTTTCGCTTCGGGCGGCACGCTGGTGCCGAACACCGGCGTCATGGCGGGGCGCTCGTTGGAGTGGAACACGGTGACCTGCCGCGGCTGCGGCGCCGGCTCGTCCCAGTGGGCGTTGTCAAGGCGCGGTGGCGTGCGCTCCATCGGCACCGCCGGACGGTTCGCCGGATCGAGGTCGGCGCCCCAGCCGGGGATGTCGGCGGGCTGGTGCGCTTGCGCGAGGCGCGCACGCGGTACAGGCAGAGCCTCGTCATGGCAATCCGGATGCCCGGCGCCACCGGCGCGCACGAGCCGGCGGTCCCCCGCAGCCCGGCCGGCCGATTCACAATGCGGCCGATGAAGCACATCTCCCTGATCGGCGCGCCCACCGACGTGGGCGCCAGCGTCCGTGGCGCGGGCATGGGGCCCGACGCGTTGCGGGTCGCCGGCCTGGTCGAGGCCCTGCGCACGCAGAAGCTCGACGTGCAGGACCTGGGCAACCTCGCCGGGCCACCCAACCCCTGGGCCGTGCCCCGCGGCGGCCTGCGCCACCTGGACGAAGTGGTGGCGTGGAACCGCGCGGTGTTCGATGCCGTCGCGGGGGTGCTCGCCGCCGGCGACTTCCCGCTGCTGATGGGGGGCGACCACTCGGTGGCGATCGGCTCGATCAGCGCCGTGGCCCGCCATTGCCGCACCGAGCGCAAGCACCTGCGCGTGCTGTGGTTCGACGCGCACACCGACGTCAACACCGAGGCGATCAGCCCCAGCGGCAACCTGCACGGGATGCCGGTCGCCTGCCTGCTGGGCCACGGGCCGCAGGCGCTGGTGGGCTGGAGCGGCGAGCGCGCGGCGCTGCGTCCCGAGGACATGGACTTCATCGGCATCCGCAGCGTCGACGCCGACGAGAAGGAGGCGATCCGGCTCCTTGGGCTGCAGGTGTTCGACATGCGGCACATCGACGAGCACGGCATGCGCAACACCATGACCGAAGCGCTGCACGACGTCGACGAAGGCACGCACCTGCACGTCAGCTTCGATCTCGATTGCCTGGACCCCATGGATGCGCCGGGCGTCGGCACCGGCGTGCGCGGCGGCCCGACCTACCGCGAGATGCAGCTGTGCATGGAGATGATCGCCGACAGCGGCTGCCTCGGCTCGCTCGACGTGGTGGAGATCAACCCGGCGCTGGACGTGCGCAACCGCACCGCCGAACTGGCGGTGGAGTTCGTGCAGAGCCTGTTCGGCGCGTCGACGCTGGCGCGCTGACGCCGCTGGTCGCGGCCTGCGCTACGCCGCCTGCGGCGCCATCTGCTGGTTGGCCGGGAGCGCGCGGACGCCTTCATCAGCGCGATCAGCGGCGACACGACCACGGTGCGCCCCGGCAGCAGCAGGGCCGGCAACTGGTAGCACAGCGATTTGCCCGCGCCGGTCGGCATCGTGGCCAGCGTCGACCGGCCGGCCAGCACGCGGTCGATCACCGCCTTCTGTCCCGGTCGCAGCCGGCTGAGTCCGAACGTGTCGCGCAGCACGTCCCGCAGCCGGTGCCCAAGGGCCGCCGGCGTCCTGCCTGGCGCCGCCACGGTCAGCGGTCGCCGCCGTCGTCCGGCGGTTCGGCAGCGTCGATGTCGGTGTACTCGCGGCCGTCGACGTCCTGTTCCGGAAAGCCCTCGCCGGTGCCGACGGCGTCGCTGCCGGCGTGCGCTTCGTGGGTCCCGACGCTGTCGCTGCCGCTGTCGGAGTTGTCGCTGGGGCCGAGCAGGTCGGCGTCGCGGCCGCTGGGCCGGGATGGCGCCGGATCGGCGCCGAGGATGCTGCTGTAGGCCATGTGTTCCTCCTGGCGTTGCCGACAGTGTGGCGACGGTGCTGTGCCGTTGCAGTCGGAGGGCGCGGCGCGGCCGCGTCAGCCGCCGCCGTGGTCGACGTGGGAATCCGGCTACGCAGCCTGTCGCGTCGCGGCCAGCCCTACGCCAGCGTCACCGGCGCCCCTCGGGCCGATCGTGTGCCACGCCGATCCGCTGCGCCTGGGACCGGCTTTCGAACGAGAGGCGGCGGCGCGGAGGCGGCCGCGGTGCGGCATTTCTCACGGATCTCAGAAACATTACGATACATCTAGTGACAGTTGGAAACGCGACGGGAATACTCGACCGTGACGAGAGAAGGCGCTTGTCTTCGCGATCCCAGGAGCACCCATGAAGTTTTGCTGTGTACTCCGTGGCGGGTCCGGCCACGTGCAGTCCAGCCGGCCTTTCCGATGTGCGGGCGGAGCCTGCCTCCCGCGGGGCGGCCGCCGCGGTCCGCTGATGGCGCCGCCGCATGCGCGCTCGCGCGGCCGGGTGCTGCTGGTGGCCGCCCTGGTGGCGGCCTGGCTGGCCGTCGTCGTCGCCGTGTGGTGGCGGGCTCCGGCGCCGGCACGGCCGGCGCCGCCAGCGCGTGCCGCCGAGCCGCCGCCGGCGGCGGCGAGCCGTTCAGCGTCCGCCGCACCGCCGGTGGCGCCGGCACCGGACGTGCAAGGAGGGCTGCCAAGATCGCCCGGGACCGGACACTGATCGCGGCCGCCGTTGCGTTCGGCGCTCAGCAGGCGCGACCGCCCGCCGCGCCGCGCGGTCCAGATATCATTCGCATCCTTCTGCCGCCCCGCGCGCCAGTGCGGTCGCGGCGCCGCCATCCCGAGCCCCGACAGCTGACCCACCCATGAACGATTCCCCGACCAGCGGCCGGCCGGCGGCCGACGCAGTGCAGGAAGCCGCGCCGGCGCCAGCGGTCGACCGGCAAGCGCGCCCGGCGCGCGAGAACAAGCGCGGTGCCGCCCGCGCCGGCGCCGTGCAGCCGACGCTCGACAAGCTGGCCGGTTTCTACCCGCACCTGTTCGGCGCCGTGTTCCGGCCGCTCAAGCGCGGCATCTTCCAGGATCTGCTGGACGCGCATCCCGATGCATTCGACAAGGACGCCCTGAAGGAGGCGCTGTCGTTCCATACCCGTTCGACCCGCTACCTCACGGCGGTGGCGGCCGGCCAGCAGCGCCACGACCTGCAGGGCCAGCCGGTGGAAGCGACGGCCCCCGAGCACGTGCATCACGCCTTGCTCGAAGTGTTCCGGCGCCGCCAGGCGCGTGGCGGCGAAGACCTGCGCCCCAAGTTGCGCGACCGGATCGTGCAGGCGTTCGAGGCGTCCGGGCTTTCCGCCGAGGACTACGGCCAGCTGGTGCGCGGACGCGACGAGTCGGCCAACGCGTTGCTGGACGAGGCGCTGGCGCTCGCGGCCGAGCGGCGCGCGAAGGACGAGGCGCTGCTGCGCGCGTTCGAGGCGGGCGGCGGCACCAGTGTGGAAGCGTTCGCCGGGATGTACGGGCTCGATCCGCGAGCCGCCGCGGCGTCGCTGCAGCGGGCGCGGCGCAGGAAATGACCCGAAGGGCGCGCGAACTGCTACTCGCCGAGCCCCAGCCCGGCCAGATAGGCGTCGATCGCATGACCGCCGGCGGCCTCCAGCTGGAATTCGCCGGGTTCGAGCAGCCAGTCCTGGATCAGTCCGGCCACCAGCGCGTGCAGGCCGCGCGCCGCGGCGATGGCCGACATCGGCAGCCGCCGGCCGCGCGCGATGGCGCTGCGCTGCAACGCCTGCTTGATCAGCGCCACGCTGTGGCGGCGGGCGCCCTGGTGGCGCTCCCGCACCTTGCCGAGCGCATCGGTGTACTCCACTTTCTGGGTCGCGACCTCGAACACGCGCCGCGTCTGCGGGTCGGTGGCGATACGACGCAGCGCCGTCAGCAGTGCCGCCCGCAGGCGCGGCAGCGGGTCCTCGGCCGCCGCGCCGCCCGCCCGCTCGAGGCTATCCTCCAGCGGCAACGTGACGCGGTCCATCATCGCGTTGAACAGGTCGGCCTTGTCCTTGAAATGCCAGTAGACTGCACCGCGGGTGGTGCCGGCGGCCGTGGCGATGTCGTGCAGCGAGGTGCCCGACACACCTTGCGCCTGGAACAGGCGCTCCGCCGCATCGAGCAGTGACTCGCGGGTCGCCAGGGCGTCGTCCTTGGTACGGCGGGCCATCCGGCCAGTATACATTCAAGGCTGCATGTATACTCCGGCGTTTGCCCGGACGTGTCCGGGCCGGGCGCCGCGCGCGCGCCGCCAATCACCAGAACCAACAAGGGAGTTCCCCATGCCTGCGCTGCTTTCCCGACCCAGCTCCATCCCCGCGGCTCGCGCTGCCTCCGCCGTGCTGCTCGGCGCGCTGCTGCTGGTTGGCTGCGGCCAGGAGGGGGACAAGCCCGGCGCGCCGCAGGGCGCACGCGCGATGCCGCCAGCCGAGGTCGGCGTGGTCACCGTCAAGCCGGGCGAAGTCGGGCTGGTCACGGAGCTGCCCGGCCGGCTCGAGGCCTCGCGCGTGGCGCAGGTGCGCGCCCGCGCCGCGGGCATCGTGCAGCAGCGGCTGTTCCGAGAAGGCAGCGACGTGCGCGCGGGCCAGCCGCTGTTCCGCATCGACCCGGCGCCGTACGCGGCGGCGAGCGCCAGTGCCCAGGCCAACCTGATGCGGGCGCAGGCCAACCTTGGACAGGCCACCGCGCTGGCCGAGCGGTACAAGCCGCTGGTGGAGGCCAACGCCATCAGCAAGCAGGAATACGCCAATGCCGTGGCCGCGCAGAAGGCGGCCGAAGCCGAGGTGGCCGCAGCCAAGGCGGCCGTGCAGACCGCGCAGATCAACCTGGGCTACGCGTCGGTGGTCGCGCCGATCAGCGGGCGGATCGGGCGCGCGCTGGTCACCGAAGGCGCGCTGGTGGGCCAGGGCGAGGCCACGCCGCTGGCGGTGATCCAGCAGATTCATCCCATGTACGTGAACTTCACGCAACCGGCCAGTGACGTGCTGAAGCTGCGTCAGGCGCTGGCGCAGGGCCGCCTGGCGCGGGCCGGGGGCCGCGAGAGCGCGCTGGTGTACCTGGTTCTGGAAGACGGCAGCCAGTACCCGCAGCCGGGCCGGCTGCTGTTCTCCGATCTGTCGGTGGACCAGACCAGCGGCCAGATCACGTTGCGCGCGGAGGTGCCCAACGCCAACGGCACGCTGTTGCCGGGTCTGTACGTGCGCGTTCGCCTGGAGCAGGCCAGGGCCGGCAGCGCCGTGCTGCTGCCGCAGCAGGCGGTGTCACGCTCGTCGCAGGGCGACACGGTGATGGTGGTCGGGCCGGACGGCAAGGTGGCGCCGCGGCCGGTGCAGATCGGCGCAGCGCAGGGCAGCGACTGGGTCGTGCTCGGCGGCCTGAAGAACGGCGAGCAGGTGGTGGTCGACGGCTTCCAGAAGATCCGTCCCGGCGTGCCGGTGAAGCCGGTGCCGTGGCAGCCCGGTGGCGCGGCCGCTCCGGCGGCGTCGGCACCGGCGGCGAAGTCGTAAGGAGCGCCCCATGGCCCGATTCTTCATCGACCGACCGATCTTCGCCTGGGTGATCGCCCTGTTCATCATCGTGATGGGCGGCGTGGCGATCACGCAACTGCCGATCGCGCAGTACCCGCCGGTGGCGCCCCCGACCATCGTGCTCACCGCCGTCTATCCCGGCGCCTCGGCCGCGACGCTGGAGGAGGCCGTCATCAGCGTGATCGAGCAGGAGATGAACGGCTCGCCCGGCCTCATCTACATGGAGTCGGTGACGCAGGCCAGCGGCACCGGCCAGATCACCATCAGCTACGAGCCGGGCACCAACCCGGAGCTGGCGCAGGTGGACGTGCAGAACCGGCTGGCACGCGCCACGCCGCGATTGCCGGCGGCCGTCACGCAGCAGGGCGTGCGCGTGGACAAGGCGCGCTCCAACTTCCTGCTGTTCATGATTCTGTCCTCGGACGATCCCGCGATGACGCCGGTGGAACTGGGCGACTACGCCTCGCGTGCCGTGCTGCCCGAGATCCAGCGGCTGCCGGGCGTCGGCCAGGCCCAGCTGTTCGGCACCGAGCAGGCGATGCGCATCTGGATCGACCCGCCCAAGCTGGTGGGCTTCGGACTGTCGGCGGCCGACGTGAACGACGCCATCCGCGCCCAGAACGCGCAGGTCTCGGCCGGCGCCATCGGTGACCTGCCCCACGTCGCGGGGCAGGGCATCGCCGCGACCGTGGTGGTACCCGGCCAGCTGTCCACGGTTGCGCAGTTCGGCGACATCGTGCTGCGCGCCAATCCCGACGGCTCGACGGTGCGGCTGCGCGACGTCGCCCGGATCGAGCTCGGCGGCGCGAACTATGCGACCGCGGCCCGCCTGAACGGCAAGCCGTCGACCGGCATCGGTGTGCAACTGGCGCCTTCGGGCAATTCGCTGGCGACGGCCGCCGCCGTGCGCGAGCGGATGAACGAGCTCGAGAAGTTCTTCCCGGCCGGCGTGAAATGGGACATGCCCTACGACACTTCGCGCTTCGTGCAGATCTCGATCCAGGAAGTGGTCAAGACGCTGCTGGAGGCCGTGGTGCTGGTGTTCCTGGTGATGTTCCTGTTCCTGCAGGACTGGCGCTACACGCTGATCCCGACGCTGGTGGTGCCGATCGCGCTGCTCGGCACCTTCGGCGTGCTGCTGGCGCTGGGCTTCTCGATCAACGTGCTGACCATGTTCGGCATGGTGCTGGTGATCGGCATCGTGGTGGACGACGCGATCGTGGTGGTGGAGAACGTGGAGCGGATCATGAGCACCGAGGGCCTGCCGCCGCGCGAGGCCACCCGCAAGGCGATGGGGCAGATCCAGGGCGCGATCATCGGCGTCACCGTGGTGCTGGCGTCGGTGTTCGTGCCCCTGGCCTTCTTCGCCGGCGCCACCGGCAACATCTACCGCCAGTTTGCCGCCGTGATGGTGGCCTCGATCGGCTTCTCGGCGACCATGGCGCTGTCGCTGACCCCGGCGCTGTGCGCCACGCTGCTCAAGCAGGTGGAAGCCGGGCATCATCACGAGAAGGGCGGCTTCTTCGGCTGGTTCAACCGCGGCTTCTCCAGCACGGCCAAGAGCTACGAAAGCCTGTTGGCGCGCATCCTGCGCCGCGCCGTGCGCTACCTGGCGATCTACGCGGCGGTCGTCGGCGCGGTGGTGCTGCTGTACCGCACGCTGCCCACCTCGTTCCTGCCAGGCGAGGACCAGGGAACGATGCTGGTCAACGTCCAATTGCCGGCCGGCGCCACCCAGGAGCGCACGCGCCAAGTGATGGAGCAGGTGGAGAGCTACGTCCTCAAGCAGCCCGAGGTGCAGAGCATGGTCAGCGTGCTGGGCTTCAGCTTCTCGGGCCAGGGCCAGAACGCCGGCTTGGCCTTCGTGAGCCTGAAGGACTGGGAGGAGCGACCCGGGCCGGAGCACGGCGTCGACGCCATCGTCGGCCGCGCGTTCGGCGCCTTGTCGACGATCCGCGATGCCATCATCTTCCCGCTCAGCCCGCCGCCGATTCCGGAGCTGGGCACCGCGTCGGGCTTCGCCTTCCGCCTGCTGGACCGCGCCGGCGCCGGCCACGAGGCGCTGGTCGCCGCCCGCAACCAGCTGCTCGGCATGGCCGCGCAGAGCAAGCTGCTGGCGCAGGTGCGGCCCGAGGGCCTGGAGGACGCGCCGCAACTGCAGGTCGAGATCGACCGCGACAAGGCACAGGCGCTCGGCGTCTCGTTCGACGCGATCAATGTCGCACTGTCGACGGCCTTGGGTTCGGCCTACGTCAACGACTTCCCGAACCGCGGCCGCATGCAGCGCGTGGTCGTGCAGGCGGACGCCCCGGCGCGAATGCAGCCGCAGGACCTGCTGCAGATCAACGCGCTGGGCCAGCAGGGCAAGCTGGTGCCGTTGTCGGCGTTCGCCACCACCCGGTGGGTCATCGGCCCGATGCAGACGGTGCGCTACAACGGCTATCCCGCCATGCGGATTTCCGGCTCGGCGGCCCCGGGCTACAGCTCGGGAGTGGCGATGGCGGAGATGGAGCGGCTGGCCGCCCAACTGCCGCAGGGCTTCGGCTACGAATGGACCGGCCAGTCGCGCGAGGAAAAGATCGCCGGCGCGCAAGCCATGATCCTGTACGGCTTCGCGATCCTGGCGGTGTTCCTGTGCCTGGCCGCGCTGTACGAGAGCTGGTCCATTCCAATGGCCGTGATGCTGGTGGTGCCGCTGGGCGTGCTGGGCGTGCTGCTGGCGACGCTCTTGCGCGGCTACGCCAACGACGTGTACTTCCAGGTCGGCCTGATCACCATCATCGGCCTGTCGGCGAAGAACGCGGTGCTGATCATCGAATTCGCCAAGGACCTGCAGGCCCAGGGCAAGACACCGCTCGAGGCGGCGCTGGCGGCGGCGCACCTGCGGTTCCGGCCGATCATCATGACTTCGATGGCCTTCGGCCTGGGCGTGCTCCCACTGGCGATCGCCACCGGCGCCGGCTCGGCCAGCCAGCGTGCGATCGGCACCGGCGTGCTGGGCGGCATGTTGACCGGCACCGGGCTGGCCGTGATCTTCGTGCCGATCTTCTTCGTCGTCGTGCGCGGCATCTTCAAGGGCAGCGAACGCCAGAACCGCATGTACCGGCACGAACTCGACGCGCCGGCGCCGGCCGAGGGAGCTCATTGATGAACCGATTCCAACTGGCCGCGGCGGCGCTCGCCGCCGGTGTCCTGTCCGGCTGTTCCATGATGCCGGCGTACCAGCGGCCGCCCGCGCCGGTGGCCGGCGACTGGCCGGCGCCGGCGGCGGCCACCGGCACGCCGGCCGCCGACCTGCCGTGGCAGCAGTTCTTCGGCGACCAGCGGCTGCGCCAGCTGATCGACATCGCGCTGCGCAACAACCGCGACCTGCGCGTCGCGGTCCTCAACATCGAGCAGGCGCGGGCGCAGTACGACATCCGTCGCGCCGACCGGCTGCCCACCTTCGGGGCCACCGTGGGCGCGTCGCGCGCGCCGACCGGCGACGGAAACCAGACCACCTACAGCGCCGGCCTGGGCCTGAGCAACTGGGAGATCGATTTCTTCGGCCGCGTGGCCAGCCTGAGCGCGGCCGCGCTGGCGCAGTACCTCGCGACGGAAGAAGGCCGCAAGGCGGCCCAGATCAGCCTGGTCGCGAGCATCGCCAACACCTGGGTGGCGCTGGTGGCCGACGAGGAACTGCTGGAACTCACGCGCCAGACGCTGGCCACGCGCGAGGAATCGCTGCGGCTCGTGCGCCTGCGCTTCGACAACGGCGTGACTTCGGAGATCGACCTGCGCCAGGCCCAGTCGCTGGCCGAGAGCGCCCGCGTCACCCTGGCCCAGCTGACGCGCCAGCGTGCACTCGATCTCGACGCACTGGCCTTGCTGCTGGGACAGCCGGTGCCGCCGGAACTGGTGAACGAGGTCAGTACCGCGGCACTCCAGTTGCCGGACGTGCCGGCCGGCACGCCCTCGGAAGTGCTGGTGCGGCGTCCGGACGTGCGGCAGGCCGAGCAGCAGCTGGTGGCGGCCAACGCCAACATCGGCGCGGCGCGCGCCGCCTTCTTCCCGCGCATTTCGCTGACCGCGGGGCTGGGCGCCGCCAGCAGGGAACTGTCCGGACTGTTCGAGGGCGGCAGCTGGGGCTTCACGGCGTCGCCGCAACTGCTGCAACCGATCTTCGACGCCGGCCGCAATCGGGCCGGCCTGGAAGCCGCGACGGCCGCTCGCGACATTGCCGTGGCGCAATACGAGCGCGCGATCCAGGTGGCGTTCCGCGAGGTCTCGGATGCGCTGGCGGGGCGCGCGACCTTCGGCGAGCAGCTGCGGGCGCAAGGGGAGGTGGCCGGTGCCGAGGCGGTGCGCTACCGGCTGTCCGAACTGCGCTATCGCAACGGCGTGGCGAGCTACCTGGACCTGCTCGACGCCCAACGCTCGCTGTTCGCCGCGCAGCAGGCGCTGGTGGAGACGCGGCTGCAGCAGTTGCAGAGCCAGGTGCTGTTGTACCGGGCGCTGGGTGGAGGCTGGACACCGCCCTGACCTCGTGACCTGGCGCGGCTGGTGCCGGGAATGTGATTCCACTACATTCCCGCCATGGCCTACCTCCTTGCGCTCGACCAAGGCACTTCCAGTTCGCGCAGCATCGTCTTCGACCATCAGGGCCGCATCGTCGCCCAGGCGCAGCAGGAGCTGCCGCAGATCTATCCCCGCCCCGGCTGGGTGGAACATGACCCGATGCAGATCTGGCGCGGCCAGCTCGCGACGGCGCGCGAGGCGCTGCAGCGCGCGGGGCTCGAGGCTGGCGACGTGCAGGCGATGGGCATCGCCAACCAGCGCGAGACCACGCTGCTGTGGAACCGCCGCAGCGGCCTGCCGGTGCACCACGCGATCGTGTGGCAGGACCGGCGCGGCGAGCCGCTGTGCGCACAGTTGCGCGAGCAAGGCCATGCGCCGCTGATCCAGTCGCGCACCGGCCTGGTCATCGATTCGTACTTCTGCGCGACCAAGATCCGCTGGTTGCTGGACCACGTTCCCGGCGCGCGCGAGCAGGCGCGGCGCGGCGAACTGGCGTTCGGCACCATCGACAGCTGGCTGCTGTGGCAATTGACCGAGGGGGCGCTGCATGCCACCGACGTGACCAACGCCTCGCGCACCATGCTGTTCGACGTGCACCGCAACGAGTGGGACGCCGAACTGCTGGCGCTGCTCGACATCCCGGCGGCGCTGATGCCCAAGGTGCTGCCGTCCAGCGGCCACTTCGGCGAGAGCCGGCCGTCGCTGCTGGGCGCGCCGGTCATGATCGGCGGCATCGCCGGCGACCAGCAGAGCGCCCTCTTCGGGCAGGCCTGCTTCGAGGCCGGCATGGCCAAGAACACCTACGGCACCGGTTGTTTCCTGCTGATGCACACCGGTGGCACTTTCCAGACCTCCGTCAACGGACTGCTCACGACGAGCGCGGCGCAGGTCGGCGCCGCGACCGAGTTCGCGATGGAGGGGAGCGTGTTCGTCGCCGGCGCCGTGGTGCAGTGGCTGCGCGACGGGCTGCACGCGATCAAGGCCAGCGGCGAGGTGCAGTCGCTCGCGCAGAGCGTCCCCGATGCCGGCGGCGTGATGATGGTGCCGGCGTTCACCGGCCTGGGCGCGCCCTACTGGAAGCCGGACGCGCGCGGCACGATCAGCGGCATCACGCGCGGCACGACGGTGGCGCACATCGCCCGCGCCGCCCTGGAGAGCATCGCCTACCAGAGCGCGGCGCTATTGCAGGCCATGAGCCGGGATGCGGTGGCCGCCGGCGGCGTGCCCGTCAGCGAACTGCGGGTCGACGGCGGCGCCTGCGTGAACGACCTGCTGATGCAGTTCCAGGCCGACCTGCTGGGCATCCCCGTGGTGCGGCCGGCGTGCGTCGAGACCACCGCGCTGGGCGCCTCCTGGCTGGCCGGCCTTGCTGCCGGCGTGTACCGCCACACCGACGAACTCGCCGCCTTGTGGCGCGCCGAGCACCGGTTCGAGCCGACCCTCGCGCCCGACCGCGCCGCCGAGCTGATGGGGCGCTGGGAACATGCGGTGCGGCAGGCCAGCGCCGACTGAGCGCCTCAGAGCCTGTGAATGAATTGATCGCGCCCGCGACGGGGCGTCCCGAGGCGCAGGCGTCGGCGCGGCCCGCAGCCCAGGCTGGCCGCCTGGGCCAGGGGCGCAACACCCGCCTGCGTCTTGGGGCGCCCCGGCCCGCAGGGCGAGCCAGGCCTGATCCGTCGTGCGCCGAAGGCCTCGAACGAGGCTCGCGCGGGTGCGAGGAATTTGTTCACAGGCTCTCAGGCGCCGGCCGGCTTGACGCGCGAGCCGAAGATCGCCGTCCCCACCCGCACCATCGTGCTGCCGGCGGCGATGGCCGCCTCCAGGTCGGCGGTCATGCCCATCGACAGCGTATCGAGCGCGAGGCCCGCCGCGCGCAGTTCGTCGAACAAGGCGCGGGCGCGACCATGCACGGCGAGCTGCCCGTCGAAGTCGTCGCACGGCTCGGGGATGGTCATGAGGCCGCGCAGCGCCAGATTCGGCAGCTGCGCGACTTCGCGGGCCAGGGCCAGCACCTCGCGCGGCGCCACGCCGGACTTGGTCGGCCCGCCGTCGATGTTGACCTGGATGCACACCTGCAGCGCCGGCTTGCCTTCGGGCCGCTGCTGCGACAGGCGCTGCGCCACCTTCAGCCGGTCCAGGGTGTGGACCCAGTCGAAATGGGCGGCGACCAGCCGCGTCTTGTTGCTCTGGACCGGCCCGATGCAGTGCCACTGCAGCGGCAGGTCGGCCAGCAGCGCGATCTTCTCCACCGCTTCCTGGATGTAGTTCTCGCCGAAGGCGCGCTGCCCCCCCTGGAACGCCTCGCGCACCGCTTCGGGGCCGAAGGTCTTGGAAACCGCCAGCAGTTGCACTTCACCCACGTCGCGGTGTGCAGCAGTGCACGCTGCGGCGATGCGCTGGCGGACGGTCTGGAGGTGGGCGGCAATCGTCGTCATAATTCACCGCACCCGCAGCATGCGAGGAACGAGGGACCCGTGGATATTACCCAGCTGCTGGCATTCAGCGTCAAGAACAAGGCGTCCGACCTGCACCTTTCGGCGGGACTGCCGCCGATGATCCGCGTCCACGGCGACGTGCGGCGCATCAACGTCGAGGCCCTGGACCACAAGCAGGTCCACGCCATGGTGTACGACATCATGAACGACACCCAGCGCAAGGCGTACGAGGAATTTCTCGAAGTCGACTTCTCGTTCGAGATCGACGGCCTGGCCCGCTTCCGCGTCAACGCGTTCAACCAGAACCGCGGCGCGGGCGCCGTGTTCCGGACCATTCCGTCCAAGATCCTGACGCTGGAGCAGCTCAATGCGCCCAAGATCTTCGGCGAGCTGGCGCTCAAGCCGCGCGGCATGGTGCTGGTGACCGGCCCGACCGGCTCGGGCAAGTCGACCACGCTGGCGGCGATGGTCAACTTCCTGAACGAAACCGAGTACGGGCACATCCTCACGGTGGAGGACCCGATCGAGTTCGTGCACGAATCCAAGAAGTGCCTGATCAACCAGCGCGAGGTCGGCAACATGACGCTGTCGTTCGCCGCCGCGCTGAAATCGGCGCTGCGCGAAGACCCGGACGCGATCCTGGTGGGCGAGATGCGCGACCTGGAGACCATCCGGCTGGCGATGACGGCCGCGGAAACCGGCCACCTCGTGTTCGGCACCCTGCACACGTCCAGCGCCGCCAAGACGGTGGACCGGATCATCGACGTGTTCCCCGCCGAGGAAAAGGAAATGATCCGCGCGATGCTGTCGGAATCGCTGCAGGCGGTGATCTCGCAGACACTGTGCAAGACCAAGGACGGCAGTGGCCGGGTCGCGGCTCACGAGATCATGATCGGCACTTCGGCCATCCGCAACCTGATCCGCGAGGCGAAGGTGGCGCAGATGTATTCGGCCATCCAGACCGGCAATCAATTCGGCATGCAGACGCTGGACCAGAACCTGTCGGACCTCGTCAAGCGCAACCTGATCAGCGCCTCCGAGGCGCGCGGCAAGGCCAAGATCCCAGAGAACTTCCCGGGCGCCTGACGCGCCCGCGCCGCACCCGGCACCGACACCGAAGGACCTCCATGGAACGCGACCAGGCGACGAAATTCATCAATGACCTGCTCAAGCTGATGGTCAGCCGCAACGGCAGCGACCTGTTCCTCACGGGCGACTTCCCGCCGGCGATCAAGGTCGACGGCAAGGTGACCAAGGTGTCGCCGCAGCCGCTCACCGGCGCCCATACGCTGGCGCTGGCGCGCTCGATCATGAACGACAGGCAGGCGGCGGATTTCGAGCGGACGAAGGAGTGCAACTTCGCGATCTCGCCGCCTTCGATCGGACGCTTCCGGGTCAATGCCTTCGTGCAGCAGGGCAAGGTGGGGATGGTGCTGCGGGTGATTCCGCAGGTCCTGCCGACCATCGACAAGCTGGGCATGCCGCCGGTGCTCAAGGAAGTGGCGATGACCAAGCGCGGCCTGTGCATCCTGGT
This sequence comes from uncultured beta proteobacterium, assembly GCA_963708655.1. Taxonomy (GTDB): domain Bacteria; phylum Pseudomonadota; class Gammaproteobacteria; order Burkholderiales; family Burkholderiaceae_C; genus Ramlibacter. The sequence goes on from CAVPTY010000113.1 coordinate 25,424, forward strand.
GGGCGCGACCGGCTCGGGCAAGTCGACGACGCTCGCGGCCATGGTGGACTGGCGCAACGAGAATTCCTACGGGCACATCATCACGATCGAGGACCCGGTGGAATTCGTGCACCCGCACAAGAACTGCGTGGTGACGCAGCGCGAGGTCGGGCTGGACACCGACAGCTGGGAGGCGGCGCTCAAGAACACGCTGCGCCAGGCGCCGGACGTCATCCTGATGGGCGAGATCCGGGACCGCGAGACGATGGAGCATGCGATCGCGTTCGCCGAAACCGGCCACCTGTGCATGGCCACGCTGCACGCCAACAGCGCGAACCAGGCACTGGACCGGGTGATCAACTTCTTCCCGGAGGAGCGGCGGGCCCAGTTGCTGATGGACCTGTCGCTGAACCTGCGCGCGATGGTCTCGCAGCGGCTCATTCCCAAGCAGGACGGCAAGGGCCGCGCCGCGGCGGTGGAAATCATGCTGAACTCGCCGCTGATCTCCGACATGATCTTCAAGGGCGAGGTCTCCGAGATCAAGGAGATCATGAAGAAGAGCCGCAACCTGGGCATGCAGACCTTCGACCAGGCGCTGTTCGACCTGTACGAGGACAACGTGATCAGCTTCGAGGACGCGCTGCGCAACGCGGACTCGCTCAACGACCTGCGGCTGCAGATCAAGCTCAACAGCCAGCGCGCCAAGAGCACGGACCTGTCCGCCGGCACCGAGCACCTGTCGATCGTGTGAGAGTGCTGCCCGGATGCCCTGTTGGCGGGCCGCCGGTTTTTTGAACGCGACTTCTGCCAACCTCCCCTCAGGAACGAACGTTATGAGCAACACCAATCCAAAGACCTACGACTCCACGTCGCCGCGCAAGGTCGCCTTCCTGGGCCTGGGCGTCATGGGCTTTCCCATGGCCGGCCACCTGGCGCTGGCCGGCCACGACGTGACGGTCTACAACCGCAGCGCGGCCAGGGCGCAGGCCTGGACCGGCGAGTTCAAGGGCCGCTCGGCACCGACCCCGAAGGCGGCCGCGGAAGGCTGCGACTTCGTCTTCTGCTGCGTCGGCAACGACGATGACCTGCGCTCGGTGGTGCTGGGTCCGCAGGGGGCGTTCGCCGGCATGAAGCGCGGCGCCGTCCTGGTCGATCACACCACGGCGTCGGCGAACGTTGCGCGCGAGCTGTTCGCGCGAGGCCCAGCGCCACGGCGTGCAGTTCGTCGACGCGCCCGTGTCCGGCGGCCAGGCGGGCGCGCAGAACGGCATGCTCACCGTGATGTGCGGCGGCGAGGTGGCGGCCTTCGAGGCCGCCAAGCCGGTCGCGATGGCGTTTTCGCGGGCGTTCACGCTGCTCGGGGCAGCCGGCTGCGGGCAACTCGCGAAGATGGTGAACCAGATCGCCATCGCCGGCCTGGTGCAGGGGCTGTCGGAGGCGATCGCGTTCGGGCAGAAGGCGGGGCTGGACATGCTGCAGGTGCTGGAAGTGATCGGCAAGGGCGCCGCCCAGAGCTGGCAGATGGACAACCGCGGCAAGACCATGATCGAAGGCAAGTTCGATTACGGCTTCGCGGTGGACTGGATGCGCAAGGACCTGGGACTGTGCATCGACGAAGCCAAGCGCAACGGCGCCCGGCTTCCCGTCACGGCGCTGGTGGACCAGTTCTACGCCGACGTGCAGCAATCGGGCGGCCGGCGCTGGGACACATCGAGCCTGATCACGCGGCTGAAATAAGCCGGACAGCTGAAACCCAACAGCCGAACGCAGAGGGCGCAGAGGATACGCAGAGGACGCAAAAGGTGTCAGGAAGAAAAAGACAAGTGAGGTAGGAAAGACGTTGCTTCCCTTTTCTTCCTTCTGTTTTCTGCGTCTTCTGCGCCTCCTTTTGCGTCCTTTGCGTTCGGGTGTTCGGTCTTAACGAGCAGCGCTCGCCGGGCGGGCCGGCGACCGGAGCCGAGCGGCCCGCGTTCGGCGCGATCCGCCGCAGCTCCTCTTCGCTGATGATCTCGAAGATGCGCACGACGCGCTGCACGCCGCTGACGTGGCGGGCGATCTGCGTCGCCCGCTCGGCTTCGCGCTGCGTCACCCGTCCCATCAGGTACACCGTGCCGCGCTCGGTCACCACCTCGAAGGCGGACACCGACAGGCTGCTGTCGTCGACCAGCGAGGCCTTGACCTGGCCGGTGATCAGCGTGTCCGACGAGCGCTGCGTCAGGCTCGACGGCGGCATGACCGCCAGTTCGTTGACCGTGCCCTTGACGTTCTCGACCCCCGACACGATCTGCTCGGCCTGCTGCTTGGCCTGCTCGCTCGGCACCTCGCCGGTGAGCAGCACCTGGCGGTTGTAGCTCGTCACGTTGACGTGGGCGCGGTCGCCCAGCGCCTCCCGCAGGCGGCTCGCGGCCCGCAGTTCGATGCTCTCGTCCTCGATCTGGGCGCCCGACGTGCGGCGGTCGATCGCCATCATCGTGCCGACGGCCGCGCCGCCGATCATCAGCGGCGCGCAGGCCGAGAGGGTGGCGCCCAGCGCCGTGGCGGCCGCGAGCGCCAACGCCGCGCGGGACAGCAGGTGATATGTCTTCATGTGGGGGTTTCCTGTTCTCCGAGCAACTGGGCGTCCACGCCGTCGCAGATGCAGTGCAGCGTGAGCAGGTGCACTTCCTGGATGCGCGCCGTGCGCTCGTGCGGGACGCACACGTGCACGTCGGTCTCGCGCAGCGCGCTGCCGATCCGGCCGCCGCCGCGACCGGTGAGCGCCACCACGGTCATCTCGCGTTCGTGAGCGGCCTCGACGGCGGCCAGCACGTTGGCGGAATTGCCGCTGGTCGACAGCGCCAGCAGGACGTCGCCGGCCTGGCCGAGGGCGCGCACCTGCTTGGCGAACACCCGCTCGAAAGCGTAGTCGTTGGCGATCGCCGTGAGGATCGACGTGTCGGTGGTCAGCGCGATCGCGCCGAGCTCCGGCCGCTCGCGCTCGAAGCGGCCGACGAACTCGGCCGCGAAATGCTGCGCGTCGGCGGCGGAGCCGCCGTTGCCGCAGGCCAGCACCTTGCCGCCGCTGGTCACGCAGGCCAGCACCGCCTGCACGGCGGCCGCGATCGGCTTGCTCAGCGTCTGCGCCGCCTGGTACTTGAGGTCGGCGCTGTCGATGAAGTGCTGCTGGATCCGTTGTTCGAGCATGGCTCGCGATGATACCCGCCGCCCGCGGCGCAGCCCTCGCGCCGCCCGATCAGCCGGCGTCGAACGCGGCCTGCAGCCATTCGATGCGCGCGCCCTCGATGCAGACCACGTCGAAGCGGCAGGGCGGCGGCGCGCCCAGGCGCATCAGGAAGTGGCGCGCCGCGAAGACGATGCGCCGCTGCTTGACCGGACCGACGCTGGCCGCGGCGCCGCCGAAGCCGCGGCTGGCCCGCTGCCGCACCTCGACGAAGACCACGGTGCCGCCCGGCTCGCGCATGATCAGGTCGATCTCGCCGCCGCCGCGGCCCGGCGTCCGATAATTGCGCGCCAGCAGCTTCAGGCCGCGGTCCAGCAGGTGGGCGAGCGCGCGGTCCTCGGCGGCGCTGCCCGCCTGCCGGGTCGTGGCGGCCGCAGCCGCTGTCTTGCGGGGGAATCCCATTGAGCGCGTCCTTTTCCTTGGCCCTCGCCGCGGCGCGGGCCGCCGCCGCCGCCCAGCATTATCCGCAGGCGGCGCTGTACGTCGTCGCGACGCCGATCGGCAATCTGGCCGACATCAGCCTGCGCGCGCTGCACGTGCTGCAGCTGGCCGACGCGATCGCCTGCGAGGACACCCGCCACACCCAGGCCCTGCTGCGCGCCTACGGCATCGACCAGGGCCGCTGGCTGGCCGTGCACCAGCACAACGAGGCGCAAGGCGCACAGGCGGTGATCGAGCGCCTGCGCGCCGGCGAGCGGGTGGCCTATGCCAGCGACGCCGGCACGCCGGGCGTGAGCGACCCGGGCGCGCGGCTGGTCGCGGCCGTGAGAGACGCCGGCCTGCCGGTGGTGCCGGTGCCCGGCGCCAGCAGCATCACCGCGGTCCTGAGCGTGGCCGGCGCGGTGCAGGATGGCGGCGCCTTCGTGTTCGCCGGCTTCCTGCCGGCCAAGGGGGGCGAGCGCGACGCGGCGCTGGCGGCGCTGGCCCAGGAGCGCCGGCCCGTGGTGCTGCTGGAGGCGCCGCACCGCGTCGAGGCACTGGCACGCGGACTGGCCGTGCTCGGCACGCGCGCGGTGACCGTGGGACGCGAGCTGACCAAGCAGTTCGAGGAGATCGCGACCGTGGAGTGCGCGGGCCTCGCCGGCTGGCTGGCCGGCAATGGCAAGCGCGTGCACGGCGAGTTCGTGCTGGTGCTGCACGCCGCGCCGCAGGCGCCGGCCGCCGACGAGGGCCTGCGCGTACTCAAGCTGCTGCTGCAGGAGCTGCCCGTGAAGACCGCGGTCAAGCTGGCCGCCGAGATCAGCGGCGCCGGGCGCAACGATCTCTATCAGGCGGCGTTGTCGCTGAAGTCCGGAGCGCCGCCCGGAGCGTGAGCGCGGCGCGCCGGACGCGGCCGCAACATCAGATCGCCAGCGGATCCACGTCGATCGCCCAGCGCAGCAGGCCCCGCCCGCGGCTGGCCTGCAGCAGCGGCCGCCATTGGGCGAGGAAGCGTTGCAGGGCCGGGCGCGATGCGCTCTCCACCAGCATCTGGGCGCGTTCGACGTTGGCCACCCGCTGCACGCTCATGGGCACCGCCGAATAGAGCGTGACGCCGTGGGCGGCGGCGAGGTCCTGCGCCGCCGCGCTGCCGGCCTGCAGGAACGCCTGCGCCGTCTCCTGGCTGCGGGCCTCGGCGCGCACCAGCGCCTGGAAGCCGAAGGGCGGCATGCCGGCCTGCGCACGTTCCTCGAGCTGCCGTGCCGCGAAGGCCGGATAGTCGTGGCGGCGCAGCGCGGCGAACAGCGGATGGCCCGGGTTCCAGGTCTGCACCCACATCTCGCTGGCCGCCGCTTGCGCGGCATCGCGGCCAGCCCGCCCCGCCGCCTGCAGCAGCAGCGCGAACAGTCGCTCCGGTGCCCGGAAGTCGCTGGCAAACAGCGCCGAATCGGCCTGCAGCGCCGCCACCAGCGTGATGCGCCTGAAGTCGTGGCCCTTGGTGACCATCTGCGTGCCCACCAGCACGTCCACCGCGCCGGCGTGCACCTGCGCCAGCTGCTCCTGCAACGCGCCTTTCAGGCGCACGCTGTCGGCGTCCATCCGGGCCACGCGCACCGGCTGGCCGTCGGGCCGGAGGGCCCCGGCGAGCAGTTCCGCGAGCTGTTCTTCCAGCCGCTCCGTGCCGCGGCCGACCGGCGCGATGTCGGCGTTGCCGCAGGCCGGGCAGTGGCGCGGCACGCGCTCGGTGAAGCCGCAGTGATGGCAGCGCAAGGTGCGGTCGATCTTGTGGAAGACGCGAAATGCGCTGCAGTGCGGGCACTGGCTCTTCCAGCCGCAGTCGGCGCAGGCCAGCACGGGGGCATAGCCGCGCCGGTTCAGGAAGACCAGCGATTGCTCGCCCCGGGCGGCCCGCTGCCGGATCGCCTCCAGCAGCGGCGGCGCGAACACCGCATGCTTCGGCTGCAGGTTCATGTCCACCAGGCGCACTGCCGGCAGCGCGCCGGCGCCGATGCGGCTGGCCATCTCCAGCCGCCGGTAGCGGCCCTGCTCGCTGGCGTACCAGCTCTCGAGCGACGGCGTCGCCGAGCCGAGCAGCACCTTCGCGCCCTCGAGCCGGCCGCGGTAGACGGCGAGGTCGCGCGCCGAATAGCGCGCCCCCTCCTGCTGCTTGTAGCTGGGGTCGTGCTCCTCGTCGACGACGATCAGCTTGAGGCGCGGCATGGAGGCGAATACCGCCATCCGGGTGCCGAGCACGATGCGCGCGGCGCCCTGGTGCGCGGCCAGCCAGCTTTTCAGCCGCTGCGGGTTGGTGAGGCCGCTGTGCATCGCCACCACCTGCCCGGCGCCGAAGCGTTCGACGAAGCGCTCCTGCAGTTGCGGCGTGAGGTTGATCTCCGGGACCATGACCAGCGCCTGGGCCTGCGGATCGCGGGCCAGCAGGCGCCGCACGCACTGCAGGTAGACCTCGGTCTTGCCGCTGCCGGTGGCGCCGTACAACAGGAAGGTGCCGTCGTCCGCGTCGATCGCCTGGAGCGCTGCCGTTTGCTCGGGGGTGAGCTCGGGCGCCGTGCCCGGCGCCCTGGCGCTGGCCTGCGCCGCGCTGCGCTTCAGACGGCGCGCCACTTGGGCGGTCGTCAGATCCCGCAATTGGGGCGGCAGCGCCGCGAGCGCCACCTCGCCGAGCGAGCGCTGGTAATAAGATGCACAAAACGTAACCAAGTCCCGCCACTGCCGCGACAGCGGTGCAATGCCTTGCAGGGCGCCGGCAACGGGGCGCTCGGCGACGCCAGCGTCCGGCGAAAGCGCTGCCGCCTCGCCGTCCCACACGACGCCGAGCACCTCGCGCCGGCCGAGCGGAACGCGCAGCAAGGTGCCGGGAGCAAGTGCCAGCTCACTTCGGTAGCTGAGCGGGCCGGCGACCGAACTGTGCGCTGGGGTGGGAACGACGACGGCAAGCCGGTGCACCATCAAGAAGCGTCAGTTAGCGCCCAAACTTCAGGGCTGATTCAGGAATCGGCTCTAACCCGTTGATTTCTCTCGAAATGCTGGACGCGCCGATTTTCTGTGGATAACTTTGTTGAAAGTTGGCCACGCCTGCCGCACTCTCGCAGAAAAATCAAGAGCTTGGCGTTGCCGGCGGAAAAAACTGCCGCGCTCCAATTCTTTATAAATCAAGCACTTAGCGGCGCTATGGATTTTGGAGCGGAAGCCGGCCTGAAAAAGTGTCCGGACCGCGTGTTTTGTGCATAAGTGACGGTTCCGGCAAACAATTTGCACGCACTCGACTAGGGAAAATACCGATGCAGCGCAGGGTCAATCCCGCCCGCGCAGCCTGACCGAATGAGCATGGACGGTATCCACCAACACCTGCACGTGCTCGGGCGGCGTGTACTGGCTGATGCCATGCCCGAGATTGAAGATGTGGGTCGGCCCGGTGCCGGCGCCGCGGTGCGGCTGCCCGAAGCTGTCCAGGAGCCTGGCCGCTTCCGCCGCGATCTGCGCGGGCGGCGCGAACAGCACGTTGGGATCGAGGTTGCCCTGGAGCGCCTTGTGCGCCCCGACCAGGGCTCGGGCGCGGCCGAGGTTCACGGTCCAGTCCAGGCCCAGCACATCGCAATCGAGGCGCCCCATCTCCTCCAGCCACAGCCCGCCGCCCTTGGTGAACACGATGCGCGGGACGGTGGCGCCTTCGGCGCTGCGCTTCAACTGCGACAGCACGCGCGCCGTGTAGGCCAGGCTGAACTCCTGGAAGGCGCCGTCGGCCAGCACGCCGCCCCAGCTGTCGAAGATCATCACGGCCTGCGCGCCGGCGTCGATCTGCGCATTGAGGTAGGCCGCGACGGAGTCGGCGTTGATTTCCAGGATCCGGTGCATCAGGTCGGGCCGGCTGTACAGCATGGTCTTGACCAGCCGGTAGTCGTCCGACCCGGCGCCCTCGACCATGTAGCAGGCCAGCGTCCACGGGCTGCCGGAGAACCCGATCAGCGGCACCCGGCCGGCCAGTGCGCGGCGGATCGACGTGACCGCGTCGAACACGTAGCGCAGCTGCTCCAGGTCGGGAACGCGCAGCGCGCACACCGCGGCCTCGTCGCGAACCGGGGTCGCGAAGCGCGGGCCTTCGCCCTGCGCGAAGGTCAGGCCCAGGCCCATGGCGTCGGGGACCGTGAGGATGTCCGAGAACAGGATCGCCGCGTCCAGCCGGTAGCGGTCCAGCGGCTGCAGCGTCACTTCCGTCGCGTAGTCCGGATTCGTCGCCAGCCCCATGAAGCTGCCGGCGCGCGCGCGCGTCTCGCGATATTCGGCCAGGTAGCGGCCGGCCTGCCGCATCAGCCAGACAGGTGTGTAAGGCGTGGACTGGCGCAGGCAGGCGCGCAGGAAGTTGTCGTTGCGAAGCGGCGCGAAACTCATTGCCCGGTCTCCCGGCGGCTGGTGGCGGCCGCGGGGCGGCTGAGGTGCTGATCGGCAGTCATCCCGCGATTGTCGCAGGCACGCCGGGTCCCACCCTATGATCAAACTCAGGCAGGCAGCAGATGGGCGGGGGACGATGGACGGCAACTTCGAGCAGGCACGGGACTTCTTCATGCGCGGCGTCGCGCATTACCAGGCCGGCGACTTCGTGGCGGCGGAGCGCGAGTTCGCTGCCGCGCTGGCCCTGGTCCCCGGGCGCGCGTCGGCGCTGACCAACCTCGGCGCCGTGCGGCTGAAGCTGGGACGGCCCGCCGAAGCGGCGGCGCTGCTGGACGAGGCGCTGGCGCAGGAGCCCGGCAACGCCGAGGCGCTGCGGCATCGCGCGGCGGCGCTGGCCCAACTGGGGCAACTCGAGGCGGCGCTGGCCAGCATCGACCGGGCGCTGCAGGTGGAGCCGGCCAACGGGCCGGCCTGGACTTTGCGCGGCAGCGTGCTGCGCTCGCTCGGCCGAGCTCGCCGAGGCGGGCGCGGCGTACCGGGCCGCGGCCGCGAACGGCGGCGACAGCGCCCTGAATCGCTATTTCCTGGCCTCGCTGGGCGGCGCCGCGGCCCCGCCGCATGCGCCGCGCGAGTACGTCGAGTCGCTCTTCGACGGCTATTCGCAGGACTTCGATGCGCACCTGGTGCAGATGCTGCGCTACCGTGCGCCGCAGCGCCTGGTGCAGGGACTGGGCGGCGCTCGCGCCGCTGCCGCGCTCGACCTGGGCTGCGGCACCGGCCTGTGCGGGCCGCTGCTGCGGCCGCTGGCGGCGCGGCTCGATGGCGTCGACCTGTCCGCCAGGATGGTCGAGCGCGCGCGGACGGGCGGCGCCTACGACGAGGTCGTGCAGGCCGACATCGCCGATTACCTGCGCGCCACGCCGCGCCGCTACGACCTGGTCGTCGCCGCCGACGTCTTCATCTACGTCGGTGCGCTGGACCAGGTATTCGAAGGCGCGGCTCGCGTGATCCCGCCCGGCGGCCGCTTCTGCTTTTCGGTGGAGGTCGCCGCCGCCGGCCCGGATCTGGTCCTTCAGCCCAGCCTGCGCTACGCGCACTCGGCCAGTTACATCCGCACGCTCGCCAAGCAATCCGGTTTCGAAATCTCCGCCACCACCGAAGGTCCCATCCGCGAGGATCAGGGTTCACCCATTCCGGGGCTGTTTGCCTGGCTGACGCGGCAGTAGCAGCGTCGAGCACCACCGGCGTCGCTGGCCCGGCCGCCCGAGGCGCCGGGCGCGGCCGCACCGCGGCAGCCAGCCGCGCGCCAGCGCAGCCGTGACGAGAACAAAAGGAGTGTTGTTTGGATTTCGCCTATCCCCGTCCCCAGCTTCAGCGAGACCAATGGACCAGTCTCAACGGCCCGTGGCGCTTCCGCTTCGACGACCAGTGCACCTTCACCATTCCCGCGGAGATCGACAGCTGGCCGATGCAGATCACGGTCCCCTATCCCCCCGAGTCCAGGGCCAGCGGCATAGCCGACCGGGGCTTTCACAAGGCCTGCTGGTACCAGCGCGACTTCGACCTCGAGCCCGGCGGCGACCGGGTGATCCTGCGCTTCGGCGCCGTCGACTACGCGGCCCGCGTCTGGGTCAACGGCCGGCTCGTCGTGACGCACGAAGGCGGCCACACGCCGTTCTCGGCCGACATCACGCATGCGCTGGACGCGTCGGGCCGGCAGACCGTGACGCTGCGGGTCGAGGACGATCCGCACGACCTGACCAAGCCGCGCGGCAAGCAGGACTGGCAGCTCGAGCCGCACTCGATCTGGTATCCGCGCACCACCGGCATCTGGCAGACCGTCTGGCTGGAGCGCGTGCCGCGCACGTACGTCGAGAAAATCCGCTGGACGCCCCACGTCGAGGGCTACGCCATCAAGATCGAGGCGCGGGTCGGCGGGGACCCGGCCGACGACCTGGCCATCGAAGTCGAGCTGCGCCATGGCGAGCGGCTGCTGGCGAGGGACCGCTACCAGGTGATCGACGGCGAGATCGACCGCGAGATCGTCCTGTCGGACCCCGGCATCGACGACTTCCGCAACGAGCTTCTGTGGAGCCCGGAGCGCCCGACCCTGCTCGACGCCAGGCTGCGGCTGTATCGCGGCAAGCAGCTGCTGGACGAGTTCGCTTCGTACACGGCGCTGCGCTCGGTGCACATCCTGCGCGAGCGCTTCATGCTCAACGGCCGGCCCTACATGTTGCGCATGGTGCTCGACCAGGGTTACTGGCCCGACACGCTGTTGGCGGCTCCCGGCGACGCCGCCTTGCGCCGCGACGTCGAACTGGCCAAGGCGATGGGGTTCAACGGCGTGCGCAAGCACCAGAAGATCGAGGACCCGCGCTATCTCTACTGGGCCGACAAGCTCGGCCTGCTGGTGTGGGAGGAGATGCCCTCGGCCTATCGCTTCACGCGCACCGCGATCAAGCGCACCGTGCGCGAGTGGACCGAGGCGATCGACCGCGACTACAGCCACCCCTGCGTCATCGTCTGGGTGCCGTTCAACGAGTCCTGGGGCGTGCCCGAGCTCACGGCGGTGCGGGTGCAGCAGCACGCCGTGGAGGCGCTGTACCACCTGACGAAGACGCTCGACGCGACCCGGCCGGTCATCGGCAACGACGGCTGGGAGTCCAGTGCCACCGACATCATCGGCATCCACGACTACGACATCAACACCGAGCACATCCGCCAGCGCTACGGCGCCGAGATCGCGCCCGAGCAGCTGTTCGACCGGCGCCGGCCGGGCGGCCGCATCCTGACGCTGGACGGCTATCCGCACCGGGGGCAGCCGATCATGCTGACGGAGTTCGGCGGCATCGCGTTCGGGAAGGAGGCGGATCCGGACGTGAAGCGCATCTGGGGGTACAGCGTCGCCGAGAACGAAGAACAGTTCGATCTCATGTACAGCCGGCTGCTCGAGACCGTGATCCACACGGCCTTGTTCAGCGGCTTCTGCTACACCCAGTTCGCCGACACCTTCCAGGAGGCCAACGGGCTGCTCACCGCGGACCGCAAGCCGAAGATCCCGCTGGAGCGCATCGCCGAGATCAACAAGGTCTCGCGCACCTATATCCCCGGGGGCGTCTGATGCACCGGCTGGAGCTGACCAAGCCGGACGGCCGCCAGCTGACGCTGTACGGGCGCGCGCCGATCGAGCCGGACCTGCAGGCGCCCAGCCCGTTCGCCGAGCCGCTCGACGCCAGCGCGCACCTGCGCTGGCACCCCTTGCGGGGCGAATGGGTGACCTACGCGGCCTACCGCCAGGGCCGCACCTTCCTGCCCCCGCCCGAATACAACCCGCTGGCGGTGACGCGCGATCCGGCCAACCCGACCGAGCTGCCGGCCGGCGGCTGGGACGTCGCGGTGTTCGACAACCGCTTTCCTTCGCTCGGCCAGGCCCCGGGCGCGGCACCACCGCCCGAGCTGATCGTGCCCACCGCGCCCGCCGACGGCAAGTGCGAGGTGGTGGTGTTCACGCAGGACCCGGGAGCGTCGCTGGGCGCGCTGCCGCTGGACCATATCGAACTGCTGTTGCAGGTGTGGGGCGAGCGCACGCAGCGGCTCGGCGAGCGCGAGGACATCCGCTACGTGCTGCCGTTCGAGAACCGCGGCGCCGAGGTCGGCGTCACCTTGCACCATCCGCACGGGCAGATCTATGCCTACCCGGTCGTGCCGCCGGTGCCGGCGCGGATGCAGCAGGTCGCGCAGGAGCAGTACGCCGCCAAGGGCCGCGGCCCGCTGGACCTGCTGATCGAGGCCGAGCGCGGCAGCGGCGAACGGGTGATCTACCAGGGGCCGCACGCCATCGCGTTCGTGCCGGTGTGCGCGCGCTATCCCTACGAGGTATGGCTGGCGACGATCGAACCGGTGCCGGGCTTCGCCGCCCTCACGCCGGCGCAGCGGACCGACCTGGCGCGCGCGCTCAAGACCGTGCTGCTGAAGTATGACGGGCTGTGGCAGCGGCCGCTGCCCTACCTGATGGCGTGGTACCAGGCGGCCACCGACGGCCTGCAGCACCCGGAAGCCCACCTGCACGCGCAGTTCTACCCGCCGTACCGCACGCGCGACCGGCTCAAGTACCTGGCCGGCACCGAGCTGGCGGCCGGCTTCTTCGCGATGGACGCGCTGCCGGAAGAAAAGGCGCGCGAGCTGCAGCAGGTGGAGGTGCGGTTGTGAAGGGCGATGCGCTCGCGCGCGGCTTCGAGCAGGTGTTCGGCGGCGCGCCCGACGCGGTCGCCGATGCGCCCGGCCGCGTCAACCTGCTGGGCGAACACACCGACTACAACGACGGCTTCGTGCTGCCGATCGCGATCGCGCAGCGCACGCGGGTGGCCATGCGGCGGCGGTCCGAGCCGGGCTTTGCCCTGCACGCGGAAGGCCAGGGCGACACCGTGCACTTCGGGTTCGACGCAGCGCCGAAGGAACACTTCGCGAGCTACGTCTACGGCTGCCTGGTGCTGGCGCGCAGCCGCGGCGCCGACATTCCCGGGCTCGAGATCCACGTCGAGTCGGACGTGCCAATCGGTGTCGGGCTGTCATCCAGCGCCGCGTTGGAGGTCGCCACGCTGCGCTGCCTGCGGCAGTTGCTGGGCCTGACCTTCGACGACGTCCTCATCGCGCAGCTGGCGCAGCGCGCCGAGATCGAGCATGCCGGCGTCAACTGCGGAATCATGGACCAGATGGCCTCCAGCCTCGCCGACACCGGTCGCGCGCTGCTGCTGGACACCCGCAGCCTCGAGCGCCGCATGGTGGACCTGCCGCACGCCACAGCCGTGCTGGTGATCGATTCAGGCGTGGCCCGCACGCTGGCCGGCAGCGGCTACAACGAGCGCCGCGCGCAGTGCGAGGAAGCGGCGCGGCTGCTGGGCGTCGCTTCGCTGCGCGACGTGGAGGACGTGGCGCGGCTGGCTGCGCTGCCGCCGCTGCTGCAGCGCAGGGTGCGCCATGTCGTGACGGAGAACGCGCGCGTGCTGCAGGCCGTGGCGTGCACGTCGGGGCAGGCGTTCGGGAAGCTGATGAACGCGTCGCACGCGAGCCTGCGCGACGACTACGAAGTGTCGACGCCGGAGCTGGACCTGCTGGTGGCGCTGCTGCAGCAACAACCCGCCGTGCACGGCGCCCGCCTGACCGGAGCCGGCTTCGGCGGGGCGTGCGTGGCGCTGTGCGACGCGAATGGCCTGCAGCAGGCGGCGGCGAACGTGGTGGCGCGGTACAACGCCGCAGGCCATCGTGGCCGCATCCTGGTGCCGCCTGTGGCTTCCTGAAAAGGCTAACCCAACAGCCGAACGCAGAAGCCGCAGAGATTACGCAGAGGCCGCAGAAAAAATTCAGAAGAAAAGACAGCAAATTCATTTCTTGTCTTCTTCTGCGTCCTCTGCGTACCTTCGCGCCCTCTGCGTTCGGCTGTTGGGTCTTGTTGGCGCACTCAGGCCGCAGCGCGCTCCCGAGTCGAGGGGCTGCGCAGCGGCCACTCGCCAGCGAAGCGTTCACAGTCGCCGAAATAGCGCTCCAGCGCGTGCTCCAGCGGCGGCATCAGCAGCGCCCGCTCGCTCGCCAGTACCGAATACGCCGGCCGCCGCGCCACCAGGCTCAGCGCCGACGTCGGCAGCCCCTGCACCAGCGCCGTGTCCAGGCCGGCCGCTTCCGCCGCCATCTCGGCGAAGCGCTGCCAGCTCACCTGGCCCTGGTTGCTCAGGTGCCACAGGCCGCGCTCGCCGTCCACCAGCAGGTCCAGCGACGCCTGCGCCAGGTCCGGCACGTAGGTCGGCGAAACGACCTGGTCCTGCGCCGCATGCCAGCGCTCGCCGCGGCGCAGCCGCTCCAGCGCCTGCGCGACGAAGTTGTGCGGATCCCATGGACCGAAGAACGCGGCGGTGCGCACCACGAGCGCATCCGGCGCGTGGTCCAGGACCAAACGCTCGGCTTCCAGCTTGGCCCGCCCGTAGGCGTTGAGCGGGGCCGGCGCATCGCTCTCGACATACGGTGCGCCCTTGCCGCCGTCGAACACCAGGTCGCTGGAGAAGGTCATGAGGCGGATGCCGCGCTGGCCGCATTCCTGGGCCAGGATGGCGGGACCGATCAGGTTGTCGCGCCACTGCCGCGGGTCGCGCTCCGCGTCGTCGACGCGCACGAAGCCCGCCGTGTTCACGACCGCCCAGGGTTGCCAGCGTTCGAGCGCGGCCGCCACCGATGCGGCGTCGGCGATGTCCATGTCGGCCCGCGACAGCAGCCGGCATGGCAGGCCGCGCAGGTCGCAGAAGCGGGCGAAGGCGCGACCCAGCGTGCCGGAGGCGCCGGTGATCAGCAGCGGCCGACCTTGCACCGGGAGCGACTCCAGCTCGCCGTGCGGCGGGTACTCGAGCCGCAGGTCGCGCTGCCACCAGCCGGGGCCGTCGAGCACCGGGTTGTCCGGCGTTTCGCCCTGCGCCAGTTGCCGCGCCAGCGCCGCGAGCGCGGTCGGCCGCGGCTCGCCGCTGCTGACGTCCCACAGGCCGGGTTCGTAATGGCCCTGCCGCTTCGTCACCAAGCTGTCCCAGTCGTAAGTGCCGAACGCGGCCCACACGGTGACGGCCCGCACGTCATGCCCGGCCTCGCGCAGCTCCTGCGCCGCGCGCCATGCCTGGTGCAGCCAGCGCAATTGCTCGTCACGGCTGCAACCGAGGTGGACCTCGGTGACCGCCACCGGCAGCCGGTAGCGCTCGCTGGCCTCGCGCAGCCGGGCGCGAAAGCCGCCGATCGAGCGGCCATGGACCCGCGCCAGCTCGACGTCGACATAGGCGTCGCGGCCGTTGCCGCCATGCAGGTGCGGCGGGTACAGGGCAACGCGCTCGTCGAGGAAGCGCTCGCTGGTGACGTAGCTGTTGATGCCGACGATGTCGGGCGGACAAGGGCGCTCGGCGAATTCCTGCAACTCCTGTTCGCTGGCGCCGTGGTTGCGCAGGTAGCCGCGCAGCGGATGCTGGGCATCGACGCGGCCGGTCAGCAGGTCGAAGCTGAGCCAGCGACGCAGGTTCTCGAATTCGGCCTGGTAGCGCAGGCCCGGCGTCGAGTCGGTCCAGCCCAGGTCCTCGGTCTGCACCAGCATCGCCCGCGGATTGACCTCGCGCACGGCGCGCATCGCCAGCACCGTGGCGCGCAGTTGATTGAGCAGCGCCCGCACGAAGCTCTTGTCGTCGCGGCGGTGCGGATACCACAGCCCATAGAGGCCGCTGAAGCGCGCCGTGGTGAGCGGTTCGTTCACGGGCGTGTAGGCATCGACCTCGGGGTAGCGCTCGGCGACGGCGCGTGCGTACTGCGCGAGCAGCCCGGGAAATGCCGGGTCCAGCAGGCTGGTATGGCGCGGCCCGCTGCCGTGGTGCAGCAGGCCGCCGATCGGCTGCACCCCGAGCTCGCGCAGCCGGGCGATCCGCTCGTCGCTCCAGCGCCAGTCGAACGCGCCGCGCTGCGGTGCGATGCGCTCCCACAGCAGCGGAAAGCGCAGCCGCCTGGCGCCGAGGCCGGCGAGGCGGTCGACATCCTCGAGCCGGCGGTCGAAGCCGCTGGCGGCAAGCTGGTCGAAGTAGTCCTCGCCGACCCGGTTGACGGTGCATTCCGGGCCGGCCCACAGTTCCAGCCTGCTCACTGTGCAACCTCCGCCAGGGCCTTCACCGCCAGCCGGCTGGCGGTGCCTTCCTGGTGGCGCTGTTCCAGGCGCTTGTAGGCGGCGAGCGCCTGGCCCACCACCTGGTCCATGTTGTAGTACTTGTAGGTTGCGAGGCGCCCCACGAACGTGACGTTCGCGGTGGCGTCGGCCTGCGCCTCGTACCGGCGATAGAGTTCGGCGTTCTCGGCCCGCGGGACCGGGTAGTACGGATCGCCTTCGGCGCACGGGTACTCATACACGACCGAAGTCTTGCCGGCGAGCGTCTGTCCGGTGAGGTGCTTGAACTCGCTGATCCGGGTGTAGCCGTAGTCGTTGGGATAGTTCACCGTCCCCACCGGCTGGAACTGCTCCTGCGGCAGCGTCACGTGCTGGAACCGCAGGCTGCGGTACGGCAACTTGCCGTACCTGTAGTTGAAGAACGCATCGACCGGGCCGGTGTAGACCATGTGCCGCCACGGCACGATGTCGGCCACCTCGCGGTAGTCGGTATTGAGCATCACCTTGATGTTCGGGTGGTCCAGCATCTTCTCGAACATGCGGGTGTAGCCGTGCAGCGGCATCGCCTGGAAGGTGTCCGTGAAATAGCGGTCGTCCCGGTTGGTGCGGGTCGGCACCCGGGCCGTGACGCTGGCGTCCAGCTCCGAAGGATCGAGGCCCCACTGCTTGCGCGTGTAGCCTCGGAAGAACTTGTTGTACAGCTCGCGTCCGACCTTGCTGACGACGACGTCCTCGGACGTCCTGACGCTGTCCTTCTTCTCGGCCACCGACTCGAAGAACTTCTCGACCTCGAACGAGGTGAGGTTCAGGCCGTACAGCTTGTTGATCGTGTCGAGGTTGATCGGCATCGGCACCAGCTGGCCGTCGACGCTGGCAAGAACCCGGTGCTGGTACGGGCGCCACTGCGTGAAGCGCGACAGGTACTCGAAGATGTCGGCCGAGTTGGTGTGGAAGATGTGCGGGCCGTACGGATGGATGAGGATGCCGTCGTCGTTGTAGCGGTCGTAGGCGTTGCCGCCGATGTGCGGCCGTTTCTCGACGACCAGCACGCGCTGGCCCAACCCGCGCGCCAGCCGCTCGGCCAGCACGCTGCCGGCGAAGCCGGCGCCGACGACCAGGTAGTCGAAGCCGCACTGGCCGGGCACCGCCGCCGACACCGCGCCCTGAAAACGCTCACTGCCTTGGTCCATGAAGACTCCCTTGTTGCGGCAGCACGCATAAAAGCCGCGGCTGTCCCGTTGGGCTCGAAGCGGCAGGCGGGGAGCCCGCAGTGAGGAGCTGCCCACCGTTGTGTCGCCCGGCCGCACCTTTGTACCGGGCGGCGGCCGACGCCAGAGTCAGCGAAAGCCGCGTCTTCGTGCGGGAGCGGGCAAGGGCCGAGCCGCAGGCTCAGCGGGTCGCGGCGCGCAGCGCCTGGTCGATGTCCCAGACGATGTCGGCCGCGTCCTCGATGCCGACCGACAGCCGGATCATGTCCGGGCGCACGCCGGCTCGGGCGAGCTCTGCGGCGTCGAGCTGGCGATGCGTGGTCGACGCCGGGTGGATCACCAGCGTCTTCGCGTCGCCGATGTTGGCCAGGTGGCTGAGGAACTGGCAGGCGTCGATGAAGCGCTCGCCGGCCCGCGCCGGGTCGTCGGCCTTGATGCCGAAGGTGAGGACGCCGGACGCGCCGGGCAGCCCGTCGATGGCGCGGAACTGCTTCCTGGCGAGCGCGTGGTGACGCGAGTTCTCCAGCCCCGGGTAATTGACCCAGCTCACCAGCGGGTGGTCGCCGAGGAAGCGCGCCACCTGCAGCGCGTTGCGGCAATGCGCCTGCATGCGCAGGTGCAGCGTCTCGATGCCTTGCAGGATCAGCCACGCGTTCAGCGGCGAGAGCGCGCCGCCGAAGGTGCGATTGACCTCCATGCGCGCCTTCATCGTGTAGCCGAAGTCGCCGAAGGTCTCGTAGAACTTGACGCCGTGGTAGGCGCGGCTGGGCTCCAGCATCTCGGGGAACTTGTCGCGCGAGCGCGGCGAGCCCCAGTCGAACTTGCCCGATTCCACCACCACGCCGGCCATGGTCGTGCCGTGGCCGCCCAGGTACTTGGTCGCGCTGTGCACCACGATGTCGGCGCCGAACGCGAACGGGTTGCACAGGTAGGGACTGGCGACGGTGTTGTCGATGACCAAGGGCACGCCGTGCTCATGGGCGACGGCGGCCACCGCTTCGATGTCCAGCACGTTGACCAGCGGATTGCCGAGCGTCTCGCCATAGACGGCCCGCGTGTTCGGCCGCATGGCGCGGCGGAAGTTCTCCGGCTCTTCCGGATCGACGAAGGTGGTTTCGATCCCGAGCCGGCCGAAGCCGATCCCCAGCTGGCCGACGGTGCCGCCGTACAAGGTGGAAGCTGCGACGATGTGGTCGCCGGCCTTGACGATCGCCAGCAGCGCCGTCATCTGCGCCGCCATGCCGGTGGCGCAGGCCAGCGCCGCGCGGCCGCCCTCGAGCGAGGCGATGCGCTCCTCGAACACCGCCACGGTCGGATTGCTGATGCGGCTGTAGACGTTGCCGAAGGTCTGCAGGTTGAACAGGCTCGCCGCGTGCTCCGCGGAGTCGAACACGAAGCTGGTGGTCTGGTGGATCGGCGTCGCCCGCGCGCCGGTCGCCGGATCCGGCACCGCGCCGGCATGGATGGCGCGGGTGCCGAAGCCGTATTCGTGGTCGGCGCCGGGCCGGCTGTCCTGCTCGCTGCTCATGTCGGAATTCTGTCAGTACGGCAGTTGTTGCGGCCGGCGCGACGAGATCACCCTGGTGTTCACGCCGGCCCAGTTCAGCCCGCCGAACAGGCGTGCATGTTCGATCTTCACACACCGGTCCATCACCACGTCCAGGCCCGCGGCACGCGCCTTGGCGGCGGCTGCCTCGTTCACCACGCCGATCTGCTGCCACAGGCACTTCGCGCCGATGGCGATGGCCTCGTCGGCGAGGGGAGCTATGTCCTCGGTGCGGCGGAAGCAATCGACCATGTCGATGCGCTGGCCCTTGGCAGCGAGTGCGCGTGCGGCTTCGGCCACGCTCGGATAGGACGGCTCGTCCAGGATCTCGGTGGCAGTCGGATTGACCGGGACGATCCGGTAGCCGTGCGCCTGCATGTACTTGGCGGCGAAGAAACTCGGCCGGTGCCATTGCGGCGACAGGCCGACCACGGCGATGGTGCGGCAGGTGCCGAGGATCCGGCGCAGCGTGGCGATGTCGGTCATTGGCGCCAGTGTAAGCACACCGGCGGCGGGTCACAGTGCGGCGATGGCCGTCCGGACTTCCTTGACGCTCAGGACCTCGGACAGGACCACCGGCGAGTGCCCCTTCTTGTAGAACACGTAGACCGGAACGCCGTTGCGGCCCAGGCCGGCCAGCGCCGTGGTGATCGCCGGGTCGCGCCGGGTCCAGTCGGCGCGCAGCAGGCGGATCTTCCTGGCCGCCAGGTCGTTCATGACCTCGTCCCGCGCCAGCGTCGTCTGCTTGTTGTACTGGCAGGTCACGCACCAGGCGGCGGTGAAGTCGACGAACACCGTCTCGCCCGACTCGACCAGTTGCTCGACGCGGCCGGGCTCCCATGGCTGCCAGGCGTCGTTCTCGGCCCGCACGGCCTGGTCCGCGGCGGCGTGGGTGATGTTCGGGCCGGTGCCCCAGGCGAGCAGCACCAGCAGCACCACGGCGACCGAGGCCAGCACCGCGCGGCTGCCCCCCTGCAGCGTGAACGCCCACACCACCATGCTCAGCGCGACCAGCAGCGCCAGCAGCGCGCCGGCGCCGTTGATGCCGCTCTGCTGCCCCAGCACCCAGACCAGCCAGGCGACGGTGGCGAACATCGGGAAGGCCATCGCCTTGCGGAAGATGTCCATCCACGCGCCGGGCCGCGGCAGCATGCGGGCCACTGCGGGAATCCAGCTTGCCGCCAGGTAGGGAACGGCCATGCCGACGCCCAGCACGATGAAGATCGCCATGTTTCGCGACCGGCGCCCCGTGCAGCGGCGCAGTCGAGCCTGCTACTTCGTGACGGGGTGGCTCAGCGAGTAGACGTACGCCGCCACGGCGCGGTGCTTGTCGGGCGTCAGCGGCGCGCCGCCGAACGGCGGCATCACGCCGAGGTACTGCTTGGGCTGCATCACGCCCGTTTCCACCTGCTTGTATATGGCGCCGTAGCTGCCGTCGTTGTGCAGCCACGTCGGGCACCGGAACCTGGACCTGGAGTTCGAACGTCTTGTCCGCCGGCGGGGCGACGATGGTGGCCGGTCTTTCGGTGCCGGTCAGAAAACGGGCCACCTCCTCGGCAGGACGCACCGTCGCCGACAGGCCGATCCGCTGAGCAGGCCGGGGGAGCAGCGCATCCAAGCGCTCCAGTGAAACGGCAAGGTGCGCACCGCGTTCGTCGTCGCCCACGGCGTGCACCTCATCGATGATGACGGTGCGGGAGAGGAAGTCAGTCAGCGTGTCGCGGGCCGCTGAGGTGAGCATCAGGAACAGCGATTCGGGGGTGGTGATGAGGATGTCGGGTGGCTTGGTGATCAGGTCGCGGCGATCCTTCGCTGTGGTGTCCCCGGAACGGACGCCCACTCTGATCGCCGGCGCGGGCAGGCCGGCACGCTCGGCCACCCGGGTGAGACCGATCAGCGGCGTGCGCAGATTTCGTTCGACGTCGACTGCCAGCGCCTTCAGCGGCGATACGTAGAGCACCCTGGTGCCTGCGGACGATTCGGCAGGATGCTTCGCCAGATCGTCGATGGCCCACAGGAAAGC
>CAVPTY010000114.1:0-8622 GCA_963708655.1 uncultured beta proteobacterium
AATGCAGCACCGCGTTCCAGTCGTCCACCGTCATCTTGCGGAAACTGGCGTCGCGCGTGATGCCGGCGTTGTTGACCAGCACCGACACCGGCCCGTGGCGCTCGTGGATCGCGGCGATCGCGGCGGCGCAGCTGTCGAAGCTCGCGACGTCGGCGGGGCAGGCAGCGACGGTGCAGCCGGCCGCCTCCTGCGCGGCCTGCCATTCGGGCACCCGCGTGTTGCCCGGCGTGTGCAGCGCCACGACGTGGAAGCCGCCCGCCACGAGTCGGCGGCAGATGGCGGTGCCCAGCCCGCCGGTGCCGCCCGTGACGACGGCGAGGCGCGGATTCGTAGTCATGTCCGGAACTCCTTGCTTGCAGGTTGTTCATGCGGCGTGGACGGCGGCGCGCTCCGGTCAGTATATTTCGGGCTGCCCGGCGTCGCCGGCGGCCGCGGGCGCGGCCTGCTTGGGCGCATTCGCGATCAGGCAGTCCACGGTGAGCACCAGACTCGCGATCGAGCCGGCGTTCTGCAGCGCCAACCGGGTGACCTTGGCCGGATCGATCACACCCATCTCCAGCATGTCGCCGTACTCGCCGCTGGCGGCGTTGTAGCCGAAGCCGCGCTGGCCGGATGCGTCGACGCGCGCCAGCACGATCGAGGACTCTTCGCCCGCGTTCGCGACGATGCGCCGCAGCGGCTCCTCGAGCGCGCGCGCCACGATGCGCACGCCGGAGTCCTGGTCCAGCGACGGCAGCCTCAGCTCGCGCAGCACGCGCCGCGCGCGCAGCAGGGCGACGCCGCCGCCGGGCACCACGCCTTCCTCGACGGCCGCCCGGGTCGCGTGCAGCGCGTCCTCGACCCGCAGCTTGCGCTCCTTCAGTTCCGTTTCGGTGGCGGCGCCGACCTTGATCACGGCCACCCCGCCCGCCAGCTTGGCCAGGCGCTCGTCGAGCTGCTTGCGCTCGTACTCGCTGGTCAGCTCCTCGCGCTCGCGCTTGAGCGCGCCAATGCGCTCCTTGATGCGCTGCGGATCGCCGGCGCCGCCGATGATGGTGGTGCGGTCCTTGTCGACCTCGACGCGGCGGGCCCGCCCGAGATGCTCCAGCCGCGCCTTCTCCAAGGACAGCCCAGTCTCTGCCGCGATCACCTGGCCGCCGGTGAGGATCGCCATGTCCTGCAGCATCGCCTTGCGCCGGTCGCCGAAGCCGGGCGCCCTGACGGCGCAGGTCTTGAGCACGCCGCGGATGGTGTTGAGCACCAGCGTGGCGAGTGCATCGGCCTCGACCTCCTCGGCGATCACCAGCAGCGGCCGGCCGGCCTTGGCGGCCGCCTCCAGCAGCGGCACCAGTTCCTGCAGCCCGCTCAGCTTCTGGTCGTACAGGACGATGCCGACGTCCTCCAGCACCGTCGACTGGCGCTCGGCGTTGTTGATGAAATAGGCGGAGAGATAGCCGCGGTCGAACTGCATGCCTTCGACGACGTCGAGCTCGCTGGCCATGCCCGACCCGTCCTCGATGGACACTGCGCCGTCGCGCCCCACCTTGTCCATGGCACGCGCCACCAGGTCGCCGATCGAGCGGTCGTTGTTGGCCGAGATCGCCGCCACGTGGGCGATCGCCTGCGAGCTTTCGCAGGGCTGCGCCAGCTGCTTGAGCTCGCCGACCACCGCCTCGACGGCGGCGTCGATCCCGCGCTTGACGTCCATCGGGTTCATGCCGGCCGCGAGGTACTTCAGCCCTTCGCGGATCATCCCGTGCGCCAGCACCGTGGCCGTGGTCGTGCCGTCGCCGGCCATCTCGCTGGTGCGCGCGGCCACTTCGCGCAGCAGCTGCGCGCCCATGTTCTCGAAGCGGTCCTCCAGCTCGATCGCCCTGGCCACCACGACACCGGAGTTGACGATCTGCGGCGGCCCGTATTCGCGGTCGAGCACCACCGTGCGGCCGCGCGGGCCCAGGGTCACCTTCACGGCGTCGGCCAGGGCGTCGATGCCGCGGCGGATGCGGTCGCGGGCGTCCTGCCCGAAGAGGAGTTGTTTCGCTGCCATTGAAAACCTCCCTGGAGCACGGCGTCGGGCCGCATCGCAGCGGCCGCGCCCTCGTCCACCGGCAAACCTAGGTCAGGGTCGCCGACTCCGCGTTGACGTGGCGCAATGGGCCGGCGGCGCCGCCCGGAGCAGCTCGCACCAGCAGGTCGGCGCAAGTGGCCGTGCGGGCGCCCAGCCCGCGCATCCGGGCGATCGCCGCCGCGCCGTCGCCGGGTTGCAGGTCGACGGCGCGCACCGCATCGAGCAGCAGCACCACCGCCAGGCCGAGCGCCAGCGCGTCCTCGACCGTGTGCAGCACGCAGTAGTCGGTGGCCAGTCCCGCGACGAACAGGCGGCGGATGCCGGCGGCGCGCAGGTGCCGCTCCAGGCTGGTGCCGGCAAAGCCGGAATAGGCGTCACGGTCCTCCTCCTGCGCCCTGGACACGACGATCGTCCCTGGCGCCAGGACCAGGTCGCGCGCGAACGCCGCGCCCGAGCTGCCCGCGACGCAATGCACCGGCCAGGCACCCTCCGGCTGGAAGGAGCAGTGACCCGCCGGATGCCAGTCGCGCGTCGCGTAGACCGGCCGCCCGTGCCGCGCGAAGTGCTGCACGTAGTCGTTGACGACTGGGACGATTTCGTCGCCGCCGGCCACCGGCAGCGCACCGCCCGGCAAAAAGTCGTTCTGGAGGTCGACCACCAGCAGCGCGTCGCCGGGACCGATCTCGATACCGTCCAGCCTGGTTTCCATGGTGGCCCTCGTCCCGCAACGGCGGTGCAGCCAACGGTAGTGCAGTTCCGAGCCAGCTTCCTTGACCGCAGTCAACAGGACCATGCGCAGCGTCCGGATCGCGATCGTGCGGCGCCCGCCGCCCCGACCTGATGGACACAGCTCGGCTGCGGGCCTTCAGCGCGCCGACACGAAGGCCAGCGTGAACGCGTCGATGAATTCCTGCAGGCGCTCGCGCGGCAGCAGGTCGACGCCCGCGGCCGCGGCGCGGCCGCCGCCGCCGGGGAACCGCCGGCACAGCGCGTCGGCCCCGTGCGGTCGCGCCAGCGGCGCCCGCACGCTGACGCGCCAGCCGCCCGCGGTCTCGCACAGCAGCGCATGGGCACGGTCAGGCGCCCGCGTCGCCAGCTGGTTGGCGAATTCGCCTTGCACCCGTCGCGCCCACGCCGCGTCGGGCAGCAGCGTGACCGAACCGGCGCTCCCTTGCCAGAACGGCGGCGTGCCGTGCGCCAGCGCGAGGTCGTCCCGGCGGGCCTGGCCCAGCCGCCGCGGCGCTTCATGGCCGGCGATGAAATCGAACGGATCGGCGAAGGGCTGCAGCGCACGGTAGAGGTCGGCCGGCCGCAGCAGCAGGTCGGCTTCGGTCTCGCCATAGGCGTTGTAGTTGATCGCTTGCCCCAGCTCGCGCAGCAGCTGCGCCTGCCGCGGCGCCAGCCCGGCGCCCTGCGCCATCCGGGCCGCGGTCGACTCCAGGTTGTCGCCGAAGGCGGCGACGACGGCCCACAGGCGGTGCCGTCCGTTCAAATGACGGTCGACGATGGTGCTGGTGCACTCGCCGGGCGCCGGGTCGATGTGGGCCGTCAGGCCGCCGTGCCGCGGAATCGCGCCGGCGAAGTGGTGGTCGAAGTACTCCACGGCCACGCCTTGCTCCAGCAGTCGCAGCAGGCCGGGACGATTGCGGTCCAGGGAAACATCGAGCACAGTGACAGTGTCGCCCGGCCGCGCCGCCACCCGGGCCAGCAGCTCGATGTCGCGCTTGGCGCCGGTGACGAGCTGCGAGTCGCGCGGCGCCGCCAGCCGCAACTGGTGCAGCGCGCAGATGCCGTCGGCATCGCCGTTGAAGACATCGTGGTGGCTCATGGCGCGGTGCGTCCGGGTCGCTGCAACAAGGAAAGGATGGTCATGGAGCACTCACGTCTCGCGCTGTTCGCGCTGTATGCCTCCCGCGATTTTGGCGCGGCCGTCGCCCGCCACCTGGAAGTGGTGCTGAGCCCGCACGAGGAACGCGAGTTCGAGGACGGTGAACACAAGAGCCGGCCGCTGGTGAGCGTGCGCGGCCGCGACGCCTACGTCCTGCAGTCGCTGTACGCCGACGGCCAGCAGAGCGTCAACGACAAACTGCTGCGCCTGCTGCTGTTCATCGGCGCGCTCAAGGACGCCGGCGCGGCCTCGGTCACCGCGATGGTCCCGTACCTCGCGTACGCGCGCAAGGACCAGAAGTCCAAGCCGCGCGATCCGGTCACCACGCGCTACGTCGCCGCGATGTTCGAGGCCGTGGGCGCCGACCGGGTCGTGACCATCGACGTTCACAACCTGGCGGCGTTCCAGAACGCCTTCCGTTGCCGCACCGATCACCTGCAGGCCAACGGCCTGTTTGTCGCCCATTTCGCGCCGCTGGTGGGCGAGCGGCCGGTGGTGGTGGTGTCGCCCGACGCCGGCGGCATCAAGCGCGCCGAGCGGTTCCGCGAGCGGCTGGAGCGAACCCTGGGACGGCCGGTCGCCGCCGCCTTCGCCGAGAAGCACCGCAGCGAAGACGTGGTGAGCGGCGACATGATGGTCGGTCCGGTGGCGGGCCGCTGCGCCATCATCATCGACGACCTGATCGGCAGCGGCACCACGATCGCGCGCACGGCCAGGGCCTGCCGCGAACTGGGCGCGAGCGCCGTGTACGCCGCGGCCTCGCACGGCCTGTTCGTCGGGCAGGCGCCGCAGTTGCTGGGCGGCGACACGCTGGACGGCCTGGTGGTCACCGACACGGTGCCGCCGTTCCGCCTCGGTTCCGGGCCGGCCGCCGGGAAACTGGCGCTGCTGCCGGCCAGCCGCCTTTTCGCCGAGGCGATCCGCCGCCTTCATGCCGGCGATTCGCTGACCGAGCTCGAGGGCTGAGACAGAAAACGTCTTGAACGCAGAGGCCGCAGAGGCGACGCAGAGAACGCAGAGAAATACCTGAACATTCTTGCCTTCTCTCTCGCGTCCTCTGCGAATCCTTTGCGACCTCTGCGTTCAAGGATTTTCTGACCGTACGGGCTTTGGTCGGGAGGCCCATCATTGGCCGCTATTGCGTGCAGTCACCGTGCAGTCACGCGCGTGCCGCGCGGCCAGTCGCAGGTACTGGCCGGCCCGCTCGCGCCAGACCGGCGAGCCGCGGTAGCGCGGCTCCTTCAGGTGCCACAGCGCGATGCTGGCGCGCACGCAGCCGCGCAAGCCCTGGTAGAAGGCGGTCAGCTCCCGCGGCGCGGCATCGCCGCTCAGCGCGGCGAACTCCTGCAGCAGCACCTGCCCCAGGTCGGCCGCCCCCGCGCGCTCGCATTCCATCGCCACGAAGCCGAGTTCGTCGGCGCTGTCGACGGTGCGCAGATCAGGCGAGAACTCCAGGCAGTCGATGACGGCCGCCGGCTCGCCCAGCCAGACGTGCTCCGGCCGCAGGTCGCCGTGCCCCTCGACGATGCGGCCGGCGCGCACGCGGGCCGCCAGCAGGTCGCGCCGGTGCTGCAGGAACAGTCGCAGGTGCGCGCAGACCGGCCGCACGGCGTCGGACGGGAACGCCAGCCGCGGATCGCACAGCCGCGCTTCGTGGTGGGCGATCTCGCGCGCCAGCCGTTCGCGATAGACCTCGGGATCGTGCAGTACCGGTGGCAGGCTCGCGTAGAACGCCGACAGCAGCGCCGCCAGGCGCCGCATGTCCCCGGCCTGCGCCGCGCCGGTGGCGAGCAGGCGGTCCAGCATGCGGCCGGCCGGCAGCCGGCGCATCACGACCAGCCAGTCGACCACCTCCCCCTCGGGCCACAAGCCCAGTGCGCCGTTCGCGTCCGCGCGCAGCGGCCGGACGTCGAGGTAGACCGAGGGAGCGAGCCGGCGGTTCAGCCGCACTTCCTCCTCGCAGAAGAAGCGCCGGCGCGAAAGCGTGCCGAAGTCCAGCCCGTCCGAGCGCACCGGCTTCTTGAGCTTGAACACCTGCTCGGGCGTGAGGAACACCCAGGACATGTGGGTTTCGATCACCTCGACGCCGGCGGGCCGCACCGGGTACGCGCCGGGCTGCCGCAGCGCCGCGACCTTCGCCTCCAGCGACGCCGTGCGCCGGTCCCGGCCGGTGAGCAGCGCCCCGTCCATCGTGCCGCTCCGCGTCATGGCACCAACGCCAGCACGCCGTCCGGCCGCAGCGCGACGCGCCCCTCGCACGGGTGTGCCTGCAACATGCCGGCCAGCAGCGCCGCGTCCGCCTCGCCTGCGCGCTCCAGCCGCAGCCCGCGGCGGCGCATCGGCACCAGCAGCAATTCGTCGAGCTTGCCGCTCGTGCGCTCGAGCCGCGGAAAGTACATCAGCGCCAGGTCCGGCCGCAACGCCTCGTGGCCGGTGATGCCTTCGTAGTCGTTGATGAAGTCGCCGCAGCCGTACAGCACCAGCTTGCCGTCGATGAGCTCGATCGGCAGCACATGATGCGACGAATGGCCGTGCACCACATCGACGGCGCCGGACTCGATCAGCTCGCGGGCGAATTCCCGGTGCGCGGGCGGAACCGCAGGGCTCCAGTTGGCGCCCCAGTGGATCGACAGCACCACCACATCGCCGGGCTGGCGCTGCGGCGCGATGGCGCCGGCCAGCAGCGCCGCACTGGCGGGCGAGACCGTCTCGAGGTAGTTGACGCCCGGCCGCCGCGCCGTCGCGGCCCAGGACGCAGGCACGCCGCTGCTGGCTGTCGCCACGCCGAACACCAGCACCCGGCCGCCGCCGGGCAAGGGGAGCCGCACCGGCGCCGCGGCCCGGGCCGCGTCGCGGCCGGCCCCGGCGAAGCGCAGGCCCGCTCCCTCCAGCGTGCGCAGCGTCTCCAGCAGTCCGGCGACGCCCCAGTCGAGCACATGGTTGTTGGCGAGCACGCTGGAGGGAGCGGGCCTGCGCTTCGCCGGGGCCGGCCGCGACGCGGCCCGGGCCGCGGCGCCGCTGCCCTTGCCCGGCGGCGGCCGGGTGTTGGTGTTCGGCGTGGCGGCGGGCGGCGGCGGCGTGCCGGTCCTGGGCCCGACGGCGCGGCAGCCACGCTCGAGACGGTCTCGCCCGCCAGTGCGGCGCCGCTGGCCGGCGCCATCGCGCCGCAGCGCCAGCCCGCGATGTGGCGGGGTGCTGTCGGATGATTGGGGCGCCAACTGGAGCCCTCGGTTCCGCCCGCGCACCGGGAATTGGCCCCACGAGGTCCACACAGTCGATGTGGTGCACGGCCATTCGTCGCATCATGTGCTGCCGATCGAGCTCATCGACGGCAAGCTGGTGCTGTACGGCTGCGGCGACTTCATCAACGACTACGAAGGCATCACCGGCCACGAGGCGTTGCGGCCGGACCTGGCGCTGATGTACTTTCCGCGGCTCGAGCGCACGAGCGGCAAGCTCGACGAGTTGCTGCTGGTGCCGATGCGCCGCCGCGGGCTGCGGCTGGAGCGCGCAGGCGAGGCGGACGCGGCGCTGCTGGCCGGCATGTTGCAGGCACACCCGTGCGAGGGGCGCGTCGCGCTGCGGCCGGACGGCGTGCTCGCGCTGGTGCCATGACGGGAGCGGCACGATGGACGGGGCGCTGCTCACCGACCTGTACCAGCTCACCATGCTGCAGGCGGTCGCGCCGTCGGTCAGCGCGCTGGCGGCGGCGGTGGACGAGCGCATCGCGAGGTCGGCGAGCCATGGCGGCTGAAGCGCACGCGTCGCTGGAGGCGAAGGTCGCGGCGCTGCGGCAACCCGCCGCGTACCCGGTGCCGCCGGCCGGCGTCGAGGCGATCGAAACCCACATGTCCTGGGTGTTCCTCACGCCCGAGCAGGTGTTCAAGCTCAAGAAGCCGGTGCGCTCGGGACTTCGGCACGCTTTCGCGCCGCGCTTCTTCTGCGAGGAGGAAGTGCGGCTGAACCGCCGGCTCGCTCCCTCGGTCTACCTCGACGTCCGGCCGCTGCGCGCGGACGCGAACGGCGCACTGGGCTTGTGGCCGAGGAAGGTGGTGGACTGGCTGGTCGTGATGCACCGGCTGCCGCCGCCGCGTCCTGGACCGCCTGCTCGCCACCGGCGCGGCGCAGGCCGGGGACATGCGGCGCCTGGCGGCGCTGTCGGCGTTCTACGCGAGCCTCCCACCGGTACTGCACGATCCCGAGGTCTATCGCGAACGGCTGGCGCGCGAGATCGCCCACCACGAAGCGCGGCTGTGAATCCGCGGCTGGCGTTCCCGTCCGACGCCGTGCGGCCGGTCTGCGCGCACCTGCGACTGTTCCTGCAGCACCGGCGCGACCTGCTGGCGGCCCGCGTGCGCGCCGGCCGCGTCGTCGAGGCCAACTGCGGCCGGAGCACGTCTGGCTGGGCCCGGCGGCCGTCATCGACTCCCTGGAGTTCTCGCCTGATCTGCGCACCGTCGACAGCGCCGACGAACTCGGCTTCGTGGCAATGGACAAGCGCGCGGGGGCGGCCGACCTGGGGCAGGTGCTGCTGCAGGAGTTCGCCGCGCTGAGCGGCGATGCCGCGCCGCGCACCACTTCTACCAGGGCTTGCGCGGCTGCGTGCGCGCGGCGTCGGGTGTGGGCGCCTGAAGAAGGAGCCGCGCTACCCGCGGCTCGCCGGTCTCCAGCGCGAGCAGCCGCTGGA
>CAVPTY010000115.1:0-14088 GCA_963708655.1 uncultured beta proteobacterium
GCCACATTGGCCGAACTCGGGCGAAACGAGGCCCTGCGGAGGCTGATCGGCATCGACAAGGAAGAGAACGTTCCCAAGAGTTGGAACATCTCGCGGTTTCTCGACACGCTCGGCCGGGAGCCGCACCGTTCGGAGTTGCGGCGAATCTTTGATGTGATGGTTGAACGGTTGGGCACGGTCGTGCCTGACTTAGGAAAGGACACGGCGGGCGACTCCACGGCGTTGCACGCCCATCGCAAGGGCGATCAGGCCGCCAAGGCGGAAATCGCCGAAGGACTGCCACAGCCCAGCGGTGGAAAGAAGGAGTACCTCGACGACGACGGCAAGGTGACCAAGATTGTCGAGTGGTTCGGCTACAAGTTGCACCTGCTGGTGGACGCCAAGCACGAGGTGGTGTTGGCCTATCAGGTGACGACCGCCAACGCGGCCGACTGCAAGTCGCTGCCGGACTTGGTTCGGCAAGGCCAAGCCAATCTGCCGGAAGATCGGATCGAGACGTTGGCCTACGACAAAGCGAGTGAAGGCGCGGTTCAACGCCCAGCGCAGCGCCGATTTCTCGGTGGTCTCGTCCCAGCCGGTGTGGCCGAGTCTGCGCAGGTGCAGTCGCACCACTTCAAGGTACTGGTCCTGCGTGAACGGCGGAAAGCTCAGCCACAGGCCGAAGCGCTCGGACAGAGAAATCTTTTCCTCGCTGGATTCGCCCGGATGCAGTTCATCGTCGGCCCAATGGAATTCCTCGTTGTCACGCTTGCTCTGCGGCATCAGGTAGCGGCGGTTGGAGGTGGCATAGATCAGCACGTTTTCGGGCGGCTCCTCGATGCCACCATCGAGCGCGGTCTTCAGCGCCGTCAGTGCCGGATCATTGGCGGCGACCGAGAAGTCGTCGACATAGAGCACGAAGCGCTCGCGCCGTTTGCGCAGCGGCGCGACCACATCGGGCAGATCGATCAGGTCATGGGTCGCGACCTCGACCAGCCGCAGGCCGCGCGGCGCG
Organism: uncultured beta proteobacterium; assembly: GCA_963708655.1. GTDB lineage: Bacteria > Pseudomonadota > Gammaproteobacteria > Burkholderiales > Burkholderiaceae_C > Ramlibacter. The sequence continues at coordinate 995 of CAVPTY010000115.1, forward strand.
AACTCGGTGAGCAGCGCCTTGACGATCGATGACTTGCCGGTGCCGCGCGAGCCGCTGAGCAGCACGTGATTGGCGGGCTTGCAGGTGACGAACTGCAGGGTGTTCTGTACCAGCGCCGCGACAGCGCCGGCGGCCGCGCCGGACGTCGCGCTGATGCTGTCGTTCCTCGACGGCGTCGACCCCAAGCGCGGCATCGTCCGCTGACAGCCGTGGCGGCACCGAGCTTTGCCATGGTCGCCGGCGAGGCGTCCGGCGACCTGCTGGCCGGCCTGCTGCTCGACGGCATGCGGGCGCGCTGGCCGGACCTGCGGGCCGGCGGACATCGGCGGGCCGGACATGGCGCGCCGCGGTTTCGAGTGCTGGTGGCCGCAGGACAAGCTGGCCGTGCGCGGCTACGTCGAGGTGCTGCGGCATTACCGCGAGATCGTCGGCATCCGGCAGCAGTTGCTGCAACGGCTGCTGCGCGAGCGCCCGGAGGTCTTCATCGGCGTCGACGCCCCGGACTTCAACCTGGACCTCGAGGCCGGGCTGAGGGCGCAGGGCCTCAAGACGGTGCATTTCGTCTGCCCGTCGATCTGGGCCTGGCGGCCCGGCCGCACCCGCCAGATCCGGCGCAGCGTGGACCATGTGCTGTGCCTGTTTCCGTTCGAGCCGCAATTGCTGGCGCGGCATGGGATCGAGGCGACGTATGTCGGGCATCCGCTCGCTGGCGTGATCCCCATGGAGCCCGACCGCGCGGCCGCGCGGCGCGCGTTGGGCCTGCCGGAGGATGACGAGGTGCTGGCCATCCTGCCGGGCAGCCGTGGCTCCGAGGTGCGGTACCTGGCCCGGGGTTCTTCGAGGCCGCCGTGCGCGTGCGCCAGGCGCGGCCCGGCATCCGGTGCGTCGTGCCCGCGCTGCCGGCCTGCCGCGCCGCGATCGAGGACGCCGCCAGCGCGGCCGGGCTCGGCGACGGCCTCACGATCGTGGACCGGCCACTCGCACGAGGTGCTCGCCGCGTGCGACCTCGACGCTGGTCGCGAGCGGCACGGCCACGCTGGAAGCCGCGCTGTTCAAGCGGCCGATGGTGATCTCGTACGCAGTGAACTGGCTGAGCTACCGCATCATGAAGCCGAAGCAACTGCAGCCCTGGCTCGGCCTGCCCAACATCCTGTGCGGCGACTTCGTCGTGCCCGAATTGGTACAGCATCGATGCGAAACCCGAAGCGCTGGCCGTACGCGCTCTTGGAATGGCTGGCTCTCCTGCCAGAATGGCGGCCGTGCAGCAGCAATTCACCGCGTTGCACCACACCTGCTGCAACGCGATACGGCGCACCCTGGCGACCGATGCCATCCAGAAAGTCCTCGAATCCTGAGCCCATCGCGGCGCCCGGCGTCGCACGCCGTGCCCGGCGCAGTCCGGCGCAGCGGCGCCTCGAGTGGGACCCGGTGGGGCTCATGGCGGGCGTGGACGAGGCCGGGCGCGGCCCGCTGGCCGGCCCGGTGGTCGCCGCGGCCGTGATCCTGGACGACGCGCGCCGCATCCGCGGGCTGAACGACTCGAAGGTCCTGACGCCGCTGCAGCGCGACCGCCTGTTCGACCAGATCTGCGAAAAGGCGCTGTGCTGCTCGATCGCGCAGGCCAGCGTCGAGGAGATCGACGAGCTCAACATCCTGCACGCCACGATGCTGGCGATGAAGCGCGCGGTGGAGGGGCTGCGGTTGAAGCCGACCAAGGTGCTGGTGGACGGCAATCGGCTGCCGACGATCGACGTGCTGGCCGAAGCCGTGGTCGGCGGCGATGCCACGGTCAAGGCGATCTCGGCCGCCTCGATCCTGGCCAAGGTGCATCGCGACCGGCTCTGCAAGACACTGGACGAGGAGTTCCCGCAATACGGCTTCGCGGCGCACAAGGGCTACAGCACGCCGGAGCACCTGGAGGCGCTGCGGGTGCATGGCGCCTGCCGCCATCACCGCAAGTTCTTCAGCCCGGTGGCGGCGACGTTCGCGACCGGGGACGGGGCGGCGGTCACCCTTCGGGTCGCGTGACGGCCACGGGCCCCCAGTTCATCACCTCGGCGGGCAATGCCCTGCTGAAGGACTTGCGCCGGCTGGCGCGGGACAGCACCGGGTACCGCAGGCAGGGCCGCATCTGGCTCGAGGGCGACCATCTCTGCCGGGCGGCGCTGGCGCGGCGGATGGTGCCGGCGCTCGCCGTGTTCTCGCAGTCGCTGTGGGAAGAAGCAGGGCACCAGCGGCCCCATCCCGGCGGCCGGACGGTGGTCATGGCCGACGCGCTGTTCGCTTCGCTCAGCGGACTGGAATCGCCCGGCCGGATGGGCTTTGTCCTGGACCTGCCTCCCGTTTCCGGACTGCAGCCCGGCGTGCCTTCGGTGATCCTCGACCGGCTGCAGGACGCCGGCAACGTCGGCACGATCCTGCGCTGCGCCGCCGCCTTCGGCTTTGGCCAGGTGCTGGCCATGAAAGGCACCGCCGCGCTCTGGAGTCCCAAGGTGCTGCGTGCCGGCATGGGTGCGCACTTCGGCCTGCACCTGGTCGAAGTGCTGGAACCCGCCTCGCTGGACGCGCTGCGCGTGCCGATCGTGGCCACCAGTTCGCACGGCGGCGAGTGGCTGCACCGGGCGCTGCTGCCGTGGCCCTGCGCCTGGGCGCTCGGTCACGAAGGCCAAGGCCTGGGCCACGAGATCGCGTCCCGCGCCAGCGCGGTGGTGAGGATCGTCCAGCCCGGCGGCGAAGAGTCGCTCAACGTCGCCGCCGCCGCGGCGATCTGCCTGCACGCGAGTGCGGCCGCTCAGGCCCGCTGAGTCGCCCGGCGCGCGCGCGACAATGTCCGTCCGCCACTGGGGAATACCCCTGCGCTGGTTATAATCAGGGGCTTTCCCGCTAACCCGTACGCCTAGCGCATCGAAGCCAATTCCCTGACAACAGCAGCTGCCGGCACCGGCACGCCGCGCTTGATCCCTGGGCGTACCGACACCCATCCGGAGAACCCAGTGCTTTTGTCTCGACAGGGAACCTTCCCGACCGCCATCCTGGCGCTTGCAGACGGCACGGTCTTTCCTGGCATTTCGATCGGAGCCGCCGGCTCCACCACCGGGGAGCTCGTGTTCAACACGGCCATGACCGGGTATCAGGAAATCCTCACCGACCCGAGCTACTGCCAGCAGATCGTGACGCTCACGTATCCGCACATCGGCAACTACGGCGTCAATGCCGAGGACGTCGAAGCCAGCAAGGTCCACGCCGCGGGCCTGATCATTCGCGATCTGCCGCTCATCGCCTCCAATTTCCGCGCCAGCTGCACGCTGTCCGAATACCTGCAGCGCGAGCGCACGGTCGGCATCGCCGACATCGACACGCGCAAGCTCACCCGGCTGCTGCGCAGCAAGGGCGCGCAGAACGGCTGCATCGTGGGTCTCGCCGCCGGCGAGGCGGTCACGCCGGCCGTGATCGAGCAGGCCGTTGCCGCCGCCAGGCAGGCGCCGAACATGACCGGCCTGGACCTGGCGAAGGTCGTGTCCACCAGGGAAACCTACACCTGGACCCAGACCGAGTGGCGGCTGGGCACCGGGTACGGCGATCAGCAGCGTGCGAAGTTCCACGTCGTGGCGTTCGACTACGGCGTGAAGAAGAACATCCTGCGCATGCTGGCCGAGCGCGGTTGCCGCATCACCGTGGTGCCGGCCCAGACCCCCGCGGCCGAAGTACGCAAGATGAATCCCGATGGCGTGTTCCTCGCCAACGGCCCGGGCGATCCGCAGCCCTGCGACTACGCCATCGCCGCCTCGCGCGAACTGATCGAGGCGGGCTACCCCACGTTCGGCATCTGCCTGGGCCACCAGATCATGGCGCTGGCCTCGGGCGCGAAGACGTTCAAGATGAAGTTCGGCCACCACGGCGCCAACCATCCCGTGAAGGACCTCGACACCGGCCGCGTCAGCATCACCAGCCAGAACCACGGTTTCGCGGTGGACGACAAGACGCTGCCCGCGAACCTGCGCGCGACCCACGTGAGCCTGTTCGACGGCACGCTGCAGGGCCTGGCCCGCAGCGACCGGCCGGCGTTCTGCTTCCAGGGACATCCTGAAGCGTCCCCCGGGCCGCACGACATCGGCTATTTGTTCGACCGCTTCGTCGCGTCGATGGAACAGGCGGGAGCGAAAAACTAAATGCCCAAGCGCACCGACATCGAGAGCATCCTCATCATCGGCGCCGGCCCGATCATCATCGGCCAGGCCTGCGAGTTCGACTACTCCGGCGCGCAGGCCTGCAAGGCGCTGCGCGAGGAGGGCTACAAGGTCATCCTGATCAACTCCAACCCGGCGACGATCATGACCGACCCGGCCACGGCCGACGTCACCTACATCGAGCCGATCACCTGGCAGACGGTCGAGAAGATCATCGCCAGGGAGCGGCCCGATGCGATCCTGCCGACCATGGGCGGCCAGACGGCGCTGAACTGCGCGCTGGACCTGTGGCGCAACGGCGTCCTCGACAAGTTCAAGGTGGAACTGATCGGCGCCACGCCGCAGGCCATCGACAAGGCCGAGGACCGGCTGAAGTTCAAGGACGCGATGACGAAGATCGGCCTGGGCTCGGCGCGCTCCGGCATCGCCCACACGATGGACGAATCATGGGCGGTGCAGAAGACGCTCGGCTTCCCGGTGGTGATCCGCCCCAGTTTCACGCTGGGCGGCACCGGCGGCGGCATCGCGTACAACGCCGAGGAGTTCGAGGTGATCTGCAAGCGGGGCCTGGAGGCCTCGCCCACCAGCGAACTGCTGATCGAGGAATCGCTGGTCGGCTGGAAGGAATTCGAGATGGAAGTGGTCCGCGACAAGGCGGACAACTGCATCATCGTCTGCTCGATCGAGAACCTGGACCCGATGGGCGTGCACACCGGCGATTCCATCACCGTCGCGCCGGCGCAGACGCTCACCGACAAGGAATACCAGATCATGCGCAACGCCTCGCTGGCGGTGCTGCGCGAGATCGGCGTGGACACCGGCGGCTCGAACGTCCAGTTCTCGATCAACCCGAAGGACGGCCGCATGGTCGTCATCGAGATGAACCCGCGGGTGTCGCGATCGTCGGCGCTGGCCTCCAAGGCGACCGGCTTTCCGATCGCGAAGATCGCGGCCAAGCTGGCGGTCGGCTACACGCTCGACGAACTGCGCAACGAGATCACCGGCGGCGCGACGCCGGCCAGTTTCGAGCCGAGCATCGACTACGTGGTGACCAAGGTGCCGCGCTTCGCCTTCGAGAAGTTCCCGCAGGCCGATTCGCACCTGACCACGCAGATGAAGTCGGTGGGCGAGGTGATGGCCATGGGCCGCACCTTCCAGGAGTCGTTCCAGAAGGCGCTGCGCGGGCTGGAGGTCGGGGTCGACGGCATGAACGAGAAGACCCAGGACCGCGAGGTGCTGGAGGAGGAACTCGGCGAGCCGGGGCCGGAACGCATCTGGTACGTCGGTGACGCCTTCGCGCAAGGCATGTCCGTGGACGAGGTCTACGAGTTGACGAAGATCGACAAGTGGTTCCTGGTGCAGATCGAGGAGATCGTCAAGATCGAGCTCGAACTCGAGAAGACGAGTCTGGACAGCATCGACGCCGCGACGCTCCTGATGCTCAAGAAGAAGGGGTTCTCGGATCGCCGGCTGGCGCGCCAGCTCAAGACCACCGACAAGGTGATTCGCGAGAAGCGCCGCGCACTGGGCGTGCGGCCGGTCTACAAGCGGGTCGACACCTGCGCCGCGGAGTTCGCGACCGACACCGCGTACATGTATTCCACCTACGAGTCGGCCACCTGGGGCGGCGTCGCGGAATGCGAAGCCGAGCCGACCGACCGCAAGAAGATCATCGTGCTGGGGGGCGGTCCGAACCGCATCGGCCAGGGCATCGAATTCGACTATTGCTGCGTGCATGCCGCGCTGGCGCTGCGCGAGGACGGGTACGAGACCATCATGGTCAACTGCAACCCGGAGACCGTGTCGACCGACTACGACACCAGCGACCGGCTGTACTTCGAGCCGCTGACGCTGGAAGACGTGCTGGAGATCGTCGACAAGGAGAAGCCGGCCGGCGTGATCGTGCAGTACGGCGGGCAGACGCCGCTCAAGCTCGCCCTGGGACTGGAAGCCGAAGGCGTGCCGATCATCGGCACCAGTCCCGACATGATCGACGCCGCCGAAGACCGCGAGCGCTTCCAGAAGCTGCTGCACGAGCTCAAGCTGCTGCAGCCGCCGAACGCCACCGCGCGGACCGAACCCGAAGCCCTCGAGAAGGCCGCCAAGCTGGGCTATCCGCTGGTGGTGCGCCCCAGCTACGTGCTGGGCGGCCGCGCCATGGAAATCGTGCACGAGCAGCGCGACCTCGAGCGCTACATGCGCGAAGCCGTGAAGGTCTCGCACGATTCGCCGGTGCTGCTGGACCGCTTCCTCAACGATGCGATGGAGTGCGACGTCGACTGCCTTTCGGACGGCGAGCGCACGTTCATCGGCGGCGTGATGGAGCACATCGAGCAGGCCGGCGTGCACAGCGGCGACTCGGCGTGTTCGCTGCCGCCGTATTCCCTGTCCAGGTCGACCGTCGACGAGCTCAAGCGCCAGACGGCCGCCATGGCCAAGGCGCTGAACGTGGTCGGGCTGATGAACGTGCAGTTCGCGATCCAGGAAGCCGACGGCCGCGACGTGATCTACGTGCTGGAAGTCAATCCCCGGGCCTCGCGCACCGTGCCGTTCGTCAGCAAGGCGACCGGCATCCCGCTGGCCAAGGTGGCGGCGCGGTGCATGGTCGGCCAGTCGCTCGACTCGCAGGGCATCCGCGAGGAGGTGACACCGCCGTACTTCAGCGTCAAGGAAGCCGTGTTCCCGTTCGTGAAGTTCCCCGGCGTCGACACCATCCTCGGCCCGGAGATGAAGTCCACGGGCGAGGTGATGGGCGTGGGCAAGAGCTTCGGCGAAGCGTTCATCAAGAGCCAGATCGGCGCCGGCACCAAGGTGCCGCGGCCCACCGACCCGGTGCGCAAGGTGTTCCTCACGGTGAAGAACAGCGACAAGCCGAGGGCCGTCGAGGTGGCCAAGCAGCTCGCCGGCATGGGCTTCCTGATCGCCGCCACCAAGGGCACGGCCGCGGCCATCAACGCGGCCGGCATCCCCTGCGAAGCGGTGAACAAGGTGACCGAGGGCCGGCCGCACGTGGTCGACATGATCAAGAACAACGAGATCGCGATGGTGATCAACACGGTGGAGGAGCGCCGCAACGCGATCACCGACTCGCGCAGCATCCGCACGTCGTCGCTGCTGGCGCGGGTGAACACCATCACCACCATCGCCGGCGCCGAGGCTGCCGTGGAAGGCATGAAGTACCTGGACGACCTGGACGTGTGTTCGCTCCAGGAGCTGCACGCGCAGCTGGCGGCCTGAGGCGCGGCCGGCTCACCGGGGGTAAGACCGGGGTGGCGGCCAGCCGCTTCTTGGCATAATGTCCCCACCAGATACCGCCGGTCGGCAACGGCCGGCGGTATTCCTTTTGCACACCGAGACATCCCCCATGGCGACCATTCCACTCACCAAGCGCGGTGCCGAGAAGCTCAAGGCTGAACTGCACAAGCTCAAGACTGTCGACCGGCCGGCCGTGATCAACGCGATCTCGGAGGCGCGCTCGCACGGCGACCTGTCCGAAAACGCGGAGTACGACGCGGCCAAGGACCGCCAGGGCTTCATCGAAGGCCGGATCAAGGAGGTCGAGGGCAAGCTCGCGGCCGCGCAGATCATCGATCCATCCCAGCTCGATGCCGGCGGCCGGGTGGTCTTCGGCGCGACCGTGGAACTGGAGGAAGAGGAAAGCGGCGACGCCGTGCGCTACCAGATCGTCGGCGAGGACGAGGCCGACCTCAAGCACGGCCTGATCAACGTCTCCAGCCCGATCGCCCGCGCGCTGATCGGCAAGGCGCAGGGCGACACCGCCGAGGTCCAGGCGCCCGGGGGCGTGAAACGCTACGAGATCGTCGCGGTCCATTACGTCTGATCCGCCCGTGAACGCCCCAGCCCGCTCGACGCCGCCCGCATGGAAGGCTCGGCTGTCGGTCTTCGCCGCGGCGCTGTGGTGGGGCAGCCTGTCCGTCACCGGCTTTCTCGCCGTGCCGACGCTGTTTGCCAGCCTGCCGACGCCGGCGCTGGCGGGCAGCGTCGCCGCCCGCCTGTTCTCGGCGCAGGGCTGGGTCGCGGTCGCCTGCGGCATGCTGCTGCTGTTCGTGTCGCGCTCGGAAGACGGCCGCTGCGGCATGGACTGGCGCGGTGGCGCGGTGCTGTTCATTCTGACCGGCCTGCTGCTGGCGCTGCTGTCGGAATTCGCGGTGGCACCCCGCATCATGGCCAGAGAGAACCTCCGGCTGTGGCACGGCCTGGGCACGGCGATGTACGTCGGGCAGTGGCTGTGCGCGGGCGTCGTGCTGTGGAAGCTGACCACGACGAGGGCAGGCGAGGCGTAGGCTTCCACGGAAAGAGAAAACCCCTGCACCCGGTTGTCCGGCCCCGGTTCCTACCCCAACCGCCCCTTCTTCACCGACTTCTGCTTCGGTTTCGCCCGTTTCACCTGCCCGCCCGGCGTCAGCCGCTGGTTGCCGAGCACGCGCAGCGTCTTCACTTCCGGCCGCTGCCCGCCGCGCTTGCTGTACTTGAGCACCTTGAAGTCGCGCGGTCCGGGCATGCGGCCCTCGTCCGGCGCGCGCTCCTTGGGCGGCTTCGGCCGCCAGAGCACCAGCAGCTTGCCGATGTGCTGGATCGGCGCGGCATCGAGTTCGTCGGCCAGCGTCTGGAACATGGCTTCGCGCTGCTCGCGGTCGTCGCCGTGGACACGGATCTTGATCAGCCCGTGCGCCTTGAGCGCGGCATCGACTTCCTTCCTGACGGCGGGCGTCAGGCCGTCGTTGCCGATCATGACCACGGGGTCGAGGTGGTGGGCCTCGGCGCGGTGTTCCTTGCGTTCGGCGATGGTCAATTGGAGAGCGGGCATTGGGGGCTATTATCTCCCGCGCGCCGCCGCCTGGCCCCGCGCGCCAGGCGCGAGCGGCGCCGGCCCCGGATGAATCGATGAAAACCAAGACCAAAAGCAAGAAGGTCAACAAGGCGTGGCTGAACGACCATGTCAACGACCCCTGGGTCAAGCTCGCGCAGAAAGAGGGGTACCGGGCCCGCGCCGCCTACAAGCTCAAGGAGATCGACGAGACGCTGGGGCTGGTCAAGCCCGGTTTCACCGTCGTCGACCTCGGCTCGGCACCGGGGGCGTGGAGCCAGTACCTGCGCCGCAAGCTCGCGCCGGGCGGCGCCGCGCCGGGGGCGCTGCAGGGCCGCATCATCGGGTTGGACATCCTGCCGATGGAGCCGATCGAGGGCGTACTGTTCCTGCAGGGCGACTTCCGCGAGCCGGAGGTGGTGGCGCGGCTCGAAGACGCGATGGGCGGGCAGAAGGCCGACCTGGTGGTCTCCGACATGGCGCCCAATCTGTCCGGCGTCGAGTCGGCCGATGCGGCGCGAATCGCGCACCTGGTCGAACTGGCCGTCGACTTCGCCGTCCGCCACATGAAGCCGCAGGGCGCGCTGGTCGTGAAGCTGTTCCATGGCAGCGGCTACAGCCAGCTGGTGAAGCACTTCAAGGAAACTTTCCGGCTCGTCAAGCCTCTCAAACCCAAGGCGTCCCGGGACAAGTCATCGGAAACCTTCCTCGTCGGCATCGGCTTGAAAGCCGCTGCGGGCCGGGACTGACCACCCCTTGTGCTGCCGACCTATGGCAATGGTAGCCAAAATACATCATTCCACGTCTTGAAACGCCTAGAATGGACGTCAACTGGACCTGGACTATTCCCCGGAGAAGCAGTTGAACAATCAGTGGTTTTCCAAGATCGCGGTATGGCTGGTGATCGCGCTCGTGCTGTTTACGGTGTTCAAGCAGTTCGACACGCGCGGCGCCGCCGGTGCCAGCGTGATGGGCTACTCGGACTTCCTGGAGGAGGTGCGCAACAAGCGCATCAAGAACGCCATGATCCAGGAAGGACAGGGCGGCACCGAAATCATCGCCATCACGACCGATGACCGGAAGATCCGCACCACCGCCACCTACCTGGACCGCGGATTGGTCGGCGACCTCATCAGCAACAACGTCAAGTTCGACGTCAAGCCGCGCGAGGAAGGTTCGCTGCTGATGACCTTGCTGGTCAGCTGGGGGCCGATGCTGCTGCTGATCGGGGTCTGGATCTACTTCATGCGCCAGATGCAGGGCGGCGGCAAGGGCGGCGCCTTCAGCTTCGGCAAGAGCAAGGCGCGCATGCTCGACGAGAACAACAACCAGGTCACCTTCGCCGACGTCGCCGGCTGCGACGAGGCCAAGGAAGAGGTCAAGGAGGTCGTCGACTTCCTGAAGGACCCGCAGAAATTCCAGAAGCTCGGCGGACGCATTCCGCGCGGCCTGCTGCTGGTCGGCCCGCCGGGCACCGGCAAGACGCTGCTCGCCAAGGCCATCGCCGGGCGAAGCCAAGGTGCCTTTCTTCAGCATTTCCGGCTCCGACTTCGTCGAGATGTTCGTCGGCGTGGGCGCGGCGCGCGTGCGCGACATGTTCGAGAACGCCAAGAAGAACGCGCCCTGCATCATCTTCATCGACGAAATCGACGCGGTGGGCCGCCAGCGTGGCGCGGGCCTGGGCGGCGGCAACGACGAGCGCGAGCAGACGCTCAACCAGATGCTGGTCGAGATGGACGGCTTCGAAACCAACCTCGGCGTGATCGTGGTCGCGGCGACCAACCGCCCCGACATCCTGGACGCCGCGCTGCTGCGCCCGGGTCGCTTCGACCGCCAGGTCTACGTGACGCTGCCAGACATCCGCGGCCGCGAGCAGATCCTGAACGTGCACATGCGCAAGATTCCGATCGGCCAGGACGTGAGCTCCGGCATCATCGCGCGCGGCACGCCGGGCATGTCCGGCGCCGACCTGGCCAACCTGTGCAACGAGGCCGCGCTGATGGCCGCGCGCCGCAACGCGCGCGTGGTCGAGATGCAGGACTTCGAGAAGGCCAAGGACAAGATCATCATGGGCCCCGAGCGCAAGTCCATGGTCATGCCCGAGGAAGAGCGCCGCAACACCGCCTACCACGAGGCCGGCCACGCCATCATCGGCAAGCTGCTGCCCAAGTGCGACCCGGTGCACAAGGTCACCATCATCCCGCGCGGCCGCGCGCTCGGCGTGACCATGAGCCTGCCGGAAAAGGACCGCTACAGCTACGACCGCGAATACATGCTCAACCAGATCGCCATGCTGTTCGGCGGGCGGATCGCGGAAGAGGTGTTCATGAACCAGATGACCACCGGCGCCTCGAACGACTTCGAGCGCGCGACGCAACTGGCGCGCGACATGGTGATGCGCTACGGCATGACGCGAGGCCCTCGGGCCCGATGGTCTACGCCGAGAACGAAGGCGAGGTGTTCCTGGGCCGCTCGGTGACCAAGACCACCAACATGAGCGAGCAGACCATGCAGAAGGTCGACGAGGAAGTCCGCCGCATCATCGACGAGCAGTACAACCTGGCGCGCCGGCTGATCGAGGACAACAAGGACAAGATGCACGCGATGGCCAAGGCGCTGCTCGAGTGGGAAACCATCGACGCCGAGCAGATCGACGACATCATGGCCGGCAAGGAGCCGCGCCCGCCCAAGGACTGGACGCCGCGCACGCCGTCGTCGGGCAACGGCTCCGGCGGCGCACCGGTCGCGACCGACCCGTCGCCGACCACCGCCTGATCCGTTCGGGCCATGCACGAGAGGGGCCTTCGGGCCCCTTTTGCATGGGCCGATCGCGGACAATCGGCTCATGCATTGGCAGACGACGCGGCACCGGATCGACCTCTCGCGCCCGGTCGTGATGGGCATCGTCAACGTGACGCCGGACTCGTTCTCCGACGGTGGCCGCCACGCGACCAGCGCCGGCGCGCTGGCGCACTGCGAGCGGCTGCTGCGTGACGGCGCGGACATCCTGGACATCGGCGGCGAGTCGACCCGGCCCGGCACCGAGCCCGTGTCGCTGCCGCAGGAACTCGCTCGCGTGCTTCCCGTGGTGCGCGAGGCGGTGCGCCTGGGCGTGCCGGTTTCCGTCGATACCTACAAGCCAGAGGTCATGCGCGCGGTGCTGGATCTCGGCGTCGACATCGTCAACGACATCTGGGCGCTGCGGCGGCCGGGCGCGGCGCAGGCGATCGCGGCGCATCCGCGGTGTGGCGTCTGCCTGATGCACATGCACGGCGAGCCGGCCTCGATGCAGCGCGAGCCGATGGCCGGCGACGCCGTACCCCAGGTGGCCGCGTTTCTCCGGCGCGAGACGCAGCGGCTGCTCGCCCTGGGCATCGCCGAGGACCGCATCGCGTGCGATCCAGAAACGTCGGCGCCTCGGTGGGGCGGCCCACGACAAACTGGCTTTGATAGCACTCAATGGCTGCCAACTTCTGCGGCCACCAGCGGCTTATGTCGAGCACGAAGGCCGGCTTTTCCACGACTCGCAGGTGCACGCAGTTGTAGTACAGCACCCGCGCCGGATGGTGCGGTTCGCCCGGCATGTCGGTTTTGGAAAGTTTCGACCAGAAGCGGGCCGCTTCGATCAGATCGACGGCAGCCAGGTGGTCGGGATGGCTATCGACCCAATACGGCGCCAACAGCAACCGAGGCTTCAATTGGCGAAACATGCCGGCCAACAATCGCCGGGCCTCGAGCGTGGCTTCCACGCTGCGGTTCGGCAATCCCAGGTTTCCGCGCCAATCCAGCCCCAGGATTTTCGTGGCGGCCGCCGTCTCGCGAGCGCGAATTTCGGGGCTGCCAAATGGCGTGGGCTCGCCATCCGTCAGGTCCAACACGCCGACGCGATATCCGTCGGCCTTGTACTGCAATATGGCACCCGCCGCGCCCAGTTCGGCGTCGTCCGGGTGCGGAGCCACGACTAAGACATCCAGCGGCGTCGGTTCTTGAATCATGGGAAGTATTTAGCCTAAAGCGATGGAAGTTTGGATCCGCCAGCAACCACACACAACCATTTTACTCGCGGACCGCTTGCAACA
>CAVPTY010000116.1:0-29566 GCA_963708655.1 uncultured beta proteobacterium
GCTGGACCCCTTGGTTCCAGTTCGTATTGCTCGCCGATCGCGAGCCCGATGGTGGCCGGCAGCACGCCGACCCAGGCCGCCATGGCGACCGCCTCGGCCCAGCCGGCGCCGGCGATCGCCGTGGCGACCACGGCGACGAGGCACAACACCGGAATCGCGAGCGGCCAGCCGAGCATCAGCAGCACCAGGCAGGCGCCCGACCACCGCAGTTGCAGCGGCATGGCATGCAGCGAGGGCAAGGCCCAGAGCCAGGGCAGCACCACCAGGCTGGCCAGCAGCGGCGTCAGCAGCCGACCGCCGGCGAGCAGCCGCCACGGCCGCAGCGCCAGCGCCAGTGCGAGCGCCGTCAGCACCAGGGTCAGTTGCGCGACCAGCACTTCAGGCGACCTCGGCCGCTTCGGTACGCGGCTGGCCGAGCGAGCGCAGCACGTCGCGCACGATCTGCGCGCGCTCGATGCGCAGCTTCTCGTTGCCGGCGAGCTTGATGTGGCGGTTCTTCTGCACCAGCTCGATGATGCGCATCGGCTCGACCGGCGGGTTGGACCGGAACGTGATGTGGATGACGCCGGGCGCGGCGTCGACCTTCACCACCCCATACGGCCGCGCCATCACCCGCAGCCGGTGCACGTCGACCAGCGTCTGCGCCTGCGCCGGCGGCTTGCCGAAGCGATCGACGATTCCTCCAGCAGCGCGTCGATCTGCTCGGTGCTGCGCGCCGTCGCCAGCCGCTTGTAGTGAACTCGATGTCGCGCAGGCCCTGCTCGCTGCGGATGAAGTTGATCAGGACGTTCTCATCGGGGCCGGCAGTGGAGAGCGCATAAAAGTTCTTGTCCATCAGCAGGGGCAAGGCCTGTTGGACCGAGATCGTTCCCTCGGGGAACGCCGTGCTGAGGCTTCCGGCGGCGAGCAAGGCCTGGGAATGCAGGTCGACCCGGCCTCCCAGGGACAGCATGTTGGTTACGCCGAACTCCATGCGGTTGTCGGTCCCCATGATGGTCGGAGCCAGCATTCGCGCGATCTGCAGGGCCTCCTCGCCCACATAGTGGTTCTGGACCTGCGCCTCGCGTGCGTAGAAATCCAGGAGTCCCACGTAGCTTGTGAACGCCGGGTCGCTGTAGCCCGCCAATGCCAATACGGCCTTGGTGTACTGGACGATCGGCACGTTCCTTCCCGTGAGCTCGAAGGGGGCTTCGTCGAAGACCACGGCGGGCCGGTCGAACCATACGGCCATGATCGAGGCAAGGCCGCCCCCCAGGCTGTGCCCCGTCAAGGTGATGTCGCCCCCGTACTGCTGCTTGGCCTGCAGGTACGCTATCGCCGCGCTCGTCACCTGGGACGAGCTCACGCCGAGGCCGTTCGTGGCGTTCGCGAGCCAGTCGATACCTTCGTTCGTGCCGGCGTACGAGATCACTATCTCGGAGCCGTTCTTGTACACGCCGTAGCTGTAGCCCCAGCCATCGTCGGCATGCCATTCGAGTTCGGTCCAGCCGGCCGGTACCGCGGGCCGATTGAATTCCTTGTCTCCCAGCGGCGCGATGGCGCCAGGGGTCGCATAAACGCGCAGCGCCAGTAGCGCGAGGTCAGGAGTCGAAGCCATGTTTATTTCCTCCTTGAACAATCGGTTGCGACGCTTGCAGCCTCCAGCGTCAATGCGACGCGTGCCCGTCGCGGCGCGGTGTCTTCCGCTGTCTTCATGTCGGTGGTGACCCGCCCTGAAATGGATCCGTCCGCGGCGTAGTGCGCCATCAGGTTGCGAGGCTGGCCAACCAGTTCCGGGCTGACGTTGGGCTGCAGCTGCCAACCGCCCTCAACCCAGCGGAATTCAGCGAATCCGGCTTTGGCGCAGGCCCGCGTGGTATCGACAACGACAAGGCTGCTGCCACCCACGACGTAGAGCATGAGCGCGCCGAGCGATTCCTTGGGAGTCGTCGTGTAGACATAGTGCTGGCCGCGCCAGTCGAACTCGTACGTCCGCATGCCGGGCCACAAAGCCGACTGGAGCGGATTGCCCGGCTCCGATTTCGTTTCGAATTGGTCCGACCGTTTGATCCAGATGGTCTCGCCCGTGTTGAGGCGAACTTCCTCCTCCCAGGAAACCGTCTTGGCGGTTTTCGAACAGGCCGTGACCTGAAGCGCAAAAAGTGCGAACGCCAGGCAACTGGCACGTCTGATGGGCATGGTGTTCCTCAGGTAGTGGCACGCGCGGGTCGCTCGATCTGGCGATCGATCACGCCGAGGGGATACTTCTGCAGGTAAACCGACTTCTCGCCCAACGATTGGTGGAATAGGTGATGCCCTGCGCCTCGAGGTAGGGCTTGAGCCACTTCTCGGCAAACGCGCCGGCCTTGTTCTGCGCACCGGCCAGGCCATCGCCCAAGGCGACGGTGTATTGCAGCAGCCCCGAGGCTGCGGTCTTGAAGAACTCCGTTCCCGAGTAGGACTGGTTCTAGTAGTACCACTCGATCATCTGGCCGATGGCCGCCCCCCAGGCTGTGGCCGGTGAACGAGACATTCTCGATCCCGTAGGTCTTGATCGTCTGGGCCGCCACATATGCGGCCGCCGTGACCTGGGGGCTCCCAAGGCCGACGCCTGCGGGCAGGTTGGCTACAAGGAAGTCGACCACTTTCTTTTCGTTGGTGCCGGTGTAGGCGACCACAACTTCATTGGTCGCGGTGTTGCGAAAGATGCCGTACGAGAAGCCGATCGCGTCATCGGGGTGGTAAGCCACCTGTGTCCAGCCGATGGGCAGGAGCGGTCTGTTCTGGTCGTTCGCTGTGTTGTAGACATACAGCGAGAGTTGGGAGTACTCGAGTTTGGTAGCCATGTCACTTCCTCAGGTGGCGGCACAGGTCTCCGGTGTAATCCGGGTCGATTTTTTGTTGAGATGGGTTGCCGGCCGCGCCCGGGCCGTCTGCCGCTTGCCGATCCGCTGCGCTGTATTTGCGCTGCATGCGCTCCGGCGGATGGCGAGACAGCATCAGGTTGGCCGGCAGGTTCAGGAGCCAGGGTTCAATGCGGGGAGGCCACGTCCACGAACGGCCCGTGTCGTCGGGCACGAGCTGGGCGTAGAAAGGCAAGGTGCACGCGTAGTTGTGGCGCGCATACCAGGAGTTGTCGGCGGCTTTGGCGACGAGGACCGGCTTGCCGGCAGGGGAAATCGCCAGGAGCATCAGCCGGGCGTCGCCCTTGTAGCGGAAGTCCTGCCCCTTCCACTTGAACTCGATGGTCTGGTCCGGACCGGGCCGGTAAGCGGTGTCCAGCGGGTTGCCGGCACCTCCCTGCGAGGAGTAGACGACCGTACGGGCAACCCAGAGGATCTGGCCGTTGTTCAACGGGACTTCTTCTTCCCATTGCACCGTCTTTGAGCAGGCGGTCAAGTGGATGGCGGCCACCGCCGGCAACCCATAGCGAAGCGCCGCTCGCAGGCGCTTCAGCACACTGGCGCCTCTCCCTTCCCACTTCCCCATGGAATCCCCCAAGGATTGGAATCAGTCCTGGCGCTGTGGCCTTTTGGACTACATGGAGCAGGAATATAGCTGTGCTTGAAATCCGGTCAAGCTTCGGTACAAGCGCTTACACAACCTCCGCGATCTTCGGTTGCCCCAGCGACCTCAGCACGTCACGCACCATCTGCGCCCGCTCGCGCGGCTCGGGCAGCGCGCGCTCGATGCGCAGCTTCTCGTTGCCGGCGAGCTTGATGTGCCGGTTCTTCTGCACCAGCTCGATGATGCGCATCGGCTCGATCGGCGGGTTGGGCTTGAACGTGATGTGGATGACGCCGGGCGCGGCATCGACCTTCACCACGCCGTACGGCCGCGCCATGACGCGCAGCCGGTGCACGTCGATGAGCGTCTGCGCCTGCGGCGGCGGCTTGCCGAAGCGATCGACGATTTCCTCCAGCAGCGCGTCGATCTGCTCGGTGCTGCGCGCCGTCGCCAGCCGCTTGTAGAACGACAGGCGCAGGTGCACGTCGCCACAGTAGTCGTTCGGCAGCAGCGCCGGCGCGTGCAGGTTGATCTCGGTCGTGACCGACAGCGGCGCCAGCAGGTCCGGCTCCTTGCCCGCCTTGAGCGAGCGCACGGCCTCGGCCAGCATCTCGTTGTACAGCTGGAAGCCGACTTCCAGCATGTTGCCGCTCTGGTTCTCGCCCAGCACCTCGCCGGCGCCGCGGATCTCGAGGTCGTGCATCGCGAGGTAGAAGCCGGACCCCAGCTCCTCCATCTGCTGGATCGCGTCGAGCCGCTGCGCCGCCTGCCTGGTGAGGCTCTCGGTGTCCGGCACCAGCAGATAGGCATACGCCTGGTGGTGGCTGCGGCCCACCCGGCCGCGCAACTGGTGCAGCTGCGCGAGGCCGAACTTGTCGGCCCGGCTGATGACGATCGTGTTGGCCGTCGGCACGTCGATGCCGGTCTCGATGATGGTGGAGCACAGCAGCACGTTGTGGCGCTGCGCCACGAAGTCGCGCATGACGCGCTCCAGTTCGCGCTCCGGCATCTGGCCGTGGGCGACGGCGATGCGCGCCTCGGGCAGCAGCGCCTGCAGGCGCTCGCGCCGGTTCTCGATCGTCTCGACCTCGTTGTGCAGGAAGTAGACCTGGCCGCCGCGCTTCAGTTCGCGCAGCACGGCCTCGCGGATCACGCCGTTGCCTTCGTTGCGAACGAAGGTCTTGATCGCCAGCCGCCGCTGCGGCGCAGTGGCGATGACCGACAGGTCGCGCAGGCCCTCCAGCGCCATGCCCAGCGTGCGCGGGATCGGCGTGGCGGTGAGGGTCAGCACGTCGACCTCGGCCCGCATCGCCTTCATCGCTTCCTTGTGGCGCACGCCGAAGCGGTGTTCCTCGTCGATGATCAGCAGGCCGAGGTTCCTGAATTTCGTCGATTCGCTCAGGAGCTTGTGCGTGCCGACCACGATGTCCACGCTGCCGTCGGCCAGGCCCTTGAGCGTGGCGTTCACTTCCCTGGTCGAGCGGAAGCGCGACACTTCCGCCACCTTCACCGGCCACTTCGAGAACCGGTCCACCAGCGTCTGGTAATGCTGCTCGGCCAGCAGCGTGGTCGGCGCGAGGAACGCCACCTGCCGGCCGCCGGTGACGGCGATGAACGCGGCCCGCAGCGCGACCTCGGTCTTGCCGAAGCCGACGTCGCCGCAGACCAGTCGGTCCATGGGCTGCGGCGAGATCATGTCCTGCATCACCGCGTGGATCGCGGCGTTCTGGTCCGCGGTCTCCTCGAAGCCGAACTCGTTGGCGAACGCCTCGTAGTCCTGCGCCGAGAAGCGGAACGCGTGCCCCTGGCGGGCGGCGCGCCGCGCGTAGATGTTCAGGAGTTCGGCCGCCGTGTCGCGCACCTGCTCGGCGGCTTTGCGCCTGGCCTTTTCCCACTGGCCGGAGCCCAGCTTGTGCAGCGGCGCCTCCTCGGCGGACACGCCGGTGTAGCGGCTGATCAGGTGCAGCTGGCTGACCGGCACGTACAGCGTGGCCTTGTCCGCGTATTCGAGGTGCAGGAATTCCTGCACGAGCGGCTGGCCGTCGGCAGCGACGCCTTGCCCGAGGTCGAGGTTGACCAGTCCCCGGTAGCGGCCGATGCCGTGCTGGGTGTGCACGACCGGGTCGCCGACGTTGAGCTCCGACAAGTCCTTGATCAGCGCCTCGACGTCGCTGACCTGTTCCTGCCTGCGCCGGCGGCGCATCGTCGGGCCGGCGGCGAACAGCTCGGTCTCGGTGACCAGGTCGATCCCCGTTTCGAGCCAGGCGAAGCCGGCAGCGAGCGGCCCGGTCGCGATGCCCACCCGCTCGTCGCTGGCCTGGAACGCCTCCAGCGAGTCGAAGGCAGGCGGCGTGACGTGGCTGGCCCGCAGGAAGTCCAGCAGGCTCTCGCGCCGGCCGTCGCTTTCGGCCAGCAGCAAGGCGCGGTGGCTGGTGGCGGCCAGGTGCTCCTTCAGCCGCGCCAGCGGCTCGTCGGCGCCGCGCACCACCGCCAGCGGCGGCAGCGGCGCGAATTCGGCATAGGCGTCGGCCTCGGCGCTCTCCCCGCCGGCGGCCGGGCGGATCGCCAGCTGCGCATGCTCGTTGGCCCGCCCGTAGAACTGCTCCGTGCTCAGGAACAGCGCCTCCGGCGGCAGGACCGGCCGGTCGGGATCGCCTTGCACCAGGCGATGGCGCTCGCGCGTGTCCTGCCAGAAGCGCTGGAACACGCCTTCGATCTCGCCGTGCAGCACCACCGTGGCGCGCTGGCCGAGGTAGTCGAACACCGTCGCGGTCTCCTCGAAGAACAGCGGCAGGTAGTACTCGATGCCGGCGGTGGCGACGCCGTTGCCGATGTCCTTGTAGATGCGGCTCCTGGTCGGATCGCCTTCGAGCAGCTCGCGCCAGCGGCTGCGGAAACGCGCCCGGGCGTCCTCGTCCATCGGGAACTCGCGCCCGGGCAGCAGGCGCACCTCGGGCACGGGGTACAGGCTGCGCTGGCTGTCCGGGTCGAAGGTGCGGATCGAATCGATCTCGTCGTCGAACAGGTCGACCCGGTACGGCACCGGCGACCCCATCGGGAAGAGGTCGATCAGGCCGCCGCGCACGGCGTATTCGCCGGGACTGACCACCTGGGTGACGTGGCTGTAGCCGGCCAGCGTGAGCTGTGCCTTGAGCTTCGCTTCCTGCAGCTTCTGCTTGACGGCGAAATGGAAGGTGTAGCCGGCCAGGAAAGCCGGCGGCGCCAGGCGGTACAGCGCGGTGGTCGCCGGGACGACGACCACGTCGGCTTCGCCTTGCGAGATGCGCCACAGCGTCGCCAGCCGTTCGCTGATCAGGTCCTGGTGCGGCGAGAACGTGTCGTACGGCAGCGTCTCCCAGTCCGGAAACAGCGCGCAGCGCAGCCGCGGCGCGAAGAAGGCGAGCTCTTCGAGCAGCCGCTGGGCGTCGGTCGCGTCCGCGGTGACGATGGCCGTGACGCGACCGTCCGCCTGCTCACGCTGCGCCAGCCGTGCCAGCAGCAGCGCGTCGGCCGAGCCGGGCGGCCGCGGCAGGCTGAAGCGGCGCCCGGCGTTGAGTTTCGGTAGATCCATCGACAAAGTGGCTGGTGCCGTCGCGATTGCTGTGGGCCGGCCCACGGCCAGCGCAAGCGCGGCGGCAAAAAAATACAAAACACCCCGCGCCTGATCCGGGCGGGGTGTGCCATGCGATTCTAGAATGGACCCATGGTCACGAGTGAAAGCAAACCGCAATCCCGCTGTTTCGCGCTGGTGCCATGTGCCGGCACGGGCAGCCGCGCCGGCACCAACGGCCCCAAGCAGTATGAGCGCATCGCCGGCCACCCGATGGTCTGGCACACGCTGGCCGCGTTCGGCGCGGTCCGCCGCATCTCCAGGACGCTGATCGTCGTCGCCCCCGGCGACGGTTTCTTCGAACGCAATCCCACCTCGGCGCTGGTCGTGCCGTGCGGCGGCGCGACCCGGGCCACCAGCGTCATGAACGGCCTGTACGAACTCGCGCGCGCCGGCGCCACCGAGCGTGACTGGGTGCTGGTGCACGACGCCGCCCGCTGCCTGATCACGCCGGCCCTGATCGACGCGTTGATCGACGCCTGCATCGATGACGAGGTCGGCGGGCTGCTGGCCCACAAGGTCGTCGACACGCTCAAGCAGGAGGAGGGCGGCCGCTCGGTGGCGACCCTCGATCGCGAGCACAAGTGGCTGGCGCAGACGCCACAGATGTTCCGCCTGGGCGTGTTGCAGCAGGCGCTGGAGCGCGCGGGCCCGCAGGTCACCGACGAGGCGTCGGCGATCGAATCACTGGGCCTGAGGCCGCTGCTGGTGCCAAACGGCACGCAGAACTTCAAGGTCACGTATCCCGGCGACTTCACGCTGGCCGAAGCGGTGCTGAAGGCGCGCCTGCGGTGAGCGCGCGCGCCTGCGGCCACGGCCCCAACCGGTCCCGGAGGCGCCCGTGACGATGCGCATCGGCGAAGGCTGGGACCTGCACGCGCTGGTGCCCGGCCGGCCGCTGGTGCTGGGCGGCGTCACGATCCCGTTCCACGGCGGCCTGCTCGGCCACTCCGATGCCGACGCGCTGGCGCATGCCGTCACCGATGCGCTGTTGGGCGCGGCGGGGCTGGGGGACATCGGCCGCCACTTCCCGGACAGCGACGAGCGCTTGCGCGGCGCCGACTCCATGGTGCTGCTCGCGCAAGCGGCGCGCCGGGTGCGTGCGGCCGGCTGGGAGATCGGCAACATCGACAGTACCGTGGTCGCGCAGGCGCCGCGGCTCGCGCCTCACGTGCAGGCGATGACCGAGCGCATCGCGCAGGCGGCGCAACTCGCACCGGGACAGGTCAACGTGAAGGCCAAGACGGCGGAGAAGCTCGGACCGGTCGGCGCGGGAATGGCGATCGAAGCGCGCGCGATCGTCCTGCTCACGGCGGCGGCCGGCCGCGACAGCGGCTAGAAGGTCGCCTCGGCCCTGGTTTCCGGCTCCGGCGCCGGCGTGGGCAGGCGGGCCCGTTGCAGCTTGATGTGCGCGGCCAGCCCGCCGGACGCGGTATTGGCCAGCGCGAAGATACCGCCCATGCGCTGCACGGTCTTGTCGACGATCGCCAGCCCGAGGCCGGCGCCGGTCGCGGCGGTGCGTGCGGCATCGCCGCGGAAGAAGGGCTTGATCAGGTTGGGCAGTGCGTCGGGCGCGACCCCCATGCCATGGTCGCGCACCTTCAGCAGCACCCAGTCGTTGCGGGTCTTGGCCGAGATGTCCACCACCGCCATCCCGGTCTCGGGCGTCTTGCCGTAGCGGCGCGCGTTCTCCAGCAGGTTGGAGATCACCCGCGCGAGTTCGACCTCGTCGGCCATCACGTAGAGGCCCTTGGCGATGTCCAGGTTGATCTTCATGTCCGTGTGGTCCTGCACCGCGTAGAGGCAGGCCTCGATCACGTCGTTGAGCAGCACCGGCTTGAGTTCGGCGTGCTCCGGGCGGGCGTAATCGAGGAACTTGTCGATGATGGCGTCGAGCTGGTCGATGTCGGCGGCCATGTGCTCGCGCGCGTCCGGGTCGGCCACGCTCATCTCGGTTTCCAGGCGCAGCCGGGCCAGGGGCGTGCGCAGGTCGTGCGAGATGCCGGCCAGCATCACGGCCCGGTCCTGCTCGATCTTGGCCAACTGCTGCGCCATCCGGTTGAAACCGATGTTGACCTCGCGAATCTCGCTGGTCACCGCCTTTTCGTCCAGGCGGCTGGCGTCGAAGTCGCCGTCGCGCACCCGGCTGGCGGCAAACGACAGCTGCTTGAGCGGGCGGTTGATCAGCCGCGCGATCAGGGCGGCGCCCGCCAGCGACAGGCCGGCGGCCGTGATCAGCCAGATCAGCCAGGTGCGGCCGCCGACGCTGGTGATGCGCGCCCGGTCCAGCAGCATCCAGTAGCGGTCGGCGTCGATATGGAAACCGACCCACAGGCCGGGCTCCTTGTTGACGCTGGCGGCGACGATGGTGCCTGGACCGAGGCGGGTGAGCAGCTCGTCCATGACGCGGCTGTCGAGCTCGCCGGGACTGAAGGTCGCGTAGCGGTCGTTCGGCTCGCGCGGCAGGATGCGCACCCCTTCCTGGTCGGCCAGCGTCTTGATCAGCGATACCCGGGCGATGGAGTCCGAGTGCACCAGGGCGGCACGGCTCAGGTTGACGAGGGAGGCGATCTGCTGCGCGGTCTGCACCGCCCGCGGCTCGAACTCCAGGGCCCGGAAGGTCTGCAGCCAGGCCACGATGCTGCCGATCAGCAGCAGCGACAGCAGGAAGAAGGTGCGCCAGAACAGCGACAGCCCGACGCGAGGCGGCCGCATCTCCAGCGGCGCCGGCGCCGTTTCAAGCGGCGCCGGCCCGGTCGCGATCTGGTTGCGCTCGCCTCGATCCACGTGCTGGTCCCCTGCTCATGTGTTTGCGCAGCGCCATGTTAGGGCACTGGGGAAGCTCTGAACAAATCCCGCCGTGCGCGACACGCTTGTTCAGCTTCCCTGGCGCGCGGGGGACGATTCAGCCTGCGCCGTCCGGCACGAAAACGTAGCCGACGCCCCACACGGTCTGGATGTAGCGGGGGGCGGCCGGGTCGACCTCCACCAGCTTGCGCAGCCGCGAAACCTGCACGTCCAGGCTGCGGTCGAACGGCTCGAACTCGCGGCCGCGCGCCAGCTGGGCCAGTTTCTCGCGCGACAACGGCTGTCTCGGATGCCGCACCAGCGCCTTGAGCATGGCGAACTCGCCCGTGGTCAGCGGCAGTTCCTCGCCGTTCTTGCGCAGGGTGCGGGCGCCCAGGTCGAAGGCGAACGGGCCGAAGTTGACCACTTCGTTGTCGCTGGAAGGCGCGCCG
Source organism: uncultured beta proteobacterium (assembly GCA_963708655.1). Taxonomy (GTDB): domain Bacteria; phylum Pseudomonadota; class Gammaproteobacteria; order Burkholderiales; family Burkholderiaceae_C; genus Ramlibacter. The sequence goes on from CAVPTY010000116.1 coordinate 10,336, forward strand.
GGCGCCTCCTGGGCCGGACGCCGGCGCAGCACCGCATGGACCCGCGCCAGCAGTTCGCGGGGATTGAAGGGCTTGCCGAGGTAGTCGTCGGCGCCGACTTCCAGGCCGACGATCCGGTCCACGTCCTCGCCCTTGGCGGTCAGCATGATGATCGGCGTCCGGTCGTTGGCGGCACGCAGGCGCCGGCAGATCGAAAGGCCGTCCTCGCCCGGCATCATCAGGTCCAGGACGATCAGGTCGGCGGTTTCCCGCAGCATCAGGCGGTTCAGGGCCTTGCCGTCCTCCGCGAGGATGACTTCGAAGCCCTCTTGGGTCAGATACCGGCGGAGCAGGTCGCGGATCCGGGCGTCGTCGTCGACCACCAGGATCTTGTCGGTACGGGCGGCAGCTTGGGCCATGGTGCTCCTGAGGATTTGTAACAGAGGCGATTTTGAGGGGCTGAGCGACGTGCGTGCGGCGTTTCCGCGGGTCGCTGACGTAGTGTTACAAATGTTGCGGAGCGCGGCAAGCGGTCACTCGCCCAATGTCAACTTGCACACCGCTACCACTGCCGAGCAGGACGCCGCGCTGGCCGCCGAAACCGGATGGCGCCTGAGCTGCCGCAACTGGCAGACTGGCGACAGAGTCAATCAGGACGATCCGCCATGACAAAGAACCCTTTCCTGTCCGCCGCGCGAGCCATGGCCGCTGTCGCGCTGCTCGTCACCGCCCCGGCGCCTCGGGCACAGGGATTGCCGCTCCAGCCGCCCCAGAACGTCCTGCAGCTGGCTGCGACCGGCACCGTGGAAGCGCAGCAGGACATCCTCAGCATTGCGCTCACCACGAGCCGGGAAGGCACCGATCCGGTCGCGCTCCAGGAGCAACTGAAGCAAGCGCTGGACGCCGCGCTGGTGATCGCCAAGGCGGCGGCGCAGCCGGACCGGATGGAGGTGCGGACCGGTCAGTTCGGGTTGTGGCCGCGCCACCTGCAGGATGGCCGCATGAACGGCTGGCACGGCAGCGCGGAATTGGTCCTGGAGGGGCGCGACTTCCCGCGCATCACCCAAACCGCGGGCCGGATCCAGACCCTCACCGTCGGCCGCGTGGGGTACGACCTCAGTCGCGAACAGCGCGCCAAGGTGGAGCGCGAGGCACAGTCGCTCGCGATCGAACGCTTCAAGAGCAAGGCCGGCGACCTGGCGCGCGAGTTCGGTTTCTCCGGCTACGGCTTGCGCGAGGTGGCCGTCAACCTGAACGACCAGGGCTTCGCGCCGCGGCGCAGCGCCATGGCCGCCACCGTTTCGCGGGAGGCGGCCGGCATGCCGCTGCCGGTGGAAGCCGGCAAGACCGCCGTCACCGTGACGGTCTCGGGTTCCGTACAACTGCGCTAGCCGCTGTCCGACAGTCGGGCCGGTGCCGCGTTGGCTAAGCTGGGCCGATGCTGGCCGAGCGCTCCCCGTCTCCCGTCGGCGCGCCGCCACCCTCGGCGCGCCGGCCGCTGCACGTCGTCATCAATGCCGGCTCCGGCGCGCACGACGCGCAGCAGACGCAGGCGGTGCTGGAGGAGGTGTTCCAGGCGGCCGGGCATGCCACGCGGTTCATGCGGCTCGTCGATCCCGCGGACCTGGCGCAGGCCTGCGAGCGCGCCGCGGCGCAAGCGGCGGACGACGGCGGCGTGCTGGTGGCCGCCGGCGGCGACGGCACGATCAACATGGCGGCTGCGGCCGCGCTGCGGCACGGGTGCGCGCTTGGCGTCATCCCGCAGGGAACATTCAACTACCTGGCGCGCGACCACGGCATCCCGCTCGATGCGGAAGCGGCCGCCCGGGCACTGGTACGGGCGCGGCCGCAGCCGGTGCAGGTCGGGCTCGTCAACGACCATGTGTTTCTGGTGAACGCGAGCCTGGGCCTGTATCCGCAAGTGCTGCAGGACCGCGAGGCCTTCAAGGCACGGCTCGGCCGGCGCCGCTGGGTGGCGCTGCTGTCCGGGGTCGCCACCGTGTTCCGCTGGCACCGCCGGCTGCGCCTGGAGGTCGAACTCGACGGCGAGCGGACCATGCTCACGACCACGACGCTGTTCGTCGGCAACAACCGGCTGCAGGTGGAGCAGGTCGGGCTGGAGGAGGAGGTGGCGCAGCGCACCGGCCGTGGCCGGCTGGCGGGCGTCGTCACGCGGCCCGTGGGGGCGTGGACGTTGTTGTGGCTGGCCCTGCGCGGCGCGCTGGGGCGCCTCGGCGAGGCCGACCAGGTCCGGACCTTTTCCTTTCACGAACTGCAGGTGAGGGTGCTCGGCGCCCGCCGGGTGAAGGTCGCGACCGACGGCGAGGTGCTGGTGATGGCGCCGCCGCTGCGCTTTGCCGCGGCGGCGCAGCGGTTGCTGCTGATGATGCCGGCGCCCGAGGACCGGGTGCCGCGCGAATGAGCGTCCTGCTGCACATTTCCGACACCCACTTCGGCACCGAGCAGCCTGCGGTCGTGGCGGCGCTCGAGGCGCTGGCGCGCGAGCGCCGGCCCGACGTCCTCGTGTTCAGCGGCGACATCACGCAGCGCGCCCGACCGGGCGAGTTTGCGGCCGCCCGCCGGCTCTGCGACCGGCTGGGGATCCGCCGCATCCTGGCGCTGCCCGGCAACCACGACATCCCGTTGCTGGACGTGTTCGCTCGTGCCATGCGGCCGTACCACCGCTACCTGGCGCAGTTCGGACCGCGCCTGGAATCCACGCTGGTCACCGACGACTTCTTCGTGGTCGGCGTGAACACCACCCGGGCGGCGCGTCACAAGAACGGCGAGGTCTCCGCCGAGCAGGTGCGGCGCGTCGCGCGTGAACTGCAGGCCGCGCGTCCGAGGCAATTGCGCATCGTCGTGACGCACCAGCCGGCGGCCGTGGTGCGAGCCGAGGACGAACACGACCGCCTGCGCGGCGCCGACCAAGCCCTCCAGGCATGGGCGCGCGCCGGCGCCGACCTGGTCCTGGGCGGGCACATCCACCTGCCTTACGTGATGGACCTCACGGCCGCGTCGCCGCCCACGCCGCGGCCGATGTGGTGCGTGCAGGCGGGCACCGCCGTGTCCAGCCGCGTCCGCCACGGCACCTGCAACTCGGTCAACGTGATCCACTGGCGTGCGTCCGTCACCGGCGAGCCGCGCCGGTGCGCGGTGGAGCGCTGCGACTACCGGCCGGACGCCGGCTGGTTCGAGACGGCGGAGTTGCAGACGCTGCTGCTGGGGTGAGGGCGCCCCGGTACGTGGAGCTCGGTCGCTGCTGCGGCGCATCGAGCGCCGCAGCAACGAGCAGCCCAATAACGGGTCGATCCCCACGCAAGCGTGGGGCCCCTCGCCCTGCGATTATTGGGCTGCCCAGCCGCCGTCCATGTTCCAGGCGACCCCACGGATGTTGTTGCCTGCGGCCGAGCAGAAGAAGACGGCCAGCTCGCCCAGCTCCTCGGGCGTCGTGAACTGCATCGAAGGCTCCTTCTCGCCCAGGAGCTGCCTGGTTGCTTCCTCGTTGGAGCACTTGCCGGCGGCGGCGCGGGCATCCACCTGTTGCTGCACCAGCGGCGTCAGCACCCAGCCGGGACAGATCGCGTTGCAGGTGACGCCGGTCGTGGCCGTTTCCAGCGCCGTCACCTTGGTCAGCCCGACCAGCCCGTGCTTGGCCGCGACGTAGGCCGATTTCTGCGCCGAGGCCACCAGGCCGTGGACCGAGGCGACGTTGATGATGCGGCCCCAATTGGCGGCCTTCATCGCCGGCAGCGCGAGGCGGCTGGTGTGGAAGGCGCTCGACAGGTTGATGGCGATGATGTCGTTCCACTTCTGCGGCGGGAACTCGTCGATCGGCGCGACATGCTGGATGCCGGCGTTGTTGACCAGCACGTCCACCCGGCCGAACCTGCCGGCGGCGAACTTCATCATGGCTTCGATCTCGCCGGGGTCGGCCATGTTCGCGCCGTGGTAGGCGACCTCGGCGCCCAGCGCGCGGATCTGCGCCTGGGGACCGTCGACGTCGCCGAAACCGTTGAGGACGATGTTGGCCCCTTGCCGGGCCAGCGCCTTCGCGATGCCCAGGCCGATGCCGCTGGTCGAGCCAGTCACCAGGGCGGTCTTGCCGTTCAACATGATGGACTCCGTACTTGAATTAGGATCAGGACAGCCTGCGCCGTGCAGGCGAGAGTATCCGGTTTTCGTTTCCGCCATGCCTGACCCCAGCCTGAACTTCGTATCCTGCCCCGACAGCGACGGCCAGCACCGCATGGGCTTCTGGGAATGGGGCGACGCGCAGGCGCCGCACGTGGTGGTGTGCGTCCACGGGCTGTCGCGCCAGGGCCGCGACTTCGACGTGCTCGCTCGCGCCCTGCTGGGGCGGGCCGCCGAGCCGCTGCGGGTCGTCTGTCCCGACGTGGTTGGCCGGGGGCGCAGCGAGTGGCTGCGCAATCCCATGGGCTACCAGGTGCCGCAGTACGTCGCCGACATGGTGGCGCTCCTGGCGCATTTGCATGCGCAGGCGCCCCTGGCGACGCTCGACTGGGTCGGCACCAGCATGGGCGGGCTGATCGGCATGGGCGTCGCAGCGCTGGGCGCGGCGCCGCCGGCCCAAGGCGTGGCGGTGCTGCCGGCGCCCGTGCGACGGCTGGTGCTGAACGACGTCGGGCCGCAGATCCAGTGGGAGGCGCTGGCCCGGATCGGCACCTACCTCGGCCGGACCGGCCGCTTCGCTTCATTCGACGAGGCGGCCGACGCCATGTGGGCGATCTCGCGCAGCTTCGGTCCGCATGGCCGCGACGAGTGGCTGGCGCTGTCGCGCCACATGGTGCGGCCGCTGCCCGACGGCGGCTTCACGCTGCACTACGACCCGGCCATTGCCGTGCCGTTTCGCACCCTGACGCCGGAAGCCGCCTTGCAGGGAGAAGAGGCGCTGTGGCAGGTGTATGACCGAATCACGGCCCGCACGCTGCTGACGCGCGGCGCCGAGTCCGATCTGCTGCGGCGCGAGACGGCGCTGGCCATGACGCAGCGCGGGCCGCGCGCCCGGCTGCTGGAGTTCGCCGGCGTCGGCCATGCGCCGACGTTCGTCGCCGCCGACCAGGTCGACGCGGTGGCGTCGTTCCTGCTGGAGTCCGAACCGCAATGAAGAGCGTGGTTGCCGAACACGCCGACGCGGCGCCGCGGCCGGAACTGATCGCCGCCGCCGAGCAAGACCTGCCGCAGCAGGCGCATGCGCTGGCCCGGGCGCGCGCCTTCGCCGAGCCGTTCATCGCGGCCGAGACGCTGGACACCGGCGAGAACACGCTGGCGCACGCCGACGCGGTCGCCTCGATCCTCAAGGCAATGGGCGGCTCGGAGGCGATGCAGGCCGCCAGTTACCTGGTGTACGCGTGCCAGCACCTGAACAAGCCGCAGGAAGTCATCGCCAAGGCCTTCGGCGAGAGTTACGCGACCCTCGCCGTGGAGACCACCAAGCTGGTGCGGATCCAGCAGCAGACGCGGGAGGCCGCGGACGCGAGCCAGCAGGTCGACGATCCGAAGGCGCAGACCGAGATCGTGCGCAAGATGCTGCTGGGCTTCTCGCGCGACCTGCGCGTGATCATGCTGCGGCTGGCCTCCCGGCTGCAGACGCTGCGTTGGTACGCGTCGTGCAAGGCGGCCGCGCCGCCGAGCGTGGCACGCGAGGCCCTGAACGTGTTCGCGCCGCTGGCCAATCGACTGGGCATCTGGCAGGTGAAATGGGAGATGGAGGACCTCGCGTTCCGTTTCCTCGAACCGGACACCTACCGGCTGGTCGCCCGCCTGCTCGACGAAAAGCGGGCCGAGCGCGAGGAGTACGTCGAGCAGTTGCGCGCGCGCCTGGAGGGCGAATTGCGGGCGCAGGGCATCAAGGCGAGCGTCTTCGGCCGACCCAAGCACATCTACAGCATCGTCAAGAAGATGCGCGGCAAGTCCCTCGACTTCGACCAGGTGTTCGACATCCGGGCGTTGCGGGTGATCGTGCCGGAGGTGAAGGACTGCTATGCCGCGCTCGCCTGGGTGCACGAGCGCTTCACGCCGGTGGAGGACGAATTCGACGACTACATCGCACGGCCGAAGCCCAATGGCTACCAGTCGCTGCACACCGTCGTGCGCGAGGCCTCCGGCAAGGCGGTGGAGATCCAGATCCGTACCCAGGCCATGCACGAGCACGCCGAGCACGGCGTCGCGGCCCACTGGGCGTACAAGGAAGCCGGCCCCAAGGGCTACGCCGGGGTCTCCGCGAGCGGCGAATACGATGCCAAGATCGCGGTGCTGCGGCAGCTGCTCGCCTGGGAACGCGACCTCGCCGGCGGTGCGCCGGGGTTGTTCGAGGACCGGATCTACGTGCTGACGCCGGACGCGGCCGTCGTGGAACTGCCGCAAGGCGCCACGCCGGTGGACTTTGCCTACAGCGTGCACACCAACCTGGGCCACCGTTGCCGCGGCGCGAAGGTGGACGGCGCGATGGTGCCGCTCAACACGCCGCTGCAGAACGGCCAGACCGTCGAGATCGTGACGGTGAAGGAGGGCGGGCCGTCGCGCGACTGGCTCAACGCCGACCTGGGCTTCCTGGCCAGCAACCGTGCCAAGGCCAAGGTGCGGGCGTGGTTCAACGAGCAGCTGCGGCACGAGACGGTGGCGCGCGGCCGCGAGGCGGTCGAGAAGCTGCTGCAGCGCGAAGGCCGGACGGCGGTGCGGCTGGAGGAGCTGTCCTCGCAGCTCGGCTTCAAGTCCGCCGACGACCTGTTCGCGGTCGTCGGCAAGGACGAATACTCGCTGCGCCACATCGAGGCGCTGCTGCGGCCGGCCGAGGCGCCCGCGCCGCACGACGAGGTGCTGCTGAAGAAGGCGCGGCATTCGGAGCGCACCGGCAAGGGCGGGGTGCTGGTCGTCGGCATCGATTCGCTGATGACGCAGCTGGCCAAGTGCTGCAAGCCCGCGCCTCCGGATGCGATCGGCGGCTTCGTGACGCGGGGCAAAGGGGTGAGCATTCACCGCCGCGACTGCAGCAATTTCCGCGAGTTGGCCGCGCGCAGTGCCGAGCGCCTGATCGAGGTGGAGTGGGGGACGACGCCCGCCGAGTCCGGCGCGGTGTATCCGGTGGACATCGCCGTCGAGGCGGCGGACCGCCAGGGGCTGCTGCGCGACATCTCCGAGGTGTTCGCCAAGGAGAAGATGAACGTGATCGGCGTGCAGACGCAGTCGGTGAAGGGCAGCGCCTGGATGACGTTCACGGTGGAAGTGGCGGATTCGGCGCGCCTCGCCAAGGTGCTGCACACCGTCGCGGACGTCCCCGGCGTGCGCTGGGCGCGCCGGCGCTGACAGGCTGACGGGCGGCCGCGAGTCGCGGATGGGGGTTCCGCCGCTCTGCTACACTAGCAGGCTCGAACGAACTCTAGGCGCGTAGCTCAGCTGGTTAGAGCACCACCTTGACATGGTGGGGGTCGTTGGTTCGAGTCCAATCGCGCCTACCAAAATCCACAAGCGGAGCTCGTCCTCAGGGAAAACCTTGGGCTGCGCGCAGGAGGGCGCACTCCTAGAATCTGTTGCACTGCAATAGATCGCCTCCACTCCCGGCCGGCGCGAGGAGTCCCACCCAGTGCACAGCAAGAAAGCCAACGCCGCTGCGAAGCCGGCCCTGCGCGTCATCAAGAAGTATCCCAACCGCCGCCTGTACGACACCGACACGTCGAGCTACATCACGTTGTCGGAGGTCAAGCAGCTGGTGATGGACCGGGAGCCGTTCGTGGTCCGCGACGCCAAGACCAACGAAGACCTCACGCGCAGCATCCTGCTGCAGATCATCCTGGAGGAAGAGGCGGGCGGCGCGCCGATGTTCAGCGAGGCCGCGCTGGCCAACCTGATCCGCTTCTACGGCCACGCCGCCCAGGGCTTCATGGGGACCTACCTGGAGAAGAACGTGCAGGCCTTCACCGACATCCAGGCCAAGCTCGCGGAGCAGTCCAAGACGCTCACGCCCGAGATGTGGGCGCAGTTCATGAACATGCAGAACCCCTTGATGCAGGGGATGATGGGCAACTACGTCGAACAGTCCAAGCACATGTTCGAGCAGATGCAGGAGCAGATGGCCAAGCAGACCGAACAGATGCTGGGCGCCTTCGGCATCAAGCGCTGAAACCGAGAGTCCACGTCCCGGCGGGAGAAAGCCCGCGTCGGGGACAATCGAGGGTTATGACGGAAGTACCCTCCACCCAGACCAGGACGCCCAAGGTCGGCTTCGTGAGCCTCGGCTGCCCCAAGGCGCTGACCGACTCCGAACTGATCCTGACCCAGCTGAGCGCCGAGGGCTACCAGACCTCGAAGACCTTCGAGGGTGCCGACCTCGTCATCGTCAACACCTGCGGCTTCATCGACGATGCGGTGCGCGAAAGCCTGGACACCATCGGCGAGGCGCTGGCCGAGAACGGCAAGGTGATCGTCACCGGCTGCCTGGGCGCCAAGACCGGCGAGGGCGGCGGCAACCTGGTGCGGCAGATGCATCCGGCGGTGCTGGCTGTGACCGGCCCGCACGCCGACGCAGGAGGTGATGGACGCCGTGCACGCCAACCTGCCCAAGCCGCACGATCCGTTCGTCGACCTGGTGCCGGCCGCCGGCATCAAGCTCACGCCGCGCCACTACGCCTACCTCAAGATCAGCGAGGGCTGCAACCACCGCTGCACCTTCTGCATCATTCCGTCGATGCGCGGCGACCTGGTGAGCCGCCCGGTCGGCGACGTGCTGAAGGAGGCGCGGGCGTTGTTCGAGGGCGGCGTCAAGGAACTGCTGGTGATCAGCCAGGACACCTCCGCCTATGGCGTCGACGTGAAATACCGCACCGGCTTCTTCGACGGCAGGCCGGTGAAGACGCGCATGCTGGAGCTGGTGCAGGCGCTGGGCGACCTGGCCGAGCCCTTCGGCGCGTGGGTGCGCTTGCATTACGTCTATCCATACCCATCTGTGGATGAAGTGATTCCGCTGATGGCGAGCGGCCGCGTGCTGCCGTACCTCGACGTGCCGTTCCAGCACAGCCATCCCGACGTGCTGCGCCGCATGAAGCGGCCCGCCAGCGGCGAGCGCAACCTCGAGCGCATCCGGCGCTGGCGCGAGGCGTGCCCGCAACTCGTGATCCGGAGCACGTTCATCGCCGGCTTTCCCGGCGAGACCGAAGAGGAGTTCGACCACCTGCTGCGACTTCATGCGCGAGGCGCGCATCGACCGCGCCGGTTGCTTCGCCTACAGCCCCGTCGAGGGCGCCGCGGCGAACGACCTGCCGGGGATGTTGCCGCAGCCGCAGCGCGAGGAGCGCCGCGAACGCTTCATGGCGGTGGCCGAGGCAGTGTCGGTGGCCAAGCTGCAGGAACGGGTCGGCGCGACGATGCAGGTGCTGATCGACTCGGCCCCGGCGCTGGGCCGCAGGGGCGGCGTCGGGCGGACGTATGCGGATGCGCCGGAGATCGACGGCACGGTCAAGCTCATGCCGCCGCAAAAGCTCAGCAAGCAGCTGAAGGTCGGCGAGTTCACCCAGGCGCGCATCGTGGCCGCCGAGGGCCACGACCTCGTGGCGGTGCCGGTCTGACGGCACGGCCGCAAACGACGAAGCCGGCGTCGGCCGGCTTGCTTGCACTGACCAACGCCAGGGCGGCCGTGCGGCAGTACGCGGGCACTACGTTCGGCGCTTTCTTGTTCTCCAAAAGGCGAAGCCGGCATGCGCCGGCTTTATCATCTGTCTTCTGGTGCCCAGGAAGGGACTCGAACCCCCACGATGTTACTCGCTAGTACCTGAAACTAGTGCGTCTACCAATTCCGCCACCTGGGCATTTCAGGAAAGAAAGGGATTCTATATCAAAAATATTGGACACAGCAATGCCGGGCTCCTGCTCGATGAGATCGAGGGAGTCATCCAGGGCCATCGCGACGGGCACGGATTCGTCGTCCGCGACGACGGCGAAGGCGACATCTACCTGCCGCCCAACGAGATGCGCGCGGTGCTGCACAAGGACCGCGTCAAGGCACGCATCGTGCGGCACGACCGGCGCGGCCGCGCCGAGGGCCGGGTCGTCGAGATCGTCGAGCGTCCGCCGCATCCGATCATCGGCCGGCTGTTGCACGAAAGCGGCGTCTGGCTGGTCGCGCCCGAGGACAAGCGCTACGGCCAGGACGTCCTGATCCCCAAGGGCGCGACCGGCCTGGCCAAGCCGGGGCAGGTGGTCGTGGTCGAACTGACCGAGCCGCCCAGCCTGTACGGGCAGCCGGTCGGCCGCGTGAAGGAAGTGCTCGGCGAGATCGACGACCCCGGCATGGAGATCGAGATCGCCGTGCGCAAGTACGGCGTGCCGCACGAGTTCTCGGACGCCTGCCTGGCTCTGGCGCGTTCGCTGCCGGACAAGGTGCGGCCGCAGGACAAGGCGCAGCGCGTCGACCTCACCGACGTGCCGCTGGTCACCATCGACGGCGAGGACGCGCGCGACTTCGACGACGCCGTGTACTGCGAGCCGGCCAAGGTCGGCCGCACCAAGGGCTGGCGCCTGCTGGTGGCGATCGCCGACGTCAGCAATTACGTGGAGACCGGCAGCGCGATCGATATCGACGCGTACGACCGCGCCACCAGCGTGTATTTCCCGCGCCGCGTGATCCCGATGCTGCCGGAGAAGCTGTCGAACGGCCTGTGCTCGCTGAATCCCGAGGTGGAGCGGCTGTGCATGGTGTGCGACATGCTGATCACGGGCACCGGCGAGATCTACGCGTACCAGTTCTATCCGGCCGTGATGTGGAGCCATGCGCGCTTCACGTACACCGAAGTCGCCGCGATCCTGGCGAACACCAACGGCCCCGAGGCCGTGCGGCGCAAGGAGCGCGTGCAGGACCTGCTGAACCTGCACGACGTGTACCGGGCGCTGCTGAAGGCGCGGATGCAGCGCGGCGCCGTCGACTTCGAGACGACCGAGACCCAGATCGTGTGCGACGAGAACGGCCGCATCGAGCGCATCGTGCCGCGCACCCGCACCGACGCGCACCGGCTGATCGAGGAAGCGATGCTGGCCGCCAACGTGTGCAGCGCCGACTTCATCCAGGAGAGCAAGCACCCGGGGCTGTTCCGCGTGCACGAGGGGCCGACGCCCGAGAAGAAGGACATCCTGCGCAACTACCTCAAGGCGATCGGCGTTCCGCTCACCATCACCGAGGAGCCGCAGCCGGCCGAGTTCCAGCGCATCGCCGAGGCCACCAGGGACCGCCCGGACTCGCAGCAGATCCACACGATGCTGCTGCGCTCGATGCAGCAGGCCATCTACACGCCGATCAACAGCGGCCACTTCGGCCTGGCCTACGACGCCTACACGCACTTCACCAGCCCGATCCGGCGCTACCCGGACCTGCTGGTGCACCGGGTGATCAAGGCCGTGCTGGCCAAGCGACAAGTACGAACTGCCGGTGCTGCCGACGCCGGGCGAGGCGCACGAGAAGCTGGCACGGCGCTTGGCGTCGAAGGTGCGCACGCCGGCCCACAAGCTGAAGAAGCCGGCGCCGCCACCGAGCCGCGAGGTCCAGGCCTGGGAGGCCGCCGGCCTGCATTGCAGTGCCAACGAGCGCCGCGCCGACGAGGCCAGCCGCGACGTCGAGGCCTGGCTCAAGTGCAAGTACATGCGCGAACACCTGGGCGAGGAATACAGCGGCGTCGTGACGGCGGCCACCACCTTCGGCATCTTCGTCACGCTCGACCAGATGTACGTCGAAGGCCTGGTGCACATCACCGAGCTGGGCGGCGAGTACTTCAAGTTCGACGAGGCGAGGCAGGAGCTGCGCGGGGAGCGAACCGGCATCCGCTACGCGATCGGCTCGCGGGTGCGGGTGCAGGTCAGCCGCGTCGACCTGGACGGCCGCAAGATCGACTTCCGGCTGGTGCGCGAAGGCGAGGAACTGATGGCGCGCGCGCTCAAGGACAAGGGCGTGGCGCCGACCGGCGTGCCGACCAAGACCTCGACCAAGCGGGCGGCCAAGAAGGCGCTCGCGGAGCCGGCGTCGTCGATCCATGGCCTGCGTGCCGCGGTGAAGAAGGCCGCCAGCAAGGTCAAGAGCCGCAAGCCGCGGCGCTGAGCGCCGTCGCGCGCCGGCCGCAGGGCGAGCCAGGCCTGATCCGTGGTGCGCCAAAGGCTTCGAAAGAGGCTCGCGCGGGTGCGAGGAGTTTATTCACACGCGCTCAACGCTTGTCGGGCGGCGCCGCCGCCGGCTTCATCCAGTACACCTTGGGCCGCGGCTCCTGCGCGGCGAGGGCGGCCGCCAGCTGCTGCTTGAGCATCAGCGTGGACGGGTGTTCGGCGCCCAGGGCGTCGGTCGACTGGCCGACCAGCCTTTGCAGGGACGCGATCAAGGGGTCCATGTCGCTCCTCTCGAGCCCGGATGGCGCGGATTGTGGGATGCACCCGGCCGTGCGGGCTTGACCTGCCTCAAGGCCGCCGGGACCTGCGTCATGGCCGTGTCGCGCCGTCACGGCGCCGGCGGAGTGAGCTCCGCTTCCCAGCGCCGCGGTTCGCGCAGGGCCTGCTGGACCCGCGCTGCGACGCCAGCCGGCCGGTCGCGATCCTGTCGGACGACTCGATCGAGGCCGCACTGCCGGGCCTGGCCGCGATGCACGCCGCGCTGGTGTGGCCGTTCCTCGCGCGCCACCCGCATGCCCGCGCGATCCGCCTTGCGAGGCGCGCCCGCGGGGCGGCCGGGCGCACGACGTAAACTTCGTCCAATGAATCTCCCAGCCATCGAAGGCAGCCAGCGCAACGCGCTGCCGAGTGAAGACATGCCCCAGGCGACCCGGCTGGACGACGTCCGCATCCGGCAGGTGCGCCCGTTGATCTCGCCCGCGTTGTTGCAGGACGACTATCCGGCCGATGCCGCAGTGCAGGGCTTCGTCGAGGCCAGCCGCGAGCAGGTGGCCGCCATCGTGCATGGGTGCGACCCGCGCCTGCTCGTGGTGGTCGGTCCCTGTTCCATCCATGACGGCGAGCAGGCGCTGGAGTACGCGCGCCGGCTGCGCGCCTTGGCGTCGCAACTGCAGGACGACCTGTTGCTCGTGATGCGCGTGTATTTCGAGAAGCCGCGCACCACCGTCGGCTGGAAGGGTTTCATCAACGATCCGCACCTGGACGGCAGCTTCCGCATGAACGAGGGGCTGCGCCTCGCGCGCTCGCTGCTGTTGTCGATCACGCGGCTCGGGTTGCCGGTGGGCACCGAGTTCCTCGACCTGCTGAGCCCCCAGTACGTGGCCGACCTGGTGAGCTGGGGCGCCATCGGTGCCCGCACCACCGAAAGTCCCAGCCACCGGCAACTGGCATCGGGCCTGAGCTGCCCGGTCGGCTTCAAGAACGGCACGGGCGGCGGCGTGCAGATGGCCGTGGACGCGCTGGTGGCCTGCCGCTCGCCGCACGCCTTCATGGGCATGACCAAGATGGGGCAGGCCGCGATCTTCGAGACCGACGGCAACGGCGATTGCCACGTCATCCTGCGCGGCGGCTCGCGCGGGCCGAACTACCACGCCGCCGACATCGAGGCGGCGTCCGCCATGTTGCACAAGGCCGGCGTGTGCGAACGCGTCATGGTCGACTGCTCGCATGCCAACGCCGCCAAGAACTACCTGCGGCAGGTCGGACGTCGCCAGTGAACTCGCGCAGCAGATCGCCGGCGGCGAGCAGCGCATCCTGGGCCTGATGATCGAGAGCCACCTGAACCCCGGCAAGCAGGAACTGCGCCCCGGCGTGCCGCTGCAGTACGGCGTGTCGATCACCGACGGCTGCATCGGATGGGAGCAGACCGAGACCGTGCTGCGGCAACTGGCGCAGGCGGCGCGGCAGCGGCGGGAGCGGACGGGCGGCTGATCGCTGGCGGTTGGCTTGACCAGGCGTTTGCCCCGGCTTGACCCGGCATCCCGGCCGTGGTGTTACGAGATGGTTGGCGAGGCCGGCGACCGGCACTCCACCTTGGGTGGCACCGGCCGGCGACCGGGGGTACCTCGGACTCCGGCCTCTCGCAGACGTCTGCCCGGGTACGCCTGCACCCGTGCATCAACACCGGGTCAGCACGCCACCTTGGCGGGCAACCGCGAATGGGGCCTGCGCCGAGGCACCCCCGATCACCGGCCTCGAAGTGAGGTGCTGCCGCGCTGCGAAGAACCCCGCGTCCGCAGACTTGATCGCGTGTCTTCATCGCTCGATCGGCACGGTTCACCGCCGAGGCCGGTGATCGGGGGGTGTCGGGCGCAGGTCCCAATTCGCGGTTGCCCGTCAAGTGGGCGCGCCCGAACTGTGGTGACGCGATGGTCCATGAGTGCCCCGGTGGTCGCCCGCGAGCGGACCGGAGAACGATACCCCCCGGTCGCCGGCCGGTGCCACCGCCATTGCGTTGGGACCTGCGGCGGGGCACACCAATCAGCGCCCTTGGTGTGGCGGTGTCTCTCGCGCGCAGGCCGGTTCAAGCCGGTCAACCCCGAGCAGTTCGCGCGCTAATGCGCCACCGTCGTCACCCGGATCCCGCGGATCTGCCCGGCCTCGCGTGAGGCGGCTGGACGCGGATACCTCGCCGGATCGAAGCGGTGCAGCAGTTCCGCTTCCTGGGCCTGGGCGAGCGCCACGTTGGCCGACTTCACGTGGCCGAAGCCGCGCATCCGCAGCGGCAGCGCGGCGATCTCGCACCCCGTCTTCAGCCGTTCGCGCGTGAGCAGCGGCAGCAGCGCTTCGATGCGCTCGCGATAGCGTCCGACCAGCTCGCGCTCCATGCGGCGCTCCTCGGTGCGGCCGAACACGTCGAACACCGTGCCGCGCAGCCGCTTCGCCTTTGCCAACAGCTTCATCGCCGGCAGCATCCAGCCGCCCAGCCGGATCTTGCGCGGCGGCTCGCCGCCACGCGCGCGGGAGAGGGCGGGCGGCGCCATGTAGAACTCCAGCTCGATGTCGCCCTCGAACTGCTCGCGCAGGGAACGCGTGAATTCGCCGTCGGTGTACAGGCGCGCCACTTCGTATTCGTCCTTGAAGGCCATCAGCTTCAGCAGGGCCTGGGCGACGGTCCGGGTGAAGGGCAGCGCCGGCATCGACGGCCAAGGGCTTCCTCGCGCTGTCGCACCTTGGCGACGAACTCGACGTAGCGGTTCGCGTAGGCAGCGTCCTGGTAACCGCTGAGATGGGCCACCCCGCGCGCGATCCGCGCGTCCAGCGTGCCGTCCTCGCGCGCCGGTTCGGCGGGCGTTCCGCGCAGCAGCGCGACGATCGCCTGCGGCTCGGCCACGGCCAGCCGGCCGAGCGCCAGCGCCAGCTTGTTGTTCTCCACCGCGACGGCGTTCAGTTCGACGGCGCGCAGCAGCGCCTCCTGGCTCACCGGTACCAGGCCGCGCTGCCAGGCAGCGCCGAGCGCGACGATGTTGGAGTAGATCGAGTCCCCGAGGAACGCCTCGGCCAGTGCCTGGGCGTCCAGCGTTTCCACCCGGTCCGCGCCGGCGGCGAAGCGCAGCTTGTCCAGCAGTTGCGGCGCCTTCAGGCTGGCGTCGGGATTGCGCAGGCTCTCGGCGACCGGGACTTCGTGGGTGTTGGCCAGGATGCGGGTGCGGCCGTGGCGCACGGTCGCCAGCGCGTCGGCCGACGCGCCCACCACCAGGTCGCATGCCAGCAGCGCGTCGGCCTGCTGGGTGTCGATGCGGACCTGGTTCAATCGCGAAGGCAGGTCGGCCAGCCGCACGAAACTCAGCACCGAGCCGCCTTTCTGGGCGAATCCCATGAAGTCCAGCACGCTGGCGCTCTTGCCTTCCAGGTGCGCCGCCATGGCGACGAGCGCGCCCACGGTGACGACGCCGGTGCCGCCGACGCCGGTCACCAGCAGGTCGTACGGACCGGTCCAGGCGTGCGGCGCCGGCAGCGGCAGCGCGTTCACCTGCGACATGAAGACCTGGCTGCCGCTGGCCAGCGCGCCGGCGCGCTGGCGCGGCTTGCCGCCGACGACGCCGACGAAGCTGGGGCAGAAGCCCTTGGCGCACGAATAGTCCTTGTTGCAGCTGCTTTGGTCGATCCGGCGCTTGCGGCCCAGCGGCGTCGCCAGCGGCAGCACGGCGACGCAGTTGCTCTGCACCGAGCAGTCGCCGCAGCCTTCGCACACGCGGTCGTTGATGAACAGCCGCCGCGCCGGGTCGACCAGCTCGCCTTTCTTGCGCCGCCGCCTCTTTTCCGCGGCGCAGGTCTGCTCGTAGATCAGCACGGTCACGCCGGGCATCTCGCGCAGCCGCCGCTGCACGGCGTCGAGCCGGCTGCGGTCGTGGAACTCGGTGCCGGCCGGGAAGCGGCTGCGGATCGCTTCGTACTTGGCGATGTCGTCGGACATCACGACGACCTGCTTGACGCCCTCGGCCTCCACCTGCCGCGCGATGCCGTCCACGCGTGATGATCCCGTCGACCGGCTGGCCGCCGGTCATCGCCACCGCGTCGTTGAACAGGATCTTGTAGGTCAGCGTCGCCTTGGCCGCCACCGCCTGCCGGATCGCGAGGTAGCCCGAGTGGTAATAGGTGCCGTCGCCCAGGTTCTGGAACACGTGCGGCACCTTGGTGAACATGGCATGCGAGACCCAGTCCACGCCTTCGCCGCCCATCTGGATCAGGCCCTCGGTGTCGCGGTCCATCCAGCTCGCCATGAAGTGGCAGCCGATGCCCGGCCTGCGCATGCGAGCCCTCCGGCACCCGGGTCGAGGTGTTGTGCGGACAGCCGGCGCAGAAGTACGGCAGGCGCTTGACGCTGTCCGACTCGTTGGACAGCAACTCCGGCAGCGTGAAGTCGCGCACCAGGTGCCGGCGGTCCAGGTCGGGGAAATGGCCGGCCAGCCAGTTCGCGAGGATCTCGATCAGGCGCGATGGCCGCAGTTCGCCGAGCGCGGAGACCAGCGGCCGGCCGGTGCCGTCCTGCTTGCCGACGATCACCGGGCGCTGGGCGGCGTTGTAGAACATCGAGCGCAACTGCTCCTCGACGACCGGGCCCTTTTCCTCGACGACCAGGATCTCGGTCAGCCCGCGCGCGAATTCGCGCATGCGCGTCGGCTCGATGGGGAAGGTCAGGCCCAGCTTGTCGATGCGAACGCCGTGCTGCGCCAGCGTCTCGGGCGAAATGTCCAGCCGCCGCAGCACCTCCATCAGGTCGTAGTGCGTTTTGCCGGCGGTGACGATGCCGACGCTCGCGTGCGGACTCGCCACGATGTGCCGGTCGATGCTGTTGACGCGGGCGAAGGCACGAACGGCGTCCAGCTTGGCGTGCAGGCGCTGCTCGATGGTGAGCGAGGGCAGGTCGGGCCAGCGATAGTGCAGCCCGCCCGCCGGTGGCCGGTAACCGGTGACGCAGCGGACGGTGTCTGCGTCCTGCCAGGCGGCCACGCGCGCATTGACCAGGTCCAGGTCGACGGTGGATGCGCTCTCGACGATTTCCGACAGCGCCGTGAAGCCGACCCAGTTGCCGGAAAAGCGCGAAAGCGCCCACCCGTACAGGCCGAACTCCAGGTATTCGGCGACGCTGGCCGGCGCCACCACCGGCGCGTGCCAGGCCTGGAACGCCTGGTCGCTCTGGTGCGGCATCGAGGACGACACGCAACCGTGGTCGTCACCGGCGACCATCAGCACGCCGCCATGCGGCGAGGCGCCATAGGCGTTGCCGTGCTTCAGCGCGTCGCCGGCCCGGTCGACGCCGGGTCCCTTGCCGTACCACATGGCGAACACGCCGGCGCAGGTGCGTTCGGGGTCGGCCTCCACGCGCTGCGTGCCCAGGACGGCCGTGGCGCCCAGTTCCTCGTTGATCGCCGGCAGGAAGCGGATGCCGCCGGCATCGAGTTGCGTCCCGGCCTTCCACAGCGCCTGGTCCACCATCCCCAGCGGAGAGCCGCGGTAGCCGCTGACGAAGCCGCGCGTGTCCAGGCCCGCGGCGGCGTCGCGCTGGCGCTGCATCAGCATCAGGCGCACCAGCGCCTGGGTTCCGGTCAGGAAGATCGCGCCGCCGCTGGCGACCAGGTTGTCGGCGAGGCGGTAGTCCCGCCGCCGCAGGGACGGGGAATCGGTCATGGTTGTCTCGGCCATGCACTGCTCCGGCAGTTGTTGTGACAGACGAGATTACGCAATTCTGGTGGGAACAAGATTCTTCTTTACTGCCGATTACGAGGTGTAGCAGAATTTCATTCCAAAATTTGCGACAACTCAGGAATGAACAAACTCGACCGCTATGACCGCCTGCTGCTCGCCGAACTGCAGCGCGACTCGCGCCAGACGGTGCAGCAGCTTGCGACGGCCGTGGGCCTGTCCAGCACGCCGTGCTGGAAGCGGGTCAAGGAACTGGAGGCGTGCGGCGTCATCCGCCGCTACACGGCCCTCGTCGACAAGGCCAGCCCCGCCAACGCACAGGTTAAAGAGCGGCCGCCGGGACTCCCACCAACCCAGGATCGCCCAGGCGCTGCGGGGAAAGTAGAGGGGAGTGAAGAAGTACTTCTCGACTGCGGTCACACACATCTCCTGTCAGGCCGCACCTGCGGTCGCCAACCGCTTGCGATACACGTGCTGCGATTTTACTCGCTCGTAGCCGAGCTGCTCGTAGAACGGGTGCGACTCGGCCCGACTTACCGCACTCCTCACCGACACTTCACTCAGGCCTCGGCCCTCTTGATGGCGGTGTACACCAGGAACGCGCCGAAGATGTAGAACACCCAGGAGAACCGCTCGATGGCCACCGCGCCGAGCGCGATGAAGATGCCGCGGAAGATCAGCGCCAGGATGATGCCGACGAGCAAGGCCTGCTGCTGGTAGATCCTGGGCACCTTGAAGCTGGCCATGATGATCAGGAAGATGAACAGGTTGTCCACCGAGAGGCTGTACTCGGTGAGCCAACCGGCGAAGAATTCGACGCCAAACTGGCTGCCGTGGAATGTCCAGGTCCAGATGCCGAAGGCGACCGCCAGGCCGACGTAGAACGTCAGCGCGATGGATGTTTCCCGGGTGGACGGTTCATGTGGCCGTCGGCCGAATACCAGCACATCCACGAGCAGGACGCCCAGGGTGACGGCGAGGGTGATGCCCCACTCGAGTGCGGACACGTTCATATCGTTGGAGCCTCCGGTCGTCGATCAACGGCCGAGGTCTCTTCCGCCGGCGCAAACGTCGCGCAGACCCGCAGCACCGGTCGTCCGATGACGGACGACGTGATGACGACACCGCAGCGCAGGAGTACTCCCCTCGGGGCTGATTCTGTCAGACG